>JASLBL010000200.1 GCA_030146615.1 Actinomycetes bacterium
CGGCGGGGGTAGGTGGTCCCGATCGCGAGGGTCCGCCTGGAGCCGGGACGAACGATGACGGGAAGGGCTAACCGCGCGGTAACGACGACACGGCCGAACTGTGCCTCTTCGCCCCGACCTGCGTTCTTGCTAAGGTTCGGCCACAGCGCTCGTCATCCGGTGGGTAGCCTCTCTGGAGGTGGTCAGCATGACCGACAGCATCGACCGCAACCCGGAGGAGCGCCCACCCCCCGGCGCCCCGGGCCACGTCACCAGCATCGAAGATGTTGAGGAGACCCGCCTCAACCGGGTCATCACCCGGCCGATGCTGACCTTCTTCATCCTTGGCGACATCCTCGGCGCCGGCATCTACACGCTCACGGGACGGGTTGCCGGCGACGTCGGCGGGGCCGTCTGGGCGTCGTTCCTGGTGGCGTTCGCCCTCGCCTTCGTGACCGCCTTCGCCTACCTCGAGCTGGTGACCAAGTACCCGCGGGCGGCCGGCGCCGCGCTCTACGTCCACCGTGCCTTCGCCATCAGCATCCTCAGCTTCCTGGTCACGGTCGCCGTCATGGCCTCGGGGGTGACCTCGGCGTCGTTCGCGGCCACCGCCATCGGCGGCCGCTACTTCACCGGGTTGACCAACGTCGCCAACCCGCCCACCGTCCTGATCGCCATCCTGGTCATCTCCCTGGTGGCCGCGGTCAACTACTGGGGCGTCGGCGAGTCGATCAGGATCAACATCGCCATCACTTTCATCGAGCTCCTCGGGCTGTTGGTCATCGTCGCCATCGGCATCTACGTGCTGCTCAGCGGCGACGGCAACCCCGGCCAGGCGTTCGAGTTCAAGAACTCCGGCTTCGGGGCACTCACCGGCGTGGTCGCGGGGGCGGCGACCGGGTTCTACGCCTTCATCGGCTTCGAGGACTCGGTGAACATGGCCGAAGAGGTCCGCGACCCGGTCCGGAGCTTCCCCCCGGCGCTGGTCACCGGCATCGTCGTGGCCAGCATCATCTACCTGCTGGTCGGGTTCACCGCGGCCATGACCGTGCCGCTGGACGTCCTCACCGAGTCGACCGGCCCGCTGCTCGAGATCGTCAGGATCGGGGTCCCCGACCTCAACATCGACCGGCTGTTCTCGGGCATCGCCATGATCGCGGTGTCCAACACGATGCTGATCAACATGCTGATGGCGTCACGCCTGCTGTACGGGATGGCCAACCAGGGCGTGCTCCCGGCCTGGTTCGGCGCGGTATCGCCGCGGCGAACACCGTGGTTCGCGATCATCTTCACCACCGTCCTCTCGTACGCGCTGATCCTGACCTCCGACGCCTTCACCAACCTGGCCGAGACCACCGTCCTGCTTCTCACCGGCGTGTTCCTGCTGGTCAACATCTGCGTGCTCGTCCTCAGGCGCGACCCGGTGGCTCACGACCACTTCGTGGCCCCCACCTTCGTGCCGGTCATCGGGGCGGTCGTGTCCGCGATCTTCCTGCTGCCGCTGGACCGTGATGGCGCCGTCTACATCCTGGCCATCTGGCTGCTGGTCGGCGGCCTGGTGCTCTGGGCGGTCAACTACGCGGTGACCAGGCGGACCGGCACGGTGGTGGTGGAAGAGGCGGACCTGACCCCCGGGCGGGGGGACGACCGCGGCCCCGGCGACCGGCCGTGAGCTAGGGAGCGGGCGGGCGCCCTCCCTCGGGTAGCATGCGGGCCGGAAGGACCACCGCCACCCGAGGAGCCGCCCGGCCCGTGCCAGAGGACGAAGACCGCTCCGCGGTCGAGCAGGCACGCCGGGCCAAGCTGGCCCGGCTACGGGCGGCCGGGATCGACGCCTTCCCGGTCGGCTTCCGTCGCACCCACACCCTCGACGAGGTCCGCCGGGGCTGGGACCAGCAGCTGGAACCCGGCGAGGAGTCCGACGACGTCGTCCGGGTGGCCGGCCGGATTGTGCTCAAGCGCGCCATGGGCCGGCTCGCCTTCTGGACCCTGCGCCACGACGGTCACGAGCTCCAGGTGATGCTGACCGCCGGCGCCCTTGGCCGCGACCAGTTCGAGGTCGTGCTCGATCTGGACGTCGGCGACTGGGTCGGCGTCCAGGGCCCGGTGATCAAGACCAAGAAGGGCGAGCTGTCGGTCAAGGCGACCGAGGTGTACCTGCTCGGCAAGTCCCTGCGGCCCCTGCCCGACAAGTGGAAGGGCCTGACCGACGTCGAGGTCCGCTCCCGCCAGCGCGAGCTCGACCTGGCCGTCAACCCGGACGCCCTGCGGACCATGCGGGTCCGCTCCCGGGTGATGCGGTCGCTGCGCGAGTCAATGCAGCGGCGGGGCTTCCTGGAGGTCGAGACCCCGATCCTCAACCCGGTCCCCGGCGGCGCCCTGGCCCGGCCGTTCGTCACCCACCACAACGCCCTCGACACCGACCTCTACCTGCGGGTGGCCAGCGAGCTGTACCTGAAGCGGCTGCTGGTCGGCGGCGTGGACCGGGTGTTCGAGCTGGGGCGGATGTTCCGCAACGAGGGCATCGACACCACCCACAACACCGAGTTCACCATGCTCGAGTCGAACTCGGCCTTCCAGGACTACCGGGACATGATGGAGCTGGCCCGCGGGGTCATCGTGGAGGCGGCCGACGCCGCCGGGGTCGGGCGCCGCCTGACCTACCAGGACCGGGAGATCGACCTGGGCGGCGACTGGGGCGAGGTCACCCTGCTCGACGCCGTCCGGGAGGCCATCGGCCAGCCCGACCTGGCCTACGACTGGCCGCTGAACCGGGTCCGGGAGCTGTGCGACAAGCACGACGTGGCCTGGGAGCCCGGCTGGGGCGCGGGCAAGCTGGTCCTGGAGCTGTACGAGAAGCACGCCGAGCGCCGGATCACCGACCCGACCTTCGTGACCGACTACCCGGTCGAGGTCTCGCCCCTGGCCCACCCGCACCGCGACGACCCGTTCGTCACCGAGCGGTTCGAGCTGATCATCGGGGGGCGGGAGTACGCCAACTGCTTCTCGGAGCTGACCGACCCCGGCGAGCAGCGGGCCCGCTTCGAGGAGCAGGCCCTGGCCAAGGCGGCCGGGGACGAGGACGCGATGGTGGTCGACGAGGCCTACCTGCGGGCCCTGGAGCTCGGCATGCCGCCCAACGCCGGCCTCGGCATCGGGGTCGACCGCCTGGTCATGCTGCTGGCCGGCCTCTCCTCGATCCGCGAGGCCCTGCTGTTCCCCCAGCTCCGGCCGGAGGAGATGTAGGCGGCCGTCAAGTCCCGACGGCAACCGCCGATGAAGCGGAGACGAAAACGGGAACAGAGCCTGGCATCGAGGCGTTGACGGAGTAGACCAAGAACGTACCTGGACGTCCTGCAACTCCCGTACGGGACGTCGGAGGGCCAGGTGTATAGTCGATTGGCGGCAAGGAACCGCTGCCGCCGTATCCCTGGGGGTTTGGCATGTTTGAGCGCTTCACCGACCGAGCACGACGGGTCGTCGTGCTCGCGCAGGAGGAGGCTCGGCTCCTCAATCACAACTACATCGGCACCGAGCACATCCTGCTCGGGCTGATCCACGAGGGCGAAGGTGTCGCCGCCAAGGCGCTGGAGTCGCTCGGTATCTCGCTGGAGGCCGTCCGGGCCCAGGTCGAGGAGATCATCGGCCAGGGTCAGAGCGCGCCCACCGGGCACATCCCCTTCACCCCCCGAGCCAAGAAGGTCCTCGAGCTGTCGCTGCGTGAGGCGCTCCAGCTCGGGCACAACTACATCGGCACCGAGCACATCCTGCTCGGGCTGATCCGCGAGGGCGAGGGCGTTGCCGCCCAGGTGCTGGTCAAGCTGGGCGCCGACCTCTCCCGAGTGCGCCAGCAGGTCATCCAGCTGCTGTCCGGCTACGCCGGCGGCAAGGAGGGCCAGGGCGGCGGCACCCCGGGCGAGTCCCAGCCGCAGGGCTCGCTGGTGCTCGACCAGTTCGGGCGCAACCTCACCCAGCTGGCCCGTGAGGGCAAGCTCGACCCGGTGATCGGGCGCGAGAAGGAGATCGAGCGGGTCATGCAGGTCCTGTCCCGCCGGACCAAGAACAACCCGGTGCTGATCGGCGAGCCCGGCGTCGGCAAGACCGCCATCGTCGAGGGCCTCTCCCAGGCCATCGTCAAGGGCGAGGTCCCCGAGACGCTCAAGGGCAAGCAGATGTACACCCTCGACCTGGGGGCCCTGGTCGCCGGGTCGCGCTACCGCGGCGACTTCGAGGAGCGCCTCAAGAAGGTCCTCAAGGAGATCCGCACCCGCGGCGACATCGTCCTGTTCATCGACGAGCTCCACACCCTGGTCGGGGCGGGCGCGGCCGAGGGGGCGATCGACGCCGCCTCGATCCTCAAGCCCATGCTGGCCCGGGGCGAGCTCCAGACGATCGGGGCCACCACTCTGGAGGAGTACCGCAAGCACCTGGAGAAGGACGCGGCCCTGGAGCGCCGCTTCCAGCCGATCCAGGTCCAGGAGCCGTCGGTGGCCCACACCATCGACATCCTCAAGGGGCTGCGTGACCGCTACGAGGCCCACCACCGCGTCACCATCACCGACGACGCCCTGGTCGCCTCGGCCAACCTGGCCGACCGCTACATCTCCGACCGCTTCCTGCCCGACAAGGCGATCGACCTGATCGACGAGGCCGGCAGCCGCATGCGCATCCGGCGCATGACCGCCCCGCCCGACCTGCGCGAGTTCGACGGCAAGATCGCCGACGTCCGCCGGGACAAGGAGTCGGCGATCGACGCCCAGGACTTCGAGAAGGCGGCCAACCTCCGCGACACCGAGAAGAACCTCCTCAACGACAAGGCCCGCCGCGAGCGGGAGTGGAAGTCGGGCGACATGGACGTGGTCGCCGAGGTCGACGAGGAGGAGATCGCCGAGGTCCTGGCCTCCTGGACCGGCATCCCGGTGTTCAAGCTGACCGAGGAGGAGACGGCCAAGCTCCTGCGCATGGAGGACGAGCTGCACAAGCGGATCGTCGGCCAGGACAACGCCATCCACAGCGTCTCCCAGGCCATCCGCCGCACCCGGGCTGGCCTCAAGGACCCCAAGCGGCCCTCGGGCTCGTTCATCTTCCTCGGCCCCTCGGGCGTCGGGAAGACCGAGCTGTCCCGCACCCTGGCCGAGTTCCTGTTCGGGGACGAGGACGCGCTGATCGCGCTCGACATGTCCGAGTACATGGAGAAGCACACCGTCTCGCGGCTGATCGGCTCCCCGCCGGGCTACATCGGCTACGAGGAGGGCGGCCAGCTCACCGAGGCGGTCCGGCGCAAGCCGTTCAGCGTGGTGCTGTTCGACGAGATCGAGAAGGCCCACCCGGACGTGTTCAACACCCTGCTCCAGATCCTGGAGGACGGGCGGCTGACCGACGCCCAGGGCCGCACGGTCGACTTCAAGAACACCGTGCTGATCATGACCTCCAACCTGGGCACCCGCGACATCGCCAAGGGCGCCACCCTGGGCTTCACCGCCCGGCCGGACGCCAAGGTCGACTACGAGCGGATGCAGAGCAAGGTCATGGACGAGCTCAAGCGCCACTTCCGGCCCGAGTTCCTGAACCGGATCGACGAGGTGATCGTCTTCCACCAGCTCTCCAGGGAGCAGGTGAAGAACATCGTCGACCTGATGATGCGGCGGGTCGTGGACCAGCTGAAGTCCAAGGACATCGCCATGGAGCTGACCGAGGCGGCCAAGGACCTGCTGGCCGAGAAGGGCTACGACCCGGCTCTGGGCGCCCGCCCGCTGCGGCGGACCATTCAGCGCCTGGTCGAGGACCCGCTGTCCGAGAAGCTCCTGTGGAAGGAGTTCACCGCCGGGCAGCTGGTCGTGGTCGACGCCGAGAACGGCGAGGTCGCCTTCCGGTCGCTCGACCAGCCCACCGACATCGACGTCCCCCCGGCCGAGCTGGCCGGCAAGGAGTAGGCGTCCACGCTGTCCCACCCCAGGGATAGGCGAAGCCCCCGGGATTCCCGGGGGCTTCGCCGTTAGCATGCCTGCCATGCGCGAGGCGGTCGGGGGGCGGGTGCTGGGGGCACGGGCGGCCGGGCGGCCGCTCGACCGGCTGGCTTGGGTCCACACGACCAGCACCTTGGGCGACGCCCTGGTCGCGGTGGCCCTGGCCGGGACGCTGTTCTTCGCCGTCCCGGTGGCCGCGGCCCGGCCCCGGGTGGCCCTCTACCTGCTGCTCACCGTCGCCCCGTTCGCGGTGGTGGCGCCGCTGCTGGGCCGCCTCCTGGACGGCCGCAGCGGGGCCGGCCGCCTGGCCCTGGCCGCCGCCATGGCCCTGCGGGCCGCCCTGGCCGCCCTGGCCGTGACCCGCACTCAGTCCCTGCTCCTCTACCCCCTCGCCTTCGGCCTGCTGGTCTGCTCCCGCGCCCACGGCATCAGCCGCACGGCTCTGGTCCCGGAGCTCATCCAAGGCGACGACCGGGACCTGGTCGCCATCAGCGGCCGCATGGCCAGAGTCGCCGCCCTCGGCGGCACCGCCGGGGCGTTGCTCGGGGTCGGCCTGGACCGGCTGCTGGGCGGCGGCGCCGTCCTCTGGGCCGCCGCCCTCACGTTCACCACCGGCGCCGCCCTCGCCCTCGCCCTCCCCCGGACACGCCCACCTGACTCGGCTCCGCGCCGAGCCCCCCGGTGGGGGAGCGTAGGCGATCGCCGGAATCGGGGGAATGGGCTGTCCACAGCCCCCGGCGACCGGATGGATCGGCGGGCGGCGCGGTTGGCTCGGCCTCCGGGGCGGGTGCGGTTGGGCAGGACGGCGAATGCGATCGTGCGGGCGGTGGGGGGGTTCACGTTGTTCCTGCTGGCGTTCGAGCTTCGCCGGCAGGGGGTTGGGACTGCTGGGCTGGGGTTGCTGCTGGCTGGGGTTGGGGTGGGTGGGGTGGTGGGGGCGTTCCTGCTGCCGCGGGCGGCCCGGCTGGTCCGGGAGGACGGGCTGCTGGCCGGGGGGCTGCTGCTGTGCGGGACCACCGCCGGCCTGCTCGCGGGGAGGGTCGGGGTGGCCGCGGCCGCGGCGGGCGGCCTGGCCATGGGGGGCGGCATCGCCGCCGCCCGGCTGGGGTTCGAGAGCCTGGTCCAGCGGGAGGTCCCCCCGGCCGCTCGGGGCACCGCCATCACCCGGGCCGAGACCACCTTCCAGCTCGCGTGGGTCGCCGGGGCCGTCCTCCCTGTCGCCCTGCCCCTGCCCACCACCCCGGCCCTGCTCGCGGCCGCCGTCGCCTGCCTGGCCGCCGCCACCACCTACACCGTGGGCCTGCTGCGCCTGCGACGGGGCCGCCGCCCTACTCCTCGCGAGGCGCCGCGCTGATGCCCTGGAGCAGCCAGCGCAGTCCGGCGTGGAAGTGGCGGTCGGTGGTGGGCTCGGCGACCTGGCTGGCCAGCCCGCGCATCTCCGGGAACTCGTCCTCCGGCAGGCCGGCGAAGGCCGCCTCGGCCGCCTCGGCCCGGGCGCCGGCGTCGACCTCCAGCCGCGGCGCCTGGAAGGCGGCGAACCCGAGGGAGTAGGTCAGCAGGACCCGGAACGCCTCGACCGCCCGATCGCCCTCCAGGCCACCTCGCCGAAGCAGCCTGAAGCTGAGCTCGCCCAGCCGGGCCGCGTTGGGGCCCAGCCCGGGACGGGCCAGGAACAGCGGCACCAGCCGCGGATGGGCCAGCAGCAGCCGGCGGGAGGCGTCCATCAGCCTGACCAGGCCGTCCCGCCAGTCCCCCTCGTCGGGGTCGCCGATCTCGACGCCGGCCAGCAGGTCGTCCAGCAGGGCGTCGAGCAGCGCCTCCTTGTCCGAGTAGTAGGTGTAGACGGCGTTGGGCACCACGCCCAGCTCGGTGGCCAGGCGGCGCATGGTGAGGCGGTCCACCCCCTCGTCGTCGGCGATCCGGCGGGCGGCCCCGAGCACCGCCTCGCGGGACAGGCCGGCCCGCTGGCCGGCGGTCCGAGGCCGTGGGCTCTCAGTGCTTGACATCGACCTATTGTACAACGTACAGTAATTGTACAACGTACAGCTCAGGAAGGGGTTCGGCATGACCAACTACGTTCTCGTCCCCGGGGCCTGGCTCGGCGGCTGGGCCTGGGAGCCGGTGGCCGACCAGCTCCGCCGCCAGGGCCACGAGGTCCACGCGGTGACGCTGACCGGGCTGGGGGACCGCGCCCACCTGGCCACCCCCGAGGTCGACCTGGACACCTACATCGCCGACGTCGTCGGCCTGGTCGAGGCCGAGGACCTCGACAACGTCGTCCTGGTCGGCCACAGCTACGCCGGGCACGTGGTCACCGGAGTCGCCGACCGGATCCCCGACCGCATCGGCCTGCTGGCCTACCTCGACGCGGGACCGAGCCCCGACGGCACCGCCTTCATGGACCTCCAGGCGCCCGAGGCCAGGGAGCTGATCGAGCGGCTGGTGAAGGAGGCCGGCGAGGGCTGGAAGATCCCGCTGCCCTCGTGGGAGGACCTGGAGGGCGTCATGGGGGCGAGCCTGGAGGGGCTCGGCGACGAGGAGCGGGCCCGCATGCGGGCCGGCGCCGCCCCCCAGCCGGTCCGCACCTGGACCCAGCCGCTGTCGCTGAAGCACCCGGCCAGCGAGGAGCTCCCCCAGCTGCTGATCAGCTCCAGCATCCCGCTCGACCAGGTGCGCCAGATGATCGACAGTGGCCATCCCTGGTTCGCCGCCCTGGCCGGGCCGCAGTGGTCGTTCCTGGAGCTCCCCACCGGCCACTGGCCGATGTTCTCGGTCCCGGACGCGCTGGCCTCGCTGCTCGCCGGCCTAGAGGTCCCGGGCCATGGCCACGCCGACCCCCCGGCCGGCCGCTGACCGGCTCCAGCGCCCGGCCAGCCTGAGCACGGCCGGGCGGCCAGGCTGGCCGCCAGGGCGCCACCGAAGGCGCGCAGGGCGACCGCGGTGGCCAGCCCGGCGGTGACCCCGCGGGGCGAGGCCGCGTACGCCCTGGGCATCGCCCGGATGGACAGCGACGTCGACGGGGCCGACCAGCTGCTGCGCAACGCCGACCTGGCCATGTACCGGGCCAAGGCGGCTGGCCGGGGCGGGTACGAGCGCTACGACCCCGAGATGCACACCGAGCTGGTCCAGCGGGTCCAGCTCGAGAGCGACCTGCGGCGGGCCCTGGGGGGAGCTGTTCCTCCGCTACCAGCCGACCTTCGATCTCGGCTCGGGCCAGGTCGTCGGGGCCGAGGCCCTGGATCCGGCCGCTCCGGGCCTGGGTGCTGCGCGAGGCCTGCCGCCGGGCCGCCGAGTGGCAGCGCAACAGCCCGCCCCGGGAGAAGCCGCTGGCCCTCAACATCAACCTGTCCGGCCGCCAGCTCCAGTTCCCCGAGGTGGTCGACGACATCGCCCAGGCCCTGGAGGAGAGCGGCCTGCCCCCATCCTCGGCCGAGGGGGTCGAGGACTCGGCCCAGTTCCTGGTCCTGCGCCGGATGGGCTGCGACGTCGGCCAGGGCTACTACTTCGGCCGGCCGATGGACAGCGGGGAGATCAGCCGCCTGCTCGGCGACGACATCGCCCCCCCGGCGAAGAGGCCGGCCACCACCGGCTAGCCGAGCGGGGCCTCGCCGAAGACCTCCTGGATGCGGCGGAGCTCGCGCAGGCGGGGCTCGGTCTCACCCCCGACCCAGCGGCTGACCGTCTTCACCGACACCCCGAGCTGCCTGGCCGCGGCCTCCTGGGAGAGGCCCTCGCGCTTGAGCACCCCCGAGATCCACTGGGCGAACGAGCGGTGCTCGGGCCGGTCGCGGCGGACGTTGGGGAAGCTGCTGCCGGCGCTGGCCGGGCCGCGCAGGACGTCGACCTCGACCCCGTCCGGGAAGATCCGGAAGCAGACCTGGATCTGGCCGCCGTCGGGGCTGGCCGCGTCCAGCAGAGCGCTCAGGACGGCGTGGTGGACCTGCTGGCTGCCCTCGGCGCTCAGCGGGGCGTCGCGGAGGTAGCGCAGCACGAAGTCGCGAATGTCGGGGATGGACGACGGCCGGGCCGGGAACGTCTGGCTGACCACGAAGACCGGGTCGACGACCACCGCCTCGCGGGGGTCCGCCTCCAGAGCTCCGTCGGGCGCCCGGTCCGCCCGGGCGTCACGAACGCGCTCCTCCAAGGATCGCTCCTCTGCCGCCGCCAATTTGTGCGATTGTAGGGGAGGTTGCGCTCCGGTCCTAGGAACCTGGCAAACGTGACAGACTGTCCGGTACGTGTCCGGACAGAACTGTCTTGCAATACGTGCGGCGACGGCGCATGCTTCCCAGACGCCGGTAGGCCGCGGGAGGGCCGCGCATGCGACAGCGACTGTCGGAGACACTCCAAGCGGCAGCCACCGGCGCCCTCGAACAGCGGGTCAAGCCCGTCGAAGCCCTGGCCGACGACGCCGAGCAGGTGGCCGCCGCCTGCCACGCCATGGCCGTGCGCTTCCACCGCGGCGGCAAGCTGGTCTGCTTCGGCAGCGGCGGCCCCAGCACCGACGCCCAGCACATCGCGGTCGAGTTCGTCCACCCGGTGATCGTCGGCAAGCGGGCCCTGCCGGCCATCTCCCTGACCGGGGACGTGGCCACTCTGACCAGCATCGCGAGCCGCGAGGGTTACGCCGAGGTCTACGCCCACCAGCTCCGCTACCTGGCCGCCCCCGAGGACATCGCCCTCGGGGTGTCGGTCGACGGCAACGACCCGGCGGTCCTCCGCGGCCTGGAGGCGGCGGCCGAGCTCGGCATGCTGACCATCGCCCTGGTCGGCGGCGACGGCGGGGCGACGGCCAGCAGCCCGGCCGTCCACCACCCGCTGGTCGCCCGGTCCCACGACCCCCTGATCGTCAAGGAGGTCCACGTCACCGCCTACCACGTCCTCTGGGAGCTGGTGCACGTGCTGTTCGAGCAGCCCGGCGTGCTCGACCCGGAGGTGATCCGTTGAGCGGCCGGAGGGGTCTGGGAACCCCGAGGGGGTGCCCCGGTTGATCGCGCCCGAGTGTTACGGCGACGTCTGCATCACCTGCTCGGACGAGGCGGTGGAGGTGCGGGTGGTGCAGCTGCTCGAGGCCGACCTGGCCATGGTCGACACCGGGCAGAGCATGGAGGAGGTCAGCGTCGCCCTGGTCGACGCGGCCGTCGGGGACACCATCCTGGTCCATGCCAAGGAGGCCATCGCCGTGGTCGGAGGTGCCGCCGGTGGCTCCTGACGGCACCGGGGTCGAGTCCCTCTACCCGTTCCTGTACTCGGGCGGGTCCAACCTCGACGACGTGCTCGGCCAGGTACGCCGCTCCACGGTGGACAAGGCGGCCGAGATCGTCGAGCTGCGCCGGCTGACCGTGCAGCGGGACGCGGCCCGGCTGGCCGACTGCGCCAGGGCTATGGCCAGGTCGTTCGCGGGCGGCGGGCGGCTGTTCGCCTTCGGCAACGGCGGCAGCTCCACCGACGCTCAGGCCGTGGCCACCACCTTTCTGCACCCCCGGCCGGGCGGCCGGGCCCTGCCGGCCCTGTCCCTGACCGACGACGTGGCCGTGGTCACGGCCCTGGCCAACGACGTCGGCTTCGACGTCGTGTTCGCCCGCCAGCTCGCCGCCTTCGGCCGGCCCGGTGACATCGCCGTCGGCCTGTCGACCAGCGGCAACTCCGACAATCTCGTCCGCGCCTTCGAGGAGGCGAGCCGGCGTGGGCTGCTCACCGTCGGTCTCGCCGGCTACGAGGGCGGCAGGATGGCCGAGCTCGACACCATCGACTACCTGTTCGTGGTTCCTTCGTCTTCGGTCCACCGGATCCAGGAGGCACAGACCACCGTCTACCACGTCCTCTGGGAGCTCACCCAGGTCGCGCTGACCGCGTCCGACGGCTCCTGACCAACGCACGAGGTGGTGAGAAGCGGCATGGCAGCAGGCACCGAGCAGGACGAGGCCGTCGTCCACATTCTCTGGATCAACGCCGGCCTCAGCTGTGACGGAGACTCGGTCGCGCTCACGGCGGCGACCCAGCCGAGCATCGAGGAGATCGCCCTTGGCGCCCTGCCGGGCCTGCCCAAGGTGGCCGTGCACTGGCCGCTGATCGACTTCGAGTGCGGGCCCAACGCCGGCGCCGACGACTTCCTCGAGTGGTTCTTCAAGGCCGACCGGGGCGAGCTGGAGCCGTTCGTGCTCGTCATCGAGGGCTCGATCCCGAACGAGGCGATCAAGCGCGAGGGCTACTGGTGCGGCTTCGGCAACAACCCCGAGACCGGCCAGCCGATGACCACCAGCGAGTGGATCGACCGCCTGGCCCCCAAGGCCCTGGCCGTGCTGGCCGTCGGCACCTGCGCCACCTACGGCGGCATCCACGCCATGGCCGGCAACCCCACCGGGGCCATGGGCGTGCCCGACTACCTGGGCTGGAGCTGGAAGTCCTCGGCCGGCATCCCGATCGTGTGCGTGCCCGGCTGCCCGATCCAGCCCGACAACCTCTCCGAGACGATCCTGTACCTGCTCTACCAGGCGGCCGGCTCTGCCCCGATGATCCCCCTCGACGAGGCCCTGCGGCCCACCTGGCTGTTCGGCATGACCGTGCACGAGGGCTGCGACCGCGCCGGCTACTACGAGCAGGGCGACTTCGCCACCGAGTACGGCTCGCCCAAGTGCCTGGTCAAGGTCGGCTGCTGGGGCCCGGTGGTCAAGTGCAACGTGCCCAAGCGGGGCTGGCTCAACGGCATCGGCGGCTGCCCCAACGTCGGCGGCATCTGCATCGGCTGCACCATGCCCGGGTTCCCGGACAAGTTCATGCCGTTCATGGACGAGCCGCCCGGCAGCAAGGTCTCGACGGCGGCCAGCGGCATGTACGGGACGGTGATCCGCAGCCTGCGCAACGTGACCGCCAAGACCGTGGACAAGGAGCCGAAGTGGCGCAAGACCGGCCGCGAGCTGACCACCGGCTACCGTCCGAGCTGGTAGGGGAGGGCACCGATGACCACGACCGAACGCGCAGCCACCGGTGACGGCCTCGTCGAGATGGCGTGGGACCCGATCACCCGCATCGTCGGCAGCCTCGGGATCTACACCAAGATCGACTTCAAGCAGAAGCGGGTCGCCGAGTGCTTCTCGACCTCGTCGATCTTCCGCGGCTACTCGATCTTCATGAAGGGCAAGGACCCCCGCGACGCCCACTTCATCACCAGCCGGATCTGCGGGATCTGCGGCGACAACCACGCCACCTGCTCGGTCTACAACCAGAACATGGCCTACGGGGTCCGCCCGCCGCACCTGGGCGAGTGGATCATCAACCTGGGCGAGTCGGCCGAGTACATGTTCGACCACAACATCTTCCAGGAGAACCTGGTCGGGGTCGACTACTGCGAGCGGATGGTCAGGGAGACCAATCCGGGCGTGCTCGAGCAGGCCAACAACACCGAGGCCCCCCACGCCGCCGACCACGGCTACCGGACGATCGGCGACATCATGCGCTCGCTGAACCCGCTCGAGGGCGAGTTCTACCGCGAGGCGCTCCAGGTCAGCCGCTCCACCCGGGAGATGTTCTGCCTGATGGAGGGCCGCCACGTCCACCCCTCGACCCTGTACCCGGGCGGGGTCGGCACGGTGGCCACGGTGCAGCTGTTCACCGACTACCTGACCCGCCTGATGCGCTACGTGGAGTTCATGAAGCGGGTCGTGCCCATGCACGACGACCTGTTCGACTTCTTCTACCAGGCCCTGCCCGGCTACGAGGAGGTCGGCCGGCGCCGGGTCCTGCTCGGCTGCTGGGGCAGCCTGAATGACCCCGACGCCTGCGACTTCCGCTACGAGACCATGACCGACTGGGGCCGCAAGATGTTCGTGACCCCGGGCGTGGTCGTCGACGGCAAGCTCGTCACCAACGACCTGACCAAGATCAACCTGGGTATCCGCATCCTGCTGGGCAGCTCCTACTACGAGGACTGGGAAGACCAGCCGATGTTCGTGACCCACGACCCGGTGGGGAACCCGGTCGACCGCCGCCATCCCTGGAACCAGCACACCATCCCCAAGCCCCAGAAGCGCGACTTCGACAACAACTACTCCTGGGTGATGTCGCCGCGCTGGTTCGACGGCACCGACCACCTTGCCCTGGACACCGGCGGCGGGCCGATCGCCCGGCTGTGGGCGACCGCCCTGTCCGGCCTGGTCGACATCGGCTACATCAAGGCCACCGGCAACAGCGTGGTCATCAACCTGCCCCGGACGGCCACCAAGCCCGAGGCCACCTTCGAGTGGAAGATCCCCCAGTGGTCCAACGCCATCGAGCGCAACCGGGCCCGCACCTACTTCCAGGCGTACGCGGCCGCCGCGGCCCTGCACTTCACCGAGAAGGCCCTGGCCGAGATCCGGGCCGGCCACACCAAGACCTGGGAGACCTTCAAGGTGCCCGACGAGGCCGTGAGCGTCGGCTTCACCGAGGCCGTGCGGGGGGTGCTCTCCCACCACATGGTCATCCGCAACGGCAAGATCGCCAACTACCACCCCTATCCGCCGACGCCCTGGAACGGCAGCGTGCGCGACGTCTACGGCACCCCGGGGCCGTACGAGGACGCCGTCCAGAACACCCCGATCTTCGAGGAGAACCCGCCCGAGAGGTTCAAGGGCATCGACATCATGCGGGCGGTCCGCAGCTTCGACCCGTGCCTGCCCTGCGGGGTCCACATGTACCTCGGCAACGGCAACGTGGTGAAGAAGCTGCACTCGCCGACCATGCTCAACCAGGGGTAGGCAGGTGACGGAGGAGGGGCGCGACCTGCGCGCGGTCGGGTCGCGGATCGAGGAGCTGCTCGGCCAGATCCGCGCCGCCGGCGACCCCGGGACGGCCGAGGTCGCCGAGGAGGTCGTTCGCCTGGTGGTCGAGCTGTACGGGGCCGGACTGGAGCGGGCGGTCGAGCTGGCCGGCCCGCAGGCCATGGAACGGTTCGTGGAGGACGAGCTGGTCGCCAGCCTGCTCGTCCTCCACAGCCTCCATCCCAAGGACACCGAGACCCGGGTGGTCGAGGCCCTCGACCAGGTCCGTCCCTACCTGGGGTCGCACGCCGGCGGGGTCGAGCTGCTCGGGGTCGACCCGGCCGGGGTCGTCCACCTGCGGCTGGAGGGCAGCTGCGACGGCTGCCCGTCCTCGACCATGACCGTCAAGCTGGCCATCGAGCGGGCCATCGAGGAGGCCGCCCCCGAGGTGACCGCCGTCGAGGTCGAGAACCTGACCCGGGAGAAGGAGCCCCAGCTGCTCCAGATCCAGCCGCTGCGCCGCCAGTGGGAGGTGGTCGACGGCCTCGAGGGGCTGGAGCCGGGCCGCCTGACCGCGGTCGAGGTGGCCGGGGCCGGGGTGGTCGTGTGCAGCGTCGGCGGCGAGCTGTACGCCTACCGCGACCGCTGCCCGGCCTGCGGGACCGGGCTGGCCGGCCAGGCCGCCCTCGAGGCCGGCGTGCTGGCCTGCGGGTCGTGCCGGCAGCGCTTCGACGTCCGGCTGGCCGGCCGCGGGGTCGACCAGCCCGAGCTCCACCTGGTCCCCCTGCCCCTGCTGGCCGGCGACGGCCATGTCCGCCTGGCCGTTGGCTCGGGAGCTGGCGTATGACCTCGGGGCTGCGCCGGTTCGTCGACCCGCCGCCGGAGCCCGACCTCCCGGTGCCGGGAGGGACCCGTGAGAAACCGCGCGCGGCCCCGGGCGAGGCCTGCGAGATGTGCGCCGAGCCGGTCGGCGACGGCCACTCGCACGTGGTCAACCTGGAGACCCGCCAGATCATGTGCACCTGCCGGGCCTGCTACCTGCTGTTCACCCACCAGGGGGCCGCCGGCGGCCGCTACCGGGCCGTGCCCGACCGCTACCTGTACGACTCGGCGTTCGGGCTCGGCGAGGGCCAGTGGGAGGCGCTCCAGATCCCGGTCCGGGTCGCGTTCTTCTTCAACAACTCCGACCTGGGCCGGGTGGTGGCCTTCTACCCCAGCCCGGCCGGGGCCACCGAGTCCCTGCTCCCGCTGGACGCCTGGGCCGACGTGGTCGCGGCCAACCCGGTGATGACCGACCTCGCCCCCGACGTCGAGGCCCTGCTGGTGCGGCGAGCCGGCCAGGGCTTCGAGTGCTTCCTGGTCCCGATCGACGCCTGCTACGAGCTGGTCGGCCTGGTCCGGATGCACTGGAAGGGCTTTGACGGCGGTCAGGAGGCGTGGGACGCGATCGACGGCTTCTTCGACGCCGTCCGTGAGCGCAGCCGCCCGGTCGATCGGGAGGTCGAGTCATGACCACCGACCTCGTCTTCGACTGCGTCGACGCCCAGGCCGACCGCTACGCGGCCGTCCCCACCCTCCAGCTCAAGCTGCGGATCTCCGAGACGACCGGGGCCCAGGTCCACGCGATCGCGCTGCGCTGCCAGATCCGCATCGAGCCCCAGCGCCGCCGCTACTCGCCCGAGGAGGCCGACGGGCTGCTGGAGCTGTTCGGGGAGCCGCCCCGCTGGGGCGACACCCTCAAGCCGATGCAGTTCGCCACCGTCTCGCTGATGGCGCCCAGCTTCACCGGCAGCATCGAGGTCGACCTGCCTGTCCCCTGCACCTACGACTTCGAGGTGGCCGCGGCCAAGTACCTGCACGCCCTCGGCGACGGCGAGGTGCCGCTGCTGCTGCTGTTCAGCGGGACGGTGTTCACCAAGGGCCTCAGCGGCTTCTCGGTCGGCCAGGTCCCCTGGCACAAGGAGGCCACCTACCGGCTGCCGGTGGCGGTCTGGCGGGAGATCATGGACCGGTTCTTCCCCGGGGCCGGCTGGATCCGGGTGCGCCGCGACACCCTGGACACGCTCCAGCGCTTCAAGGCCGTCCGGGCCCTCCCGACCTGGGACGACGCCGTGGAGGCGCTGTTCAAAGAGGCCGGGGAGACCAAGCAGTGACAGCCCCGTTCCGGAGGGGTCCGGGGAACCCCAAGGGGGTGCCCCGGTGACCGCGTTCGAGGTCGCCCGCAAGGTGGCCGACGCCGTGCTGTACGAGGGCTACCTGCTGTATCCCTACCGGGCGTCGGCGGCCAAGAACCAGGCCCGCTGGCAGTTCGGGGTGCTGATGCCCCGGCTGTGGAGCGAGAGCGGCCCCGACGAGCCCTGGTCGACCCAGACCGAGTGCCTGCTCGAGCCCGAGGACACCACCACCGTCCGGGTGCTGGTCCGGTTCCTGCACGTGCAGTCCAAGACCGTCGAGGCGGTCGACGTCGAGGCCGGGACCTTCAACGAGGTGCCGGCGCTGCCGGTCGACGGCTCCGAGCTGGTCCCCTGGGACGAGGCCACCGAGCACGAGGTGACGGTCGAGGCCCCGCTGGCCCGGCTGCTGGAGGGCGAGCTGACCACGCCGTTCGAGCGCCCGGGGGGACGCCGGGTCGAGCCCGTCCACACCGTCAGCGGCAAGCTGGCCGGGCGGACGGTGCGCCGCCGCTGGCCGGTCATGGGGTCGGTCCGGCTGTCGGCCGAGCGCCTGCAAGGCCCCTACGGCCTGGTCCGGCTCCGCCTCGTGCTGGAGAACGCCACCGCCTGGAACGACCCCGGCGCCGACCGCAGCGTCGCCCTGCGGCACTCGCTGGTCGCGGCCCACAGCCTGCTCGGGATCGACCAGGGGGTGTTCCTGTCCCTGCTCGACCCGCCGGAGTGGGCCAAGCCGGCCGCCGAGGCCTGCAAGAACCTCCACACCTGGCCGGTGCTGATCGGCGAGGAGGGCCGGCGCGACGCCATGCTGTCCTCGCCGATCATCCTCTACGACCACCCGACGATCGCCCCCGAGAGCCCGGGCGACCTGTTCGACGCCACCGAGATCGACGAGATCCTGACCCTGCGCACCATGGCCCTCACCGAGGCCGAGAAGCGCGAGGCCAGGGCGACCGACGAGCGGGCGGCGGCGATCATCGACCGGGTCGACAGCATGCCCCCCGAGCTGCTGGAGCGCCTCCACGGGGCCGTCCGCTACCTCCGCGGGGTCGAAGGGGAGGAGCTCGGCACGCCGGAGCCCCGCCCACCGGTGGATGGGGCCCCTACCGGGAGGGTAGCCGACGCCGGGAGGGGGGGCGACCGGCTGTCCACAGCCCCCGAGCTGGTGCCGTGGTGGGACCCGGGGGCCGATCGGACGGTGTCGCCGGAGACCGACGGGGTAGTGGTGGCCGGGGTCACCGTGGCCAAGGGGAGCAGGGTGCGGCTGCGCCCCGGCCAGCGGGCCGACGCCCAGGACATGTTCCTGGCCGGCCGGGAGGCCACCGTGGAGGCGGTGTTCCTGGACGTCGACGGCAACCGCCACCTGGCCGTCACCCTCGACGAGGACCCGGCGGCCGACCTCCAGCGCTGGCACGGCCGCTACCTGTACTTCTCGCCCGACGAGGTCGAGCCCCGATGACCCTCTCCGCCGGATCCCAGCCCACCGGGGGGCTACCCTTGAGCCCCCCGGACCCCCCGCGGCCCAGGGTCCTGGTGGCCGGCGTGGGCAACGTGTTCCTGGGCGACGACGGCTTCGGGGTCGAGGTGGCCAGGCGGCTGGCCGGCGAGACCCTGCCCGGCTGGGTCCGGGTCGGGGACTTCGGCATCCGCGGCGTCCACCTGGCCTATGAGCTGCTGGAGGGCTACGAGGCGGCGATCCTGGTCGACGCCGCCCCCCGCGGGGAGGCCCCGGGCACGGTGTACGTGATCGAGCCCGACCTGGACGGCGAGCCCGACCCGGCCGTCCACGACGGGACGGGGGTGCTGGTCGACGCCCACGGCATGGAGCCGGACGCGGTCTTCGCCCTCCTCAAGGCGCTGGGTGGCGACATCCCGAAGCTAGTGGTGGTCGGCTGCGAGCCGGCCGAGGTGCCGGAGCGGATGGGGCTCAGCCCGCCGGTGGCGGGCGCGGTCGACCAAGCGGTGGCCGTGGTCCGCGAGCTGATCGGCGAGCACGAGAGCGGGAAGGAGGGATGAGCATGTTCCGCCGGGTGGTGCTGGGCGCCGCGCTGGTCGGGCTGGTCGCGGTCCTGCGCAAGTCGGTACCGGACCTCGCCCGCTACTTCAAGATCCGTCAGATGTGACAAGCCCTGGCTTGGAAGGGAGGGCGCTGGTGCACGAGCTGGGCCTGTGCGAGGGCATCCTCGACGCGGTGCAGCGCCGGGCCGCCGGCCGCCGCGTGACCCGGGTCCGGATCCGGGTGGGCGCCCAGCACCGGGTGGTCCCCTCGGCCTTCGACCAGTCGTTCGCGCTGGTGTCGCAGGGCACGGTGGCCGACGGCGCGGCCGTCGACCTGGTGGTCGTGCCGGTGCTGGTCAAGTGCCTCGACTGCGGGCACGAGGCCGAGGCCGCCGACCCCCTCGCCGCCTGCCCGGCCTGCGGCGGCCTTGATATTGAGTCGACGGGCGGGGACGAGCTGATCCTGGAGGCGATCCACGTGGAGGAAGAAGATGTGTCTCGGCATCCCGGGTGAGATCGTCGAGTTCATGGACGACCGCCCCGACCTGGCCAAGGTCGACGTCAGCGGAGTCAAGCGGGCGATCAACATCGGCCTGCTGGAGGACGAGAAGCTGGAGCCGGGCGACTGGGTGCTGATCCACGTCGGCTTCGCCCTCTCCAAGATCGACGAGGAGGAGGCCAAGGCCGCCCTCGACTTCCTCGAGGGGATCGGCCAGGCCTACGCCGACGAGCTGGCCGCCCTGGCCGACTCCAAGATCGAGTAGCGAGGAGGCCGCAGCGTGCGCTTCGTCGACGAGTTCCGCGACGCCGAGAAGGCCCAGGCCCTGGCCGCCCAGATCACCGCCCTGTGCGAGCCGGGCCGCCAGTACAAGTTCATGGAGGTCTGTGGCGGCCACACCCACACCATCTACAAGCACGGCCTCGAGGACTACCTGCCCGAGAGCATCACCCTGGTCCACGGGCCGGGCTGCCCGGTCTGCGTGATCCCCATGGGCCGGGTGGACGACGCCATCTTCATCGCCCAGCAGCCGGACGTGATCATGACCTCGTTCGGGGACATGATGCGGGTCCCGGGCAGCAACGGCGCCTTCTTCGACGCCACCGCCAGGGGCGCCGACATCCGGATGGTCTACTCGCCCCTCGACAGCCTCAAGATCGCCAAGCAGAACCCGGACAAGCGGGTCGTGTTCATGGCCATCGGGTTCGAGACCACGGCCCCGTCTAGCGCCATGACCGTCCTGCGGGCCAAGGCCGTCGGGATCGAGAACTTCTCGATCTTCTGCAACCACGTCACCATCATCCCGGCCATCAAGGCCATCCTCGACTCGCCCGACCTGCGCCTGGACGGCTTCATCGGCCCCGGGCACGTATCCACGGTCATCGGCTGCCGGCCGTACGAGTTCATCGCCCGCGACTACGGCAAGCCGCTGGTCTGCGCCGGGTTCGAGCCGCTGGACCTGCTCCAGTCGATCTACATGCTGATGCTCCAGCTGCGCGAGGGCCGCTCCGAGGTCGAGAACCAGTACTCGCGGGTTGTCCCCTGGGACGGCAACCTCAAGGCCCTCCAGGTGATCAACGAGGTCATGGAGCTGCGCCCGTACTTCGAGTGGCGCGGGCTCGGCTTCATCTCCCACTCCGCCCTGCGGGTCAGGGAGACCTACGCCAAGTACGACGCCGAGCAGCAGTTCCTGGTCCCCGGGGTCCGGGTCGCCGACCCCAAGGCCTGCCAGTGCGGCGAGGTCCTGAAGGGCGTGCTCAAGCCCTGGGAGTGCAAGGTCTTCGGAACCGCCTGCACCCCCGAGACGCCCATCGGCACCTGCATGGTCTCGCCCGAGGGGGCCTGCGCCGCCTACTACAACTTCGGCCGCTTCACCCGCGAGCGGGTCAAGGAGGCGACCAGGTCGTGACCCAGCAGTCCCAGCGGTACCAGGAGCTGAGCCGCGAGGAGCAGGTGCTCCAGCGGATCGAGAAGGCGCGTGCCCGCAAGGCCAAGCTCAAGGAGGATCGGATCACCCTGTCGCACGGGTCGGGCGGCAAGGCGACCCAGACGCTGATCGAGGCCGTCTTCCTGGAGGCGTTCGCCAACCCGCTGCTGGCGCCGCTGGAGGACGGAGCGGTGCTGGCCGCCCACGGCGGGCGCCTGGCCTTCACATGCGACTCCTTCGTGGTGTCACCGCTGTTCTTCCCGGGCGGCGACATCGGCGACCTGGCCGTGAACGGCACCGTCAACGACCTGGCGGTGAGCGGGGCCAGGCCGCTGTGGCTGTCGGCCGGGTTCATCCTCGAGGAGGGGCTCCCGGTCGCCGACCTGGAGCGGATCGTGGCCTCCATGGCCGCCGCGGCCGAGCGGGCCGGGGTCCAGATCGTCACCGGCGACACCAAGGTCGTGCAGCGGGGCAAGGCCGACGGCTGCTACGTCAACACCGCCGGGGTCGGGGTGATCGAGCGCCCGCTGGAGCTGGGAGTGGCCACCGCCCGGCCCGGCGACGCGGTGATCGTGTCCGGGCCGATCGGCGAGCACGGCATCACCGTCATGCTGGCCAGGGGCGAGCTCGACATCGAGTCCGAGGTCGCCTCCGACACGGCACCGCTCAACGGCCTGGTCGAGCGGCTGCTGGACGCCGCCCCGGGGGTCCGCGGCCTGCGCGACGCGACCCGCGGCGGGGTGGCCACCATCTGCAACGAGGTCGCCAGGGCGGCCGGGGTCGCGGTGGTGGTCGAGGAGGAGGCGGTCCCGGTCCGCCCGGACGTCCGCGGGGCCTGCGAGCTGCTCGGCATCGACCCGCTGTACGTGGCCTGCGAGGGCCGGCTGGTCGCGGTCGTCGACGGCGACCAGGTCGACGCGGCCATGGGCGCGCTGCGCTCCCACCCCCTCGGCGAGGGCGCCGCCGTCATCGGCCGGGTCCGCGACGACCCGCCAGGCCTCGTGCTGCTGAAGACGTCGTTCGGCGGGACCCGGATCGTCGACCTCCTGGTCGGCGACCCCTTGCCACGGATCTGCTGAAAGGGGCTGGGCATGAACGAGCAGGACGAGCGGCGTGAGGAGCCGCAGCCGTCGTCGCAGGGCGCCAGCACCGACCTGGGCCCGAGGCCGGGCCCGGGCGGCGAGCAGGAGCCAGGCGGCCTGGTGCCGCCCTACGAGGGCCGCCAGACGGAGATGAAGGAGGGCTACGAGGAGCACACCGAGAAGGTCTTCCACGGCGCCGACGACGTCCCGCCGGGCCCGGGCCGGGAGATCTCCGAGGAGGAGCGCGAGGGGGTCCCCCCGACCGACATGGACGCCGACTCCCCGCTCGGCGTCGGCGTCAGCATGAGCCGCCGCGGCGAGGACGTCGACAAGCAGGAGCCCGAGCCCGGCCGCGACGAGACCGGCACCCAGGGCCCCACCGACCGCCCCGTCGGCACCTCCGACGAGCGCGACTCCACCTCGGTCGACCCCAACGAGACCGAGTCCGGCGGCCCCACCATGCCCGCCGGCGACCAGGGCGGGTAGGTCGGCTACCCTCCCGAGGCTCTCGCCCGGGCGCCGGCGACGGCGGCTTGGCCGAGGCTGATGCCGCCGTCGTTGGGGGGGACGCGGAAGTGGGTCAGGACCCGGAAGCCCGCCTGGTCCAGGCCCGCGACCGTTCGTTCCAGGAGCAGCAGGTTCTGGAAGACTCCGCCGGAGAGGGCGACCGTGGCCAGCCCGGTGCCGTCGCGGATGGCCTGGCAGGCGGCGACGGTGGCCGCGGCCAGGCCGTTGTGGAAGCGGGCGGCGATCAGCGGCCGCGGGACCCCCGCCTCCAGCTCGGCGGCCACGGCGTGGACCAGGCTGGTCCCGGCGAGTCGCAGGAGCCCGCCGCCGGCCGTGCCCACCTCGGCGGGGTAGGCTCCTGTCTCGGCCGGGTCGGCCAGCTGCTCGAGCTCGACGGCCGCCTGGCCCTCGTAGTTGACGCTGTCCCGGACCCCGAGGACGCCGGCCACGGCGTCGAACAGCCGGCCGGCGCTCGAGGTCGCCGGTGAGGCCGTGCCCGAGCGGGCCATAGCCAGCACCTGCTCCCAGCGGTCGCGGTGACGGCCGACCACGGCCAGGCGCTCGGGGACCTGCCCGGAGAAGGCGGCGTCCAGCCATGAGGCGGCCATGCGCCACGGCTCCTTGATGGCCGCGGTGCCGCCGGGCATGGCCACCACCTCCAGGTGCCCGGCCCGCCGGAACCCCTCCAGGTCGGCCACCAGCAGCTCCCCGCCCCAGATGGTCCCGTCGGTCCCGTAGCCGAGGCCGTCGAAGGCGACCCCGATCACCGGACCCGGCTCGCCGTTGTCGGCCAGGCAGGCGGCCACGTGGGCGTGGTGGTGCTGCACGCCCTCCAGCTCGACCCCGTCCAGCTCCAGGGCGTACTTGGTCGACAGGTACTCGGGGTGCAGGTCGTGGGCGACGACCTCCGGCTCGACCGCGAACAGGCGCCGGAAGTGCTCGACCCCTTCGGTGAAGGAGCGGTGGGTCTCGTAGTTCTCCAGGTCGCCGACGTGGTGGGAGAGGAAGGCGTAGGAGCCCTTGGCCAGGCAGAAGGTGTGCTTGAGCTCGGCCCCGCAGCCCAGCACGTGGCGGGGGAACGGCCAGGGCAGGGCCAGCGGCTGGGGCGCGAACCCCCGCGAGCGGCGCAGGGGCAGCTCGCGCCCGCCGAAGGCCCGCACCACCGAGTCGTCGGCCCGCACGTGGATCGGGCGGTCGTGGACCAGGAACCAGTCGGCGATCCCGCCGAGCCGCCCGAGCGCCTCGTCGTCGAGGTAGGCGATCGGCTCGTCGGAGACGTTCCCGCTCGTGAGCACGATCGGACGCCCGACCTCGGCCAGCAGCAGGTGGTGCAGGGGGGTGTAGGGCAGCATCACCCCCAGCGACCGGTTCCCTGGCGCCACCGAGGCCGCCACCCGGCCCCCAAGACCCTCCGCCCCCGGGTGCCGCCGCAGCAGGACGATCGGGCGGCGGGGGCTGGCCAGCATGGCCGCCTCCACCGGGTCGACCTGGCCGAGCGTCCTGGCGCCGTCGAGGTCGGCCACCATCACCGCGAACGGCTTGTCCTCGCGGTGCTTGCGGGCCCGCAGGGCGGCCACGGCCGGCTCGCTGCCCGCGTCGGCGGCCAGGTGGTAGCCGCCGAGGCCCTTGACGGCCACCACCGCCCCGTCCCGCAGCCGGGTCGCGGCCTCGGCCAGCGGCTCCCTGCCGGCCGCCCGCCCGTCACGGTCGAGCAGGGCCAACACGGGCCCACAGGCCGGGCAGCACACCGGCTGGGCGTGGAAGCGCCGGTCGGCCGGGTCGTGGTACTCGCGGGCGCAGTCGGCGCACATGGCGAAGCCGGCCATGGTGGTGGCCGGCCGGTCGTAGGGGACGTCGCGGACGATGGTGAAGCGCGGCCCGCAGTTGGTGCAGTTGATGAACGGGTAGCGGTGGCGCCGGTCGGCTGGGTCGGCCAGCTCCCGCAGGCAGTCGTCGCAGGTGGCGGTGTCGGGCGAGACCAGCGTCTGGCGCTCCCCGCCGGCCCGGCTGGGGGCGATCGCGAACCCGCGGCCGCCGGTCGGCGGCAGCGGGGTGGCCGTGACCCGCTCGATCACGGCCAGGGGCGGG
>JASLBL010000221.1 GCA_030146615.1 Actinomycetes bacterium
GTGTCGTTTGGGACCTGGCGATCGCTGTGCCTCCACCACGGGCTGTCGGACCGCGAGGCCGTCGAGGCCATGGTCACGCTGGCGCTCTCCACCGCAACCGGACCATCAGCGGCACCCGGGCTGCGCCCAGCCACTCAGCCGAGGCCCGGGATCGTGCCGGCTCCCAAGACGACCAACCGGCGCGCCGACCAAGCTTGAAGCCGGCCAATCGCGGGACCTCCCAAGCCCACATCGCCAGCCGACCAAGCGCACCGCCAACGGTCACAACCAACCCAACCCGCTAACCAACTACCAAGCCCAGCACTCAGATCCGCGAAGCTCAATAGGTTTTGATGGAGGGCTGCAATTTCCTGGACTGACATGCCGGGAGTGCCGGGAGCGCCCTTTGCCCTCATGTCCACCGCCCACAGCGCCCACCCTATCCCGTCTGGCGCTGCTGTTAGGGTGTTGTGAAGTGCTGTGCTACCGTGCATGAGGCGCGATGCGACGCAAAACCGCAGGTCAGCATGGGGATGTAGCTCAGTTGGCAGAGCGCCTGCTTTGCAATTCTCTGGACTCATGCGCGGTGCTCACCTGCTGTAACGCAGGATCGTGCGCTCCGTAGGCCAGTAAGTCAGGCGCTCTTGCTTGCGCTTGTGGGGGGCTCAGCTGCCGGCGGCGCCGTGAGGGCGAGGCCTACCACTAGATCCGTAGCCTGGGCTCTACGTCGATCTGGTCGGCTCCAGACCGATCTGGCCTGCTCACGTCGGACGGGTCGTCGATCTGGTCGGCTCCAGACGGGTCCCGTCGGATCGCCTGGATGATCAAGGGTCTTGGTCAGCTGACACGTCCTCGTCGGCGTCACCGGCGCGTTCGGCCTGGGGCTGACGGGTGTGCCGCGCTGTCTACCATCGATGTCCCGGCCGTGAGCTTAGTCGCTTGTAACCGCACGGCCACCTCACGCGTTCCTTGAGGTAGGCGTTCCCTTGGTGCTCTGCAGCTGTGGTCGGCTGCGCCCATGAATCCTGCCGTGCCGACCTCGCTTCCCGCACCCGCCACCGGCACCAGACAACAGCACGATCCCGCGACCAAGCACTTGGCTGTCTTCGACGCTCGGAAGGTCCCTCAATGCAGATCGACCCTGCTGCGTTGGCTGCGAGTATCGGCGACTTGCATGATCTGGATCCTGAACACGGCCTGACCGGCACCTTGCAGCAGGTCGTCATGGCCGCCACGACCTTATTCGGCGCCGACGGGGCTGGCCTCATGCTCGCCGACGCTGACGGAGAGCTTCGCTGGGCCAGCGCCACCGACCAGCAGTCCCAGCTGGTCGAGGAGAGCCAGGAGCGGCTTGGGAAGGGACCGTGTAGGGCGGCGTTCTCCCAGCGGATGGCCGTCACGGTCCGGAACGCTGGCACCGAGCCCGATCCCGATGGCTCCTGCTTGGTCCTTCGCAATGCTGGGTTCCAGGCTGGCATGAGTGTGCCGGTCGAGCTGCACGGCGGGCCGATCGGCAGCCTGGACCTGTACTCATTCCAGCCCCGAGACTGGGATGACAGTGAGGTGAGCGCCCTGCAGGCCTACGCCGGCATCGTCGCCAACCTGCTCGGCAGCGCCGCCGCGGCTCACGTCAAGGGTCGCCTGGCCGACCAGCTTCAGGGGGCCCTCGCTCACCGTGACCTCATCGAGCAGGCCAAGGGCGTCTTGATGGAACGCGAGCGTCTGGATGCCGCGACCGCCTATGAGCGGTTGCGGGCGGTGGCCAGATCCTCGAGCCGGAAGGTGGCCGAGGTGGCCCGCGACCTGCTGGCTGGCGCACCGTTCCCGCCAACCCAGCCGTAGTCAAGAGCGACAAGGCCGCACGCCGTGGGGCTGGGGCTGCCGGTCAGCGCTGGGAGCCGCTCAGGTTCGGCGTGCCCGCTGCGCCCTCCTGAATAGCAATGTCAGGCCGGCCGCAGACAGCAGGCCCATCCCCAGGGGAATCGGCAGGCAGCAGCCGAAGACCCGGACCCGACGCTGGGGCCGTCGGCTAACCGCCATGCTCGCTGCCCGGCGGCGGTGGTGGTTCTGCGGTCGAGGTCGCGGTGGCCGGTCGCCGCCCCAGCCGGTTGGCCAGCGGACCCCGGCTGAAGCGCTGCACCAGGTCGGCGCCTTGACGCAGCCGCTGGCTGGTCGGGGAGGTCTTGTCGCGTTCCTCGGCCCGGCGGGCGGCCTGCTCCAGCGCCCAGGCGGCGGCCGGTGCCGCCACCATGACCAGGGCCAGCTGCCGTACACGGCGTCCTCTTCGATACCGCATGGTTCATTCCTCCATTGCTTAGGCTCGAGCGTTCTGGGCTGTTGGGCTACCGGAGGAGCCGATTGAGTAGCACGGTGCCCAGGATCGAGGCGACAAGCGAGAACAGGATCATCAGCAGACATCCTGGCCAGCCGCCCAATGGCCGTATCTGCACTCGTCCAGGTCTCATCCGTGGGGCTCCTGCTTCGTGGCGTTGACCGATCATGCAGGGTGGTGATTGAGGTCCATGACGTTGCTCAGCTCGCCTGGTTGCGCGCGTCCTGGGCGCTCTGCTTGGCGCTGCCGGCCAGCCCCTGGCCGTGCTCCTGCGTCTTCTCCTTGGCGGTCTCGGTGGCGGTGCTGGCGACCTCCTGGGCGACCTGCTTGCCGCGGTCCAGGGCCTCCTGCCCGGTCTCCTTGACCTTGTCCTTGACCTGGTCGGCCACCGGCCCGAGCTTCTCGTCCTCGACCCGGGTCGAGGGCACGGCCAGCCCGGCCAAAAAGCCGATGGCGGCGGCCCCGATGGCCAGCCCGAGCGGGTTCTCCTTGGCCAGCCCGGCCACCTGCCGGGCCTGCCGCTTGACCTCGCCCCGGCTCGGGGTGGCGTCGCCGGCCCGGGAGGCCGCCCCGCTCACCGAGTCGCCGGCCCGGGACGCCGTCCCGACCACGGCCTCCTTGGCCCGGGTGGCGGTGTCGGTCACCTTGGACTTGACGTTCTCCACCTTGTCGCTCACCGCTTCCTTGGCCCGAGAGGGCACATCGGCCTTGTAGCCGACGGCCTCGACGGTCTCGCTCATCTCGGCTCGGGTCTGCTCTATGTCCTGTCGGATCGCATCTGGGTCTTGGCCCATTCCACGTCCTCCTTCACCGTCTCGATGGTCTGCTCGGGCACCGGCGGGGTCGCCCGCTTGACCCTGGCCTGGC
>JASLBL010000225.1 GCA_030146615.1 Actinomycetes bacterium
GGGCGGTCGTGGAGGCGCAGCTGGCGCAGGGTCAGCACCTCCAGCAGCTCCTCGAGGGTGCCGAACCCGCCGGGGAGGGCCACGAAGGCGTCGGCACGGGCGTCCATCTCGGCCTTGCGCTCACGCATGGTCTCGGTGACCAGCAGCTCGTCGGCCGGCTGGTAGGCCAGCTCCCGGTCGACCAGCCCCTTTGGGATGACTCCGATCACGGTGCCGCCGTGCTCGTGGACCGACCGGGCGACCTCCCCCATCAGGCCGACGTTGCCGCCGCCGTAGACCAGCCGGTGCCCGCGCTCGGCCAGCTCGGCGCCGAGGTCGCGGGCCGCCTGCCGGTGCACCTCGTCCAGCCCGCCGGCGGACGAGCAGAAGACGCAGACCGACAGGGTCACGAGACGTACTTGGCGAACCCGTCGTCGTCGAAGGGCCCGATCAGGGCCAGGGCGCGGGGGCCGGTGCCGAGGATCTCCTTGGCCACGGCCCGGACGTCGGCGTCGGTGACGGCGTCGACCCGGCGGATGACCTCGTCGACCGAGAGGATCTCGCCGAACGTCAGCTCGGACTTGCCCAGGCGGGTCATGCGGCCGGAGGTGTCCTCCATGCCCAGCACCAGCGACCCCTCCAGGTGGCCCTTGCCCCGCTCCAGCTCGGCCTCGGTGAGGCCGTCGGCCACCACCCGCTCCAGCTCGTCACGGACGATGGCCAGCACCTCGTGGATGCGCTTGGGGGCGGCCCCGGCATACACCGAGAACGAGCCCGTCTCGGTGTACTGGGCGGCGTAGGAGTAGATCGAGTAGACCAGCCCGCGCTTCTCCCGGACCTCCTGGAACAGCCGCGAGCTGACCCCGCCGCCGAAGGCGACGTTGAGCACCCCGAGGGCGAAGCGGCGCGGGTCGGACCGGGACAGCCCGCGGCTGCCCAGGACCACGTGGGCCTGCTCGGTCGGCTTGCGCCGGACCGCGACCCCGCCGTGGACCCGCGGCTCGCGCCGGCCCTCGCGAGGGCCGATCGGCTCGCCGTCCTGGGTCTTGCCGAACGCGTCGGTGACCAGCTCGACCACCTGGTCGTGCTCCAGGCTCCCGGCCGCCGCCACCACCAGGTTCCCGGGCACGTAGTGGCGCCGCCAGTAGCGGGCGATGGCGTCGCGCTGCATGGCGGTGATCGAGTCGACCGTGCCCAGCACCGGCCGGCCCAGCGGGTGGCCGCCGAACAGGGTCTCGGCGAACAGGTCGTGCACGACGTCGTCGGGGGCGTCGTTGTGCATGCCGATCTCTTCCAGGATGACCGTCCGCTCGGCGTCGACGTCGGCGGCGGTCATCTTGGAGAAGCGCAGCATGTCGACCAGGACGTCGACCGCCAGGGGCAGGTCGCGGTCGAGCGTCCTGGCGTAGAAGCAGGTGTACTCCTTGGAGGTGAAGGCGTTGGTCTCACCCCCGACCGCGTCCATCGCCTCGGCGATGTCGCGGGCCGAGCGCCGGCGGGTCCCCTTGAACAGCAGGTGCTCCAGGTAGTGGGAGGCACCGGCCAGGCGTGGAGTCTCGTCACGGGACCCCACGCCGGCCCAGATGCCGAGGGTGACCGAGCGCACCGCCGGCATGCGCTCGGTCAGGACCCGGAGGCCGCCCGGCAGCTCGGTGCGCTCGAACCCGGCGGCCTCGCGCTCGGCTAGGCGACTCCTGGCCACCAGCTCAGCTCCCGTCGCCGTCGCCGTCGCTGTCGCCGGCGGGCGCGGGGGCGTCGGTGGTGGCCTCGTCCTCCTCGGCCAGCTTCAGGGAGATGCGGTTCTGGCGGTCGATCTCCATCACCTCGACGAGCAGCTTGTCGCCGACGTTGACGACGTCCTCGACGGCCCGTACCCGCTGCCCCTTCTTGCCGAGGCGCGAGATGTGCAGCAGCCCGTCCTTGCCCGGGGTGAGCGAGATGAACGCCCCGAAGGTGGTCGTCTTGACCACCGTGCCCAGGTAGCGCTCGCCGACCTGGGGCATGACCGGGTTCATCTGCTCGCGGATCATCTTGAGGGCGGTGTCGAGCTGGTCGCCGTCGGTCGCCCCGATGTAGACCCGGCCGTCGTCCTCGATCGAGATCTCAGCCCCCGAGGTGGCCTGGATCTCGTTGATCCGCTTGCCCTTGGGCCCGATCAGCTCGCCGATCTTGGCCACCGGGATCTGCTCGACGTGGACCCGCGGGGCGAGCCGGTTGAGCTGCTCGCGCGGCCGGTCGATGGCGGCCTGGATGACGTCAAGGATGACCATGCGGGCGTCGCGGGCCTGGGTCAGGGCGCCGATCAGGACCTCGCTGGGGATGCCGGTGAGCTTGGTGTCGAGCTGGAGGGCGGTGACGAACTCACGGGTGCCCGCGACCTTGAAGTCCATGTCGCCGAAGGCGTCCTCGGCGCCGAGGATGTCGGTCAGGGTGACGTACTCGCCGCCCTCGGCGATCAGGCCCATGGCGATGCCGCCGACCGGGGCCTTGATGGGCACGCCGGCGTCCATCAGCGACAGGGTGGAGGCGCACACCGAGGCCATCGAGGTCGAGCCGTTGGAGCTCAGCACCTCGGAGACCAGCCGCAGCGCGTACGGGAACTCCTCCTTGTCCGGGATCACCGGCAGCAGGGCCCGCTCGGCCAGCGCCCCGTGGCCGATCTCGCGCCGCTTGGGGCCGCGCATGAAGCCGACCTCGCCGGTGGAGAAGGGCGGGAAGTTGTAGTGGTGCATGTAGCGCTTGCGGTCCTCGGGGTCGAGGGTGTCGACGATCTGCTCCATGCGGACCATGCCGAGCGTGGTGATGTTCAGCACCTGGGTCTCGCCCCGCTGGAACAGCCCCGACCCGTGGGCCCTGGGCAGGATGCCGACCTCGGCCTCGAGCGGCCGGATGTCGCGCGGCCCGCGGCCGTCGATCCGCTTGGCGTCCTTGACGACTCGCTGGCGGACCAGCTCCTTGGTCAGGCTGCGGAAGGCGGCCGAGATCTCCTTCTCGCGGCCGGCCAGGGCCTCGCCGAGCTGCTCGGTCGTCGCCTGGAGGGCCTCGGCCTTGAGCTCGTCGAGCCGAGCCTCGCGCTGGGCCTTGTCGGCGATGGTGATCGCCTCGCGCACCTGAGCCTCGACCGCGCCCCGAACGGCCCCGGCGACGTCCTCGCCGTACTCGTTGAACAGCGGGAACTCCCGCTGCTGGGCGCCGGCCTGGCGGACCAGCTCCACCTGGAGCTGGCAGGCGGTGGCGATGTGGGGCTTGGCCAGCTCGAGGGCGAGCCCGAGGGCCTCCTCGGTCGGCTTGGGGGCCCCGATCTCCTCCATGAGCCGGACGGCCTGCTCGGTCGCCTCGGCCTCGACCATGAGGATGTCGACCCCGCCGCCCTCGTTCTGGCGGCCGGCCACGACCATGTCGAAGGTGCACTCCTCCAGCTCGTCGTAGGTCGGGTTGACGATCCAGTCGCCGGCCTTGCGGCCGAGGCGGACCGCCCCGACGGGGCCGGAGAAGGGGATCCCGGCCAGCTGCACGGCCGCGGAGGCGCCGTTGATGGCGAGCACGTCCGAGAGGTGCTGCATGTCGGTCGACAGGATGGTGGCGACCACGTGGATCTCGTTGCGCAGCCCCTTGGGGAAGGAGGGGCGCAGCGGGCGGTCGACCAGCCTGGCGGTCAGGATGGCCGTCTCGGACGGCCGGCCCTCACGACGGAAGAAGCCGCCGGGGATCTTGCCGGCGGCGTACATGCGCTCCTCGACGTCGACGGTGAGGGGCATGAAGTCGAGCTGTTCCTTGGGATGCTTGGCCGCCGTGGCGGTGACCAGCAGCTGGGTCTCGCCCAGCCCGATGAGTACGGAGCCGCCGGCCAGCTTGGCCAGCTTGCCGGTCTCCAGATAGAGATCACGGCCGCCGACGGTACCTTGCACACGATGAACTGCCATTGATGAGGTCTCTCCCTCTTCCTCCGCCGCCCCCGACACTTCGGCGAGGGCGGACCCGTGCTCCGGCCGCGGTCGCGGCCGGAGCGGCCTGCTCGGGCGGGAGCCGGGGGGGCGAGGTGCCAGTTCTCAGTCGAAAGGCCTGGGGCGGAGGAGCGGGTCTCGGCGTCCAGGGCTCACCACTGACAACTGACATCGGCCGCGGCGTCACCGGTCGGCAGGGTGGTGCTCAGCGCGTCAGGGGCATCGTCCTCCTCCGCGCGCCGGTTGTGTCCATCCCGGTCAGCGGCGCAGCCCGAGACGCTCGATGAGCGCCCGGTAGCGGGCGACATCGTTGTTCTGGAGGTAGCGGAGCAGCCGGCGGCGGCGGCCGACCATCTGGAGGAGGCCGCGGCGCGAGTGGTGGTCGTGCTTGTGGACCTTGAGGTGCTCGGTGAGCTGGTTGATGCGCGTGGTCAGCAGGGCCACCTGCACCTCGGGCGAGCCGGTGTCGCCCTCCTTGGTCGCGTACTCGGTGATGATCTTGGTCTTGTCGTCCTTGACCAGCATGCTGCTACCTCTCCCATGACGGTGCGGATTCTGCCCGGGGGCCCCGGCTGGCGCTGGATCGGCGCGGCCAGGGGTCCCGCGTCCCGGACGGTCGCAGGGCCATGAGGCCCAGCCACCCGGCTCAGGGTAGCACGGCCGGGTCGCTGGGCGCCCGAACCCGCTGCTCAGGAGGCCAGCGCGCCGGTGAGCGCCGCCAGAGCGGCCTCCTCGGCGTCGCAGGCGGCGGCCACGGCGGCGGCCAGGGACCGCAGCAGGGCGTCGGCGTCGGCGTCGGCGTCGTCACCGGGGAACTCGTGCCGCCAGCGGTCACGGAGGGCCCACAGGCTGGCCGCGGTCCCGGCCGCCTCCCGGCGGACGGCGTCGCCTCCCTCGACCTGGGCCTGGAGCCGGTCGATGAGGCGGCGAGCCTCCGCGAACGGCTCGCGGTCGGCGGGCACGGCGACCTCGGCCACCTCGCGCCAGCGGGCGGCGGCCTCACGGTAGGCGGTCGCCGCCTTGCCCATGGCCTGGGTGCCGAGCAGCCCGGCGGCTTCGTCCAGGAACTCGGCGTACAGCCCCCGCAGGCTGCCGCCGCCCCAGCCGGCCTGTGGCTCGAGGTTCTCGTAGACCGACAGGCAGGCGTCGAACAGGCTGACCCGGTCGGCGAACACCTTCGGCCAGGCCTTGGCGTTGCGGGTGTCGGTGAGCAGCCGGGCCCACTTGCGGAAGGCGGGCAGCGAGAACGAGTCCGAACGCTGCGAGAGGTGCTCGACCTGCTCGGCCAGGCCGTCCTGGACCGCCCGGCGGAGCCCGTCGGTGTCCAGCTCGGCCGCCGGGGCGTCCAGGACCAGCAGCCGGTTCCTGTAGGACACGACCCGGGCCCTGGCCGCGGCCAGGGCGTCCAGCGGGACGGTCAGGGGGGCCCGGTTGCGGTCGTCGACCATGGCCACGCCGGCCGCCTCGTCGATGCCGTAGACGGTCACCGGGGGGCCGCCGCGGCCCTCCAGCCAGGCCGGCAGGTGCCGGTAGCCGAGAAGCTGCTGGTCTGCCCAGGCGATCGCCGGGACGCCCTGGCCGACGGCCTCCCGCAGCTGAGCGTCGGCCTTGCCGGCCGAGCCGGTCTCGTGGACGGCCGCCGGGACGCCCAGGCGCTGGCACGCCTTCTTCGCCCAGCGGTCCGGGTACTGCCAGGAGTTGCGGAACCCGAGGACCAGCGAGCGCAGGTCGTGGGCCTTGAACTCCCAGAGGATGTAGCCGGCGCCGAGCCCGCCGCCGACCCCGAGGACCATCGCCTCGGACAGGGGCTGGCCGGTGTGGGGGGCGAGCAGGCCCCGGTTGGTCAGCACCCCGGCGATGGCGTGGGTGTCGGGGTGGACGCCGCCGAGCAGCTGGTACTCGGCGGGCGGGAGGGCGTTGAGGACGTGGCGCCGGGCCGTGGTGTAGCTCTCCCCGGTCCTGGCCATGCGGGCGCGGATGCGCTCCTTGAGGTGCTTGTGCGCGGTCATGCGGCTGCTCCCTCGCGGCAGAATGGCCAGGTCCCACGCTCCCGTGCCACCCCGCCGAGCGATGGAGTTCTCGACCAGCGCCAGGCGATCCCGAGGACAGCCATCCCCTTCGCCCCCCGCGGTGCCGGGCAGCGTGGGTGCCCGGTCAGGGGGTCGGGCGTGAGAACCCGCCAGTTTGGACCTTACCACCCGGGGGTGACGCCAACAGCCGGCGGGCCTGGTCGATGTCGGCGTGCATCTGGGCGATCAGCTCGTCGTTGCCGGCGAAGACGGCCTGGCCGCGGAGGTGGTGGGTGAAGTCGACCGACACCCGGTGGCCGTAGAGGTCGCCGTCGAAGTCGAGCACGTGGGCCTCGACCCGCCGCTCGGTGCCGAACTGGGGGTTGGTGCCGACGCTGATCGCGGCCGGCCGGGTGATGCCCCGCCTGACCGGGGCACCCCCCTGGGGTTCCCCGGACCCCTCCCGATCCACCGGGGCACCCCTCCGGGGTTCCCCGGACCCCTCCGGCGCCTGGTCGGTCAGGTGGCCGGCGTAGACCCCGTCGGCGGGGAGGGCGATGCCCTCGGGCACGGCCAGGTTGGCGGTGGGGATGCCGAGCAGGGGGCGGCCGCGGCGGTCGCCCACGACCACCGTCCCCTCGACGGCATACGGGCGGCCCAGGGAGGCGGCCGCGGCGGCGACGTCGCCCGCGGCCAGCTCGGCCCGGACCCGGGTCGAGGACACGACCTGGTCGCCGTCGGCGTGCAGGGGGACGGCCACGACCTCGACCCCGCGGGGGCGGCCGAGGTCGGCCAGCAGGTCGGGGTCGCCGGCTGCCTTGTGGCCGAAGCGGAAGTTCTCCCCTACGACCACCGCCCGGGCGGCCAGGGCGTCGAACAGCACCTCGGCGGCGAACGTCTCCGCCGGGACCTGTGACAGCTCCCGGGTGAACTCGAGCACCAGCACGGTTGTGATCCCGGCCCGGCCCAGCAGCTCGACCTTGCGGTCCAGGGTGGTGAGCAGGGGCGGCTCGGTCCCGGGACGTAGGACGGCCAGCGGGTGCCGGTCGAAGGTGACCGCGGCCGCCGGCAGGCTCCTGGCCGCGGCCTCGGCGGCCACCCGGTCGAGCAGCGCCCGGTGCCCTCGGTGGACCCCGTCGAACATCCCCACGGTGACCACCGCCGGCCCCAGGCCGTCGGGGACGGCGGCCAGCCCGTCGTATCGACCCACCGGGGCACCCCCCTGGGGTTCCCCGGATCCCTCCGATCGGGTGACGGTCACGCCAGCACGACCTTGGGGCGGGCCCGGCCGGCGCTGTCCTGGATGACGGCGACCAGGCGGCCGTCGGGGCCGACGGCGGCCACCGGGTCGCCGCGGCCGGTCGGGTCGAGGGTCCGGCCGGTGGCCAGGGCGGACGCCTCGGCCGGGGTCAGGGCCCGGGTCGCCGTGGAGGCCATCGCCGCCGCCGGGTCGAGCACCGCCGCCTCCAGGCGCCCCGGCTCGGCCAGCTCCTCCAGGGTCTGGGCCTCGGCCTCGGTGAACCGGCCGACGGCCGTGCGGCGCAGGCTGGCCAGGTGGGCCAGCGTGCCCAGGGCCCGGCCGAGGTCGGCGGCCAGGGACCGGACATAGGTGCCGCCCGAGCAGACCACGGCCAGGGTGGCCAGGGGCCGCTCCCCGCCCGCGAAGCCGAGCAGCTCCAGCTCGTGGATGACGATTGGCCGGGGGGCCCGCTCGACCTCCTCACCCCGGCGGGCCTTGGCGTACAGCCGCTCACCGCCGATCTTGATCGCCGACACCATCGGCGGGACCTGCTGCTGGGGCCCCAGGAAGCCGGCCACGGCGGCCCGCAGGCCGGGCTCGTCGACGCGGTCGGCGGCGGCGGTGGCGGTGACCGTGCCGGTGGCGTCCAGGGTGTCGGTCTCGGCCCCGAAGGCGACCTCGGCCAGGTAGCGCTTGGGCTCGGTGGGCAGGAACGGCAGCAGCCGGGTGGCCCGGCCGAGGGCCAGGACGAGCACCCCGGTGGCGGGCGGGTCGAGGGTGCCGCCGTGGCCGACCCGGCGCTGCCCAGCCAGGCGGCGCACCCGCGCGACCACGTCGTGCGAGGTCATCTGGGCCGGCTTGTCGCAGACGAGCACCCCGTCCACCGCGGCGCCCGCCTCCTATCCGACCGGAGTTCGCGCCGGGGCGCCGGTCAGCTCGGCGACCAGGGCGGCCACGGCCGCGTCGGCGTCCAGCTCGGTGGTGTAGCCGGCGGCGTACTTGTGCCCGCCGCCGCCGAACCTGGTGGCCAGCTGGCCGACGTCGGTGGCGCCCTTGGAGCGGAGTGAGACCTTGTAGCCGCCCTCGGGCTGCTGCTTGAGCACGGCGGCCACGTCGCTGGCGCCGTCGGTGCGGACCAGGTCGATCAGGCCCTCGGTCTCGTCCATGTCGATCCCGTGGGTGGCCAGGTCGGCCTGGTCGACCCGGGTCCAGACAAGCGAGGCCCCCGGGACCTGGGCGATGCGGGCCAGCGCGTCGGCGACGAGGCGCAGGTAGCCGATGTTGTTGGTCTCGAACACGGCCTTGGCCACCTCGTACTGCTGGACCCCGGCGGCCAGCAGCTCGGCCGCCAGCACGTGGGTCTCGGGGGTGGTCGCCTGGTACTGAAAGCGCCCGGTGTCGGTGACCAGCCCGGTGTAGAGGGCGGTGGCGATCTCGCGGTCGAGGGGCAGGCCGAGGCGGCGGAGCAGCTCGCGGCAGAGCACCGCGCTGGCCGGCGAGGCGGCGTCGATCAGGTTGACGTCGCCGAAGCGGGTGTTGGAGGCGTGGTGGTCGACGACCACGGAGCGGGCGGCCCCGCCGAAGACGTCGACCAGGCTGCCGAGGCGGTCGAGCGAGCCGGCGTCGAAGCAGAGGAACAGGTCCGGGTTGCGCGGCACCTGGTCGGGCGGGACCAGCCGGTCCAGCCCGGCCAGGAAGCGGTAGTGGGGGGCGACCACGAACGGCTCCGAGAAACTCACCACCGCCTCGCGGCCGGCGTTGGCCAGCGCCCGGTGGAGGGCCAGGGCCGACCCGAGGGCGTCCCCGTCGGGGTGGACGTGGCAGGAGATGACCGCCACCTCGGCCTCGGCGATCGCGTCGACCGCGGCCTGCCAGTCCTGCTCGGAGATGCTCACGCGCCTGACGCCTCCTGGTCCGGCCCCGCTTGGTTCACCGGGGCACCCCTTCGGAGATCTGCCTTGTCCGTCCGGGGCACCCCTTCGGGGTTCCCCGGACCCCTCCGGCCGGACCCCTCCGGCGGCGCGCCCAGCTCGGCCAGCAACCGGTCGATCCGCGCACCCTGGCCGGGCACGGTGTCGGGCACGAATTCTAGCGTCGGCGCGTGACGAAGCCGCAGCTGCGAGGCCACGAAGGTCCTGGCCTGGGGCGCGGCGGCGGCCAGCCGGGCCTCGGCATCGGCCTGGGCCTGGTCGTCCCCGAGCACCGTGTAGAAGACGCTGGCGTGGTGCAGGTCCTTGGTGACGCGCACGTCGGTGACGGTCACCAGGCCCGGCTGGTCGGCCTGCTCGGCCTCCAGCCATTCGCCGGCCAGCCGCCGGATCGTCTCGGCCAGACGGCGGGCTCGTGGGTAGCTGGGCTTTGCCATCGCGTTCAGTCCTCGGGTCCGTACATGGTCACGTCGCTGGCCAGCAGCTCGACACCGGGCGTGCGCTCGGCCTCGCGCTCGGCCGCCACCAGCACCTTGCGGGCGTGGAAGCCCTGGCCGGCCACGGTGGCCACCGCCAGGGTGGCCCGCTGGCGCAGGTCCTGGTGGTCGACCTCGGCGACCGCGCAGTTGAGCTTGCGGAGCGCGGCCGCCAGGCCTTTGACGACCGAGCGCTTGTCCTTCAGCGACGAGGCGTCGGGCAGGCGCAGGTCGAGTCGGAGCAGGGCGACGAACATGGCAGCAGGATCGCCCCGGGACCGGGCGGCAAACGCCTGAGCGGTTGCCGCGGCCCCGGGGCTGTCGGGTTACCGTGGGATCTCGACCATCTCGTAGGCTTCGATCTGGTCGCCTTCCTTGATGTCCTGGAAGTTGTCCAGTCCGATACCGCACTCGTAGCCGGCCGCGACCGTGCGCGCGTCCTCCTTGAACCGGCGCAGCGAGCCGATGCGCCCGTCGTAGACGACCACGCCGTCGCGGACCAGGCGGGCCCTTGACCCCCGGGCGATTTCGCCCGAGGTGACGTACGACCCGGCGACCACGCCGATCCGCGGCACCCGGAAGGTCTGCCTGACCTCGGCGGTGCCGGTCTGGCGCTCCTCGAACTCGGGGGCGAGCAGGCCCTTGAGGGCGTTCTCGATGTCCTCCACCACCTGGTAGATGACCGAGTACAGGCGGATGTCGACGCCTTCGCGGTTGGCCAGGTCGCGCGCGGCCGGGGTCGGCCGCACCGAGAAGCCGATGATGATCGCCCCGGCCACCGCGGCCAGCGTGACGTCGTCCTCGGTGATGGCGCCGGCCGCCTTGTGGAGCACCCGCAGCCGGACCTCGGGCACGTCGATCCGGTTGAGGGCCTGGTCGATGGCCTCGACCGAGCCCATCACGTCGGCCTTGATGATCAGCGGCAGCTCCTGGAGCTGGCCCTCGCGGATCCTGGCGAACAGGTCCTCCAGGCGCGGAGCGCGGCTGGTGGCGATGGCCGCCTGGCGCTGGCGGGCCTCCCGGGTCTGGGAGATCCCGCGGGCGATACGCTCGTCGGTGACCGCCCTGACCTCGTCGCCGGCGCTCGGCGGGGCGGAGAGGCCGATGACCACCACCGGCTGGGCCGGGACGGCCGCGGTGACCTCCTTGCCGTTCTCGTCGAACATGGCCCGGACCCGCCCGAAGGCGGTGCCGGCGGCGACCGCGTCCCCGACGTGCAGGGTGCCCCGGCGGACCAGGATGGTCGCCACCGGGCCGCGGCCCTTGTCCAGGTGGGCCTCGATGACCGAGCCCTGGGCGCGCCGGTCGGGGTTGGCCTTGAGGTTCAGCTCGACGTCGGCGACCAGCAGGATGGTCTCGACCAGGGTGTCGAGGTTCTGCTGGGTCTTGGCCGAAACGTCCACGAACTGGGTCTTGCCGCCGTACTCCTCGGCCACGAGGTCGTACTCGGTCAGCTGCTGGCGGACCCTGGCCGGGTTGGCGTCCTCCTTGTCGACCTTGTTGACCGCCACCACGATCGGCACCCCGGCCGCCTTGGCGTGGTTGATCGCCTCCACGGTCTGGGGCATGACCCCGTCGTCGGCGGCGACGACCAGCACGGCCACGTCGGTGACGGCCGCGCCCCTGGCCCGCATGGCGGTGAACGCCTCGTGGCCCGGGGTGTCGATGAAGGTCACCAGCCGGCCGTCGGCGCCCGCCCTGACCTGGTAGGCACCGATGTGCTGGGTGATGCCGCCGGCCTCGCGGGCGACCACGTCGGTGTTGCGGATGGCGTCGAGCAACTTGGTCTTGCCGTGGTCGACGTGACCCATGACGGTCACCACCGGCGGGCGGGGACGCAGGTCCTCGTCGCGGTCGGCCTCGGTGTCCTCCCAGCCCTCGATCTCCTGGAGAGCGTCGGCCTCGCTCGGGTCGACGACCTCGATCCGGGCCCCGATCTCCTCGGCCAGCAGGGCGACCGCCTCGTCGGACATCGACTGGGTGGCGGTGAGCATCTCGCCCATCTGCATGAGCACGCGGATCAGGTCGCCGGCGGGCTGGCCGAGACGGTCGGCCAGGTCCTGGACGGTGACCCCGCGGGGCACCCGGACCAGGCCCTCGACCGAGATGTCGGGGTTGGCCTCGATGGTCGGGGCTCCCATGGCCTCGAACTCTTCACGCCGACGTCCGCCGCGGCGCTTCTTGGGGCGGCCGCGGCCGCCGAAGCGGCTGCCACCGGGACGGCCGAGACCGCCGCCGGGACCGCCGGGACGACCACCGAAGCCGGGGCGGCCACCGCCACCCGGGCCACCGGGACGGCCACCGCCGCCGGGACCGCCGGGGCGGCCGCCGACACCAGGCCGGCCGGCACCGCCGCCGGGACCACCCGGACGGCCGCCGTAGCCACCTGGACGGCC
>JASLBL010000250.1 GCA_030146615.1 Actinomycetes bacterium
CCCTGGGCGTCGTCCGCATCCCGGTCGGTGACATGGCCGATGAGCACCTGGTCATGGTCCATCGGCCGGCCCACGCTGGCGACCGCCCCGACCTAGCCTTGCTCGAGCGGGTGCTGTACGGGCTCCACACCCTCTGAAGCCATCCACGTCAGTCACCTGCTCGAAGGCTGCGACGCGGGGTTCCGCCGGGCCGCAACCGCGCCGTGCGGGTGGGTGCACTACTCGACCACTGGAACGCGCCCCGTCCTCGGACCGGTCTGTGCCGAAGGTGAAGACGTGATGCGCTCTCCCTGGGGCCCAACAATCCCAGGTCACCGACCTCAGGTCACCGACCCCCTCCTGGCGGCGTCGTCAGTACCTGCTCGACCGACCAGCCCTTGCGACACCGGTGCAGCAGTGTCTCGACCCGGATGCCCAACCGCTGGGACCACTCAACGAGCGTGAATGTCTCGCCGTTCCAGGTGAGCACATCGTGGCGGCGGTGTCGTTGCACGGCCGGGTCATCGCTGGGCGACCCGAACCGCGGCAAGTCCCCCGACTGGTAGAACTGTCGCCGCTCAGGGTCCTCACGCAACGACAGATCGGTCTCTCGCTCCAGCGCACGCCGGAACTCCTCGTTCGAGTCGGGCCGTTGGCCGGGCGAGGTGTTCGGCCGGGGGCGTCGCTCGTCGGTCACGTCGGACCTCCTCGACCTCGACGCCAGATAGGTGCACGGGCCCAGTGAGGCGCAGGGTGATGTCCTCCTGCACGGCCTGGCACCTACCACAGTAGTCGCGACGCCGGTTCTGCGGCAGGCCGCCGAACAAGCCGCGGTCGTGATGTGCGACCGCCACAGGCCACCGTGTTGCTCGGCAAGCCCAGCGGCCTCTGCTAGAAATTACTCCGCTCGGGTGGCCCAGTGAACGGTGCCCGGCTCGTCGTCGAGGCTGCTATCGCACCCGTTAGAGGCTGGAGTCGGTCCTGGCTGCGGTTCGAACCCCCAACCGCCAGATCCGTAGTCTGGGGGCGGCCGGAAACCTAGCGTCGTCCTGGAAAGGCAGCGCAGGTTACGAGGGGTCCACCGTTAGGGTAGGCGCAGGTAGCACACGGTAGAACGTTGACCACGTCGTTGACCGAGCAAGCCAAGCTGAACGGCGTAGAGCACCAGATCGAAATCTGGTGCTCTACCGCTTGGGTGACAAGCGCCCTTGGATTCTAGGTCCTCACCGCGCCGTGGGTGACAACGCCCTCGGACCTGGTCCTGCCGGGTGGGCGGTCTACTTGCCGAGCTGCCCGCGAACCGCCCCGGCCGGGAACACGTCACTGTGAATGTTCACGTAGTAGTTCTCCGGATCCTGCCTGATGGCCTTGATCAGCTCCTGGCTCACCCCCGAGACGCAGCCGCTGGCACTGTCGGTGCCCGACAAGGCAACATCGGTGAACAGTGGGACCACCACCGGCCCGGCAACCGTGGCGGGTCCAACATGGATGTGCGCCGCAAAGACCGTGCCGTCGATCCCAGTCCAGCTGAGGTCGAAGCAGACCTCACCTTGGCCCTGGTTGAGCGTGATGAACGCTGTCCCGGTGGCGTCGGCGTCGCCCGGTCCCGGCACCTCTGCCGCCCCGGTGAGCGTGGTCGAGAACGGACGGCCCTCCCCGTGGGCGGGAGCGCCCATGGCGAGCATGGCGACCATCCCGAGGGTGGCAGTGAGGAAGAGGACGCGACGTCGCATGGTGACCTCCTTGTTTCGAGCGACGATAACCGAGTAGTGGCCTACTGCGAATCGGTGCCAGGTCGGGTGTCCGACTTGGCCACTGAGGTTGGCTAGGAGGGCTGCTGGTCGTGCACGAAGACGTCCACGGGGAAAAACCATCGTCCACAGGGCCAGCGCCCCCTCCGACTGGAAGGCGACCACAGACTCCAGACAGTCAACTAGCAGACCGGCCGCCCGATTCCCCCATCGCGGCCGCTCCACTCCCCCGAGGGGGTATTGACCAGCACCGATGCGCTTGGCCACCGACGCTAGGGTACGCACCCTCTACGCGTAGGGAAGGACGGAGGGTCGCCGGCCAGCTCCAGGCGATCAGCGGGCGCCGCCCACCACCTCCCGCTCCTGGATTTGGGCGGGTGACCGGCCGGTCCGGTCGGTGCAGCTGGTTCGGTCGAGCTGCCGGTACTCGCTGCGATGCTGGCGGTGGCTGGCGCGCTGGTGGGCGCGTTCGGCCCGGCGGATGATGGCCCAGGCTCGGGTGGTCGGCCGGCGGGTGCGGCTTTCGCTGTTCAGCTCGACCACGACCTCGGCGCCCAAGGTGGCGTATTCCTCGTCGCGGCGTACCCAGGCGGCCAGCTCTGCGCTGGAGCGTTCCCTGGCCGGGAGCAAGCCGCGGTTGAGGGCCACAAAGGTCGGGTCCAGCTCGGGCGTGGTCGGGCTGGTGGTTGGGCGTGGGGGGCGGCCGAGGCCGTGGCGCTGCCAGGCGGTGCGCAGCGCCCGATCCGAGACGCCCAGTTCCTTGCGGGTTTGGTTGATGCCGACCTGGGCAGCGCGCTGCCAGGCCTGCTCAGCGGCGTCGCGGTTCTGGTAGAACCGGGTGCGTCGTGGCCCGCCCTGGAAGACCTGCGGCCGGGGCAGGCCGTGGTGACTGAACGCGCGCCGCAGGGCCTGCTTGCTCACGCCCAGCTCGCGGGCGGCCCGGTCGATGCTCTGCTGGTTCGCCAACGCCAGCGCCTGCTCGGCCGCGGTGCGGTCGTGCAGGAAGCGGGTGCCCTCGGCGTAGGAGGGGCGGCCGCGAAGGCGGACGCGGTCGCCGGCACCACCGCCCGCGAC
>JASLBL010000302.1 GCA_030146615.1 Actinomycetes bacterium
CAGCTCGGTGACCCCGGCCGAGACCAGCGTCTCGATGGCGTAGGTGACCATCGGCCGGTCGTAGATCGGCAGCAGGTGCTTGTTGGTGATGCGGGTCAGCGGATGCAGCCGAGAGCCGGTACCGCCGGCCAGGATCACACCCTTCACGGGGCTGGGTCCTCTCTGTGTCTAGGCGCCGTACTTGGTGAGCCGCCCGGCGGCGGCGAGGAGCTGAGGCAGGAGGTGCTTGGCCTCGAAGCGGCCGAGGGAGCCCTGACGGCAGTTGACCTCGTCGAAGCCGGGGAGGCCGTCGGCGGCGGCGGTGCCGCCCCACAGCAGCACCGGGACCGGGTGCCAGGAGTGGGCGGCCATCTGGGCCGGCGTCGAGTGGTCGCCGGTGACGGCCAGGACCTCGACCCCAGCCTCCAGCATGCGCGGGACCAGGGCGTCGACCTCCTCGATGGCCTCGACCTTGCGGTCGAAGTCGCCGTCCTCGCCGGCCGAGTCGGTCTTCTTGATGTGCATGAACACGAAGTCGTAGTCGGGCAGCAGCTCGGCCAGCGCGTCGACCTCCTCCTTGGCGGCCCCGTCGACCTGGTGGGTCTGGAAGCCGAGGAGCCGGGAGATGCCGACGTACATCGGGTAGGCGGCGATGGCCAGGGCCCTGACCTGGTAGCGGCCGGGGAAGCTGGGCATCTCCTTGACGCTGTCGAAGCCGCGCAGGAGCAGGAAGTTGCCCCGCTCGCGGCCGGCGAGCAGGGTGCGGGCCTGGTCGAGGATCTGCTTGACCAGCTCGGCGGTCCGCTTGGCCTCCGGCGCCCGGGGCTCCGGGTCGAGCGGGGGCACGCCCTCGCGCTGGGGGTCGGTGTCGGTCAGGTTGCGGTCGAGGCCGGGGCCGCGCAGCACCAGCAGGCCGCGGTGCTCCCGCTCCGGCTGGAGGAAGAATTCGACACCGTCGAGCTTGATCTCGCGCGTCAGCAGCTCGCAGATGCCGGCCGCCTCCTCGGTGGGCAGCCGCCCGGCCCGCCGGTCGGTGATGACCCCGTTGGCGTCCAGGGTGCAGAAGTTGACCCGGGCGGCCACGTCGCCGGGCTGGAGCTCGAAGCCGATCCCGGCCGCCGACAGGGCGCCCCGGCCGATCTCGTAGGCGAGCGGGTCGTAGCCGAACAGGCCGAGATGGCCGGCGCCCGACCCGGGGGTGATGCCGCGGGTGACCGGGTCGTGCAGACCCAGGGAGCCCTCGCCGGCCAGCCGGTCCAGGTTGGGGGTGCTGGCCTCGGTGAGCTCGGAGCCGCGCTCGGTGGTCCGGTAGCCGCCGAGCCCGTCCATCACCAGCAGGAGGGCCTTCCGGCCCTCGGGCCTCGCCATCTCGGTCACGACGGACTCTTGCGTGGGAGTGATCGACATGCGCGCCTCCAACCTGCCCGGGTTCTGGACCTGAGTCTACGGTTCCCAGGTTGGCGGGCGCGAAAAAGTGACGACCCCCAGGAACCCCGTCCGGTTGACCGGCGGGCAAGCCCGCCTGCTCCCGGCCGATTGGGCCCCTGGGGGTCATCGGCGCCCCGAGGAACTCCCGTGGCCTTCCCGAGAACGACTCGCGAAAGTCCCGTCCTACGACCCAGAGGCCGCTTGGACCTCGCCGCGGAACAATAGGTTGCGCGTACCCATCCTCCGCGACGCGCCGTCCGGGCCCGTCAGCCCTTCCAGCGGGAACTCCGATCCAGATTTCCCAGTCCTACCGCGTCGGCCCCTCGGGGCGAGGCGCAATCTAGAAGGCGGCGAGGTGGCCGTCAAGCAAGCGTTTCCCCTGGTCAAACGCGTATGTCCAGCTAGAGACGGGTAGAATTACTTCGATGGAATTTCCGGTGAACGGGCGGAGCCCTCGGCCAGGCGAGCCCGCCAAGCTTTTTCGGCGGCAATGCTCGATGCGAACCCAATCTCCACCGCGGGCAAATAGGCGGCATCGGCGAGATCGAGGACCGAGCCGACCACCCGGTCGACCTCCTCGTAGGTGACCGCCCGCAGCGGGACCTGGCCGACCAGGAACAGGTCGCCGGCCTCGTCCAGGGTGAACCGGAGCACGTAGCTGGTCGCCTGGCGCAGCAGCAGGTCGCGGTAGAGCCGCTCGCGCTGCTCCTCGGGGGCGCGCATGAAGAACGACTCCACCCGCAGGGTCCGGTCGCCCACGGCCAGGTGAACGCCGATGCCGAGCTTGCGCTCGCCGGCCAGGCGCAGGAACCAGCGCCCGTCGCCCAGCTCCTCGGCCTGGACGCCGGCGTCGGCCACGAACGCCTCGACGGCGGCCACCGCCGCCGCCCGCACCTCCTCCGGCTCGGGTCGTCGGTTCATGAGGGTGAGACTACCCTTGGGCCGACCGAGGGTGAGGAGGGCAATGGCGGCGATCCGGGTCGACGGCCTCCGGAAGGTGTACGGGGCGGTCGAAGCCGTGGCGGGGATCAGCTTTGAGGTGGTCGAGGGCGAGTGCTTCGCCCTGCTGGGACCCAACGGGGCCGGCAAGACGACCACCCTGGAGATCCTGGAGGGCTACCGCGAACGCTCGGGCGGGTCGGTCGAGGTGCTCGGTGTCGACCCCGAGCACGGCGGGCGCGACCTGCGCGAGCGGATCGGGATCGTGCTCCAGTCGGCCGGCATCGATCGGGAGCTGACCGTCGCCGAGGTGGTGGCCCTGTTCGGCGGCTACTACCCCCACCCGCGGGACCCGGGCGAGGTGATCGAGCTGGTCGGCCTGGGCGAGAAGCGCGACGCCCGCTGCCGGACCCTGTCGGGCGGCCAGCAGCGCCGCCTCGACCTGGCCCTCGGGATCGTCGGCGACCCCGACCTGATCTTCCTCGACGAGCCGACCACCGGCTTCGACCCCTCGGCCCGGCGGCGCTCCTGGGAGCTGATCGACAGCCTGCGCGCTCTCGGCAAGACCATCCTGCTCACCACCCACTACATGGACGAGGCCCAGAACCTGGCCGACCGGGTGGCCATCCTGGCCGCGGGCCGGATCGCGGCCGAGGGCAGCCCGGCCTCGCTCGGCGGCCGCGACGTCGCCGAGGCCGAGATCAGCTTCCGGCTGCCCTCCGGGGCCGGCCTTGGCGACCTGCCGCCCCTCGGGCCGGCGCGGCCGCGGCTCGACGACGGCCGGGTGGTGCTGCGCACCGAGGCCCCGACCGGCGCCCTGCACGCCCTCACCGGCTGGGCCCTGGCCCGCGGGGACGAGCTGGAGGGGCTGGCCGTGATCCGCCCGTCCCTTGAGGACGTGTACCTGCGACTCACCGGAGGCGACCGGCCGGCCGGGGGCGACCCGTGAGCACCCGAACCCGCGCCGGCAGCCGCCCGGCGACCGGGCCGCTGCTGCTGCGCCAGGTCCGCCACCAGAACAAGCTGTTCCTGCGCAACCCGTTCTCCGCCTTCTTCTCGCTCGCCTTCCCGCTCATGTTTCTGCTGCTGCTGGGGTCGCTGAACTCCGGCCAGACGCTGGAGGCGCGCGGCGGCATCGCCTACACCCAGTTCCTCACCCCGGGGCTGCTGGCCTTCGCGGTCGTCTCCACCTGCTACACCGGGCTGGTCACGGGGGTGGCCATGAACCGGGACATGGGCATCCTCAAGCGGATCCGGGGCACCCCCCTGCCGGCGTCGGTGTACGTGGCCGCCCGGATCCTGTCCTCGGTCTGGTTCTCGGTGGTGAGCGCCGTGCTGATGGTCGCCGTCGGCGTCGCCCTGTTCGACGTCCAGATCGTCTGGCGGATGCTCCCGGCCGCGGTGGCCACCCTGCTGCTGGGCGCGGCCTGCTTCTGCGCCCTCGGCATGGCCGTGGCCGCCCTCGTCCCCAACGGCGAGGCCGCCCCGGCGGTGGCCAACTTCACGGTCCTGCCGGTGGTGTTCATCTCCGACCTGTTCTTCCCCATGGACGCCGCCCCGGCCTGGCTGCGGGCGCTCGGCTCGGTGTTTCCCGTGAAACACTTCGCCCTCGCCCTCGAGGAGACCTTCAACCCGTTCGTGGCCGGCTCCGGCTGGCGCTGGGACCACCTGGCCGTGGTCGCCCTGTGGGGGCTGGCCGGCGTGCTGGTGGCCGTCCGGAGGTTCCAGTGGGAGCCGCGCTCCCCCGGCGGGTCGCGCCGGCGGCGGCGCTAGCCCCGGGATCGGGGAGGTGGCGGTGGAGGCGCGGCTGGCCAACCTGCTGGCCACCCACCTCGCCCGGTCCTTCGACCTGCCCGAGGAGGACGCCCGGGCGGCCTTCTACACGGCCCTGCTGCACCACGTCGGCTGCACCGGCTACGCCCACGAGACGGCCCGGGTCTTCGGTGACGAGCTCGTCCTGAACCTGGCCGCCAGCCGGACCAACCCCGCGGACCCGCGGGACCTGTTCGCGACCTTCCTGCCGACGCTGCTCCGGGGCCGGCCGCCGCTGGAACGGGCCCGGCTGGCCCTGGCCACCCTCACCCGGGGCAACCGCTTCGGGACGGCCCACACGACCGCGGCCTGCTGGACCCGGACATGGCGGCGCGGTTCGCCGACCAGGCCGAGGCCCTGCTGGGCGAGGTCAACGCCGCCGACCCGCGGGCCATGGTGCTGGAGGGAGAGCCCCGGCCGGTGGTGAGAGTGCCGGACCGGGAGCTGGCCGGGGTCGCCACCACCTTCGCCGACCTGGCCGATCTGAAGTCGCCCTCCACTCACGGGCACTCGCGCGGCGTGGCCACCCTGGCCCGCGGGGCCGGCGAGGGGCTCCGGCTCCCGCCGGGCGGCGTCGCCGACCTCGAGGTGGCCGGGCTGCTGCACGACGTCGGCCGGGTGGCCGTCTCGGACGTGGTCTGGGAGAAGCCGGCCCCGCTGAGCGCCCACGAGCGGGAGCAGGTCCGGCTGCACGCCTACCACTCCGAGCGGATCCTGGCCGGGTCGGAGCGGCTGGCGGCCCTGGCCCCCCTGGACGGGATGCACCACGAGCGGCTCGACGGCCGCGGCTACCACCGCGGCTGCAGGGATGTCGACCTCCCCCTGCCGGCCCGGGTCCTGGCCGCGGCCGACGCCTACCAGGCGATGACCCAGCCGCGGCCCCACCGGCCGGCCCTGGCCCCGAGGAGGCGGAGCGGCGGCTGCTCGCCGGGGCCCGCGAGGTGGAGGTGCTCGGGCTGGTCGCCGAGGGCTGCAGCAATGCCCAGATCGCCCAGCGCCTGGTCATCTCCCGGCGGACGGCCGAGCACCACGTGCAGCACATCTACACCAAGATCGGCGTGTCCAGCCGGGCCGCGGCGGCCATGTTCGCGATGGAGCACCACCTGCTTCCCGGGAGGGATGGGTAGCCCTACCGATGCGCGCCCCTCCCCGCCGGGCCAGGCTCGGGCCACTCGACGAACGGAGGGGGACATGGCCGGGATCACCCAGACGACCGCCAGGCGGGTGCCGGCCCGCGACGGCACCGGGATCGGCTACTCGGCCGGCCGGCCGGGGAGGCGGCGGTGAGGCCCGGGACCGCCGCCGGGGTCGAGACCGGACGGTTCGACGTCCGGTCGGCCGACGGGACCTCGATCGCCGTGTGGGTCGAGGGCTCCGGGCCGCGGCTGGTGCTGGTCCACGGCTCACTCACCGACCACACCACCTTCGCCCCGTTCGTGGCCGAGCTGCGCGACGGCCTGACCACCTTCTCGATGGACCGCCGGGGGTACGGCGCCAGCGGCGACGGCGACGGCTACGCCATCGAGCGGGAGTTCGAGGACGTGGCCGCGGTGGTGGAGGCGGTCGCGGCCCGCACCGGCCGTCGATCGAGGAGCTCGGGGTGGCGGTGGCCGCGGGCGAGCTGGAGACGGCGCTGCTGGCGGTGCTGGCCGGGATCGTAGGGCTGACACCGGAGGAGGTCGTCGCCCTGCGGGCGGGCCCGCGGTGGCCGCTCCTGCTGGCCGGTGTCCCGGCGGTGGTGCGGGAGTGCCGGGCCGAGGACGGCTGGGTGTACCGGCCCGGCCGGCTCGACGGGATCTCGGCCCCGGTCCTGCTGCTCGCCGGCGCCGAGACCCCGCCCCTGCTGAAGGCGGGGACCGACCGGGCGGCGGCGGCGATCCCCAGCGCCCGTGCCCTGGTGCTCGACGGCCACGCCCACCTCGCCCACCTGCGCGACCCGGCCATGGTCGCCGCCATCATCCGGCGGCTCGTCCCGGCGTGACCATGGCCTATGAAGGGACCGGGCCGGACGGAAATACTGGAGGGCGTGTCCGAGTTCGAGCTGCCGGTCAACCTGGTGGCGGCGGCGGAGGCGGAGGACGAGCCCGGTTCGGCGCGCCACATCTGGATGGCGGACCTGCCCCTGATCGTCGAGGAGCTGGCCGCCCGGTGGTCGCTGGACGTCGGCCGGCCGTTCCAGCCCGGCGGGGTCGCGTCCTGGGTCGCGCCGGCCCGCAACGCCGCCGGCGACCACCTCGTCCTCAAGGTCGGCTGGCGCCACGACGAGGCGTTGCACGAGGCCGACGGCCTGCTCGTCTGGAACGGCGACGGGGCCGTGCGGCTGTTCGACGCCCTGATGGTCGGCGACACGAGCGCGCTGCTGCTCGAGGCCTGCCAGCCGGGCACCAGCCTGTCGCGGGCGCTGCCGGCGGCGGAGCAGGACGCCGTCGTCGCCGGCCTGCTGCGCCGGCTGTGGATCGACCCGCCGGCGGGCCATCCGTTCCGCACCCTGGCGAGCATGTGCGACTGGTGGGCGGACGAGTTCGAGGAGAAGTACGGCACCGCCAGGTCCCGGGGGCCCCAGATCGACCCGGAGCTGGCCAGAGCCGGCATCGAGCTGTTCCGGAGCCTGCCGGCCACGGCCGAGCGCTCGGTGCTGCTCTGCACCGACCTGCACCCCGAGAACGTGCTGGCCGCCCAGCGCGAGCCCTGGCTGGTCATCGACCCGAAGCCCTACCTGGGGGACCCGACCTACGACCCCCTCCAGCACATGCTCAACTTTCCCGACCGCCTGGCCGCGGACCCCGTCGGGTTCACCCGGCGCATGGCCGAGCTGCTGGGCCTGGACGGGGAGCGGCTCCGCCAGTGGGTCTTCGCCCGCTGTGTGCAGGAGTCGGTCGACCAGCCGCACCTGCGAGGCGTGGCCGCCGACCTCGCCCCCTGAGCGACGGGCCGGCTAGCGGCTGAGGCGCTGCCAGCGGTGGACGGCCAGGGGGAAGAACACGGCCATGATGAGCAGGGGCCAGACCACGGCCAGCAGCAGCGCGTGCTGGTCGGCCCAGGAGACGCCGCCGAGGCCGGGGTTGCCGAACAGCTCCCGGGTGGCCGTGATGGTCGCCGACAGCGGGTTCCACTCGGCGACCACGCCGAGCCAGCCCGGCATGGTCGAGGTGGGGGCGATGGCGTTGCTGAGAAAGCCGAGCGGCCAGACCAGGACCTGCACCGCCGCCACGGCCTCGGGGTTCCTGACGACCAGGCCGAGGTAGACGCCGACCCAGACGAGCGCGAACCGGAACAGCAGCAGCAGGCCGACCGCGGCCAGGGTGTCGGTGGCGCTCCCATGCCAGCGCCAGCCGACCAGCAGCCCGCAGGCGAGCAGCACGGCCAGGCCGAGGGTGGAGTTGAGCATGTCGGCGAGGCCGCGGCCGGCGACCACGGCCGAGCGGGCCATGGGCATGGCCCGGAACCGGTCGGTGACGCCCCGGGCCGCGTCGGTGGTGACCGCGATCATGGTCGCCTCGACCCCGAACAGCATGCTCAGGGCGAACATGCCCGGCATGAGGAACTCCCGGTAGCTGCCGCCGCCCGGCACCGTCATGGCCCCGCCGAACAGGTAGCCGAACAGCAGGACCACCATGACCATGAAGAGCAGGTTCAGGACCAGGGTGGCCGGCTGGTGGGCCCAGTGGGCCAGGTCGCGCCCGGTCACCGTCCAGGCATCGGCCAGCGACCAGCGCAGCCGCTGGGCGGCCGTCCGGGGCATGGGCGGGGTCTCCACGGTCGGCACGGTCATGCCGTCACCTCCTGAGGCTGCTGGGCGGCCGGCTGGGTGTCGTGCCCGGTGAGGTGGAGGAACACCTCGTCCAGGGTCGGGCGGCGCAGGGCGATGTCCTCGACGGCGATGCCGGCCGCGTCCAGCTCGCGGGCGGCGGCGGTGAGGGCGGCGACCCGGTCGGGGACGGGGGCGCTGGCCCGGCGGGTGTCGGGGTCGACCTCGGGCTCGGCCCCGGACAGGCGGCCGACGATGGCCGCGGTGTCGGCCAGCTGGTCGGCCCGGGAGGCGACCACGTCGATCCGGTCGCCGCCGAGCTTGGACTTCAGCTGCTCGGGCGACCCCTCGGCGATTACCCGGCCCTGGTCGATCACGGAGATCCGGTCGGCCAGCTGGTCGGCCTCGTCCAGGTACTGGGTGGTCAGGAGCACGGTGGTGCCGCCGGCGACCAGCGCCCGGACCGCCTCCCAGACCTCGTTGCGGCCGCGCGGGTCCAGCCCGGTGGTCGGCTCGTCCAGGAACAGCACCGGCGGGGCCAGGATCAGGCTGGCCGCCAGGTCGAGGCGGCGCCGCATGCCGCCCGAGTACTGCTTGACCGGCTTGGCGCCCGTCCCGGCGAGCCCGAACCGCTCCAGCAGCTCGTCGGCCCGGCGGCCGGCGGCGACCGCCCCCAGGTGGTGGAGGCGGCCGAACAGGACCAGGTTCTGGTGGCCGCTGAGCACCTCGTCGAGGGCGGTGTGCTGACCCAGCAGCCCGATGCGGTAGCGGACGTGGGCGGCCTGGCGGACCACGTCGAAGCCGGCCACCAGGGCCCGGCCGCCGTCGGGGCGGAGCAGGGTGGTCAGGATCCGCACGGCCGTGGTCTTACCGGCCCCGTTGGGACCGAGCAGGCCGCACACCGATCCCTCGGGCACGGCCAGGTCGAAGCCGTCGAGGGCGCTGGCCTTGCTGTACCGCTTGCGCAGCCCCTCGGCCAGGACGGGTAGCGTTGCCATTGGCACCACCTGACTCGATACACTGTACGAAGTTAGGGGCCCACCATACCGTACGCCATACGGAGTTGCAAGGGTGACGACTGACTACAGCGGTTCCGGCGACCCGGCGCGCAGCCTGCCGCTGCTCTGGCGGGACCAGAAGCGCCCGACCAGGGGACCGCGGCCCGGCCTGAGCGTCGGCCAGATCGTGGCCGCCGCCATCGAGCTGGCCGACGCCGAGGGGCTGGAGGCGCTGTCCATGCGCCGGGTCGCCGAGCGGCTCGGCGTTGGCACGATGTCGCTGTACACCTACGTGCCCGGCAAGGCCGAGCTGCTCGACGTCATGCTCGACACGGTGCTGGCCGAGGAGGCCAGGCCGGACGAGGCCGCCGGGGGCTGGCGGGCCGGACTGGAGCGGCGGGCCCGGGAGGACTGGGCGCTGTACCACCGCCACCCGTGGATCCTCCAGATCACCCCGAGCCGGTCCCTGCTCGGGCCCAACGAGACCGACCTGTTCGAGGCCACCATGCGCGTGGTCGAGGGGATCGGCCTCAGCGGGGCCGAGATGGTCCTGGTGGTCAGTCTGATCGCCGAGTACACCAGGGGCGCGGCCCAGACCGCGGTCGGGGCCGCGCAGGCCGAGCGGCGCACCGGCGTCTCCGACGAGGAGTGGTGGAAGGCCAGGGAGCCGCTGTTCGACAAGTACTTCGACCCGGCCCGCTACCCCACCCTGACCCGGGTGGCCCAGTCGGGGGCGTTCGAGCAGCCGGCCACCGACGACCAGTACACCGTTGCCCTGGCCCGGAAGAGCTTCGAGTTCGGCCTGCTCCGGGTCCTGGACGGGATCGAGGCGTTCGTGGCCGCCCGCGCCGGGCCCGAGGGCGCCTAGCGGCCGCGCGTGTCCAGGGTGTGGAACGCCTCGGCGTACTGGAGGCCGGCGCCGGCGCCGATGGCCGCGTTCCAGGTGCGGATCCGGCGCTCGAGGTCGGCGCGGTCACTGATCTGGCTGGCGTGGGCGCGCAGCGAGGCCAGCTTGGCCCCGATGGTGGCGGTCACCTCGACCAGCTCGTCGGGGACGTCGGTGCCGAACAGCAGCACGGTGTGGGGCCGGTGGGCGGCCAGGCTCTCGGCGGCGAGCTCGGGGACGTACAGCGGGTCGCGGGCCGCGACCACGCCGTCGACGGTGAGCAGGCCGGCGGCCCGGTGGTCGGGGTGGAGCAGGAAGCGGCGCCACGGGTCGTGGCCGAGGACCACGTCCGGCCGCACGACCCGGACCAGCCGGGCCACGGCCAGGCGCATGGCCATGGTGACCTCCAGCTCGCCGTCGACCGCCCCCAGGAAGTGGACCGGGACCGCGGCCCCGAGGGCTCGGGCGGCCGCCTCGGCCTCGGCCCGCCGGATCCCGGCCAGCTCGGTGGGGTCGGCCGCCGGGTCGGCGCTGCCCTTCTCCCCGGCGGTGAAGCAGGCCAGCTCGACGTGCACCCCCCGCCCCGCCCAGGCGGCCAGGGTCCCCCCGGCCTGGAGCTCGACGTCGTCCGGATGGGCGCCGAAGGCCAGCGCCCGCCGCACGGCCAGCACTAGCCCATCTGCTCCAGCACCGGCTCGCGTACCAGGTCGCCGTAGATCTCGATCAGCCGGGCGGCGGCCCGGTCCCAGCCGTGGGCTCCGGCGAAGCGGGCGGCGGCCGCGCCCATGGCGGCCAGGCGGCGGGGGCTGGACAGGAGCTGGGCGACGGTCTCGGCCCAGCAGTCCGGCTGGTGGTTGCCCAGCAGGACACCGGTGGTGCCGTCGCCGACGGCGTGGAGCAGGCCGCCGACCCCGGCCGCGACCACCGGGGTGCCGCAGGCCTGGGCCTCGAGGGCGACCAGCCCGAACGACTCCGACCAGGACGGCATCAGCACCAGGTCGGCCGCCCGGTAGATGGTGGCCAGGCGGTCGTGCGGCCGAGGGTCGAGGAAGCGGACCCGGTCGGCGACGCCGTTGGCCGCGGCCAGCCGGGCCAACCGGGCCGGCTCGCCGTCGCCGTTGCCCGACGCTCCGCCGACCACCAGCAGCTCGACGTCCAGGTCGGGCCGACGCCGGCACAGATCGGCTAGGGTCAGCACGGCCACGTCGGGCGCCTTGAGCGGCTGGAGGCGGCCCACGAAGGCCAGCACCTGGCGGTGGGCGACCCCGAGGGCGGCCCGGGCCGCGGCCGTGTCGCCCGGGTGGAAGCGGCCGCGGTCGACCCCGTGGGGCACGATCTGGACCTTGGCCGGGGACGCTCCGTACAGCTCGACCAGCTGGCGGGCCTCGGCCGGGGTCGGGGCGATCAGGCAGTCGGCGGCGGCCACGACCCGCTCCTCGCCGGCCAGCCGGGTCGGCGGCTCGGGCAGGTCGCCGTCGGCCAGGCTGCGGTTCTTGATCCGGCCAAGGGTGTGGAAGGAGTGGGCCACCGGGCTGTCCCAGCGCTCCCGGGCCAGCCTCGCCACCCAGCCGGACACCCAGTAGTGGCTGTGGAGCACGTCGTAGGGGCCGTGGCGCTCGCCGGCCCGCAGCAGCGAGCACAGGAACGCGCACAGGTAGCGGGGCAGGTGCTGCTTGGGGATGGGCTCCAGCGGCCCGGCCGGCAGGTGCAGCACCCGGACTCCGGGCTCGACCTCGACCACCGGCGGGTCGTCGGGGGAGGTGGCCCTGGTGTAGAGGTCGGACTCGATGCCGGCCCTGGCCAGCTCGCCGGCCAGAGCGCGGACGGTGACGTTCATGCCGCCGGAGTCGCCCACCCCCGGCGGGGCCAGCGGCGATGAGTGCACGGAGAGGACCCCGACCCGGCGGACCGGCTGCTCGACGAACATCTCCAACCGGGCTCCCCGATCGCGTCCCGCTCCGCGACCGTGACGCGAAGCACCCGCGGGTGTGTACCCGCGGGTGCTCACATGCTACCGGCGTTGGTGGGCCGGGGGTCCGGGGACCACCGGTGCGGCCCCCGGGTGCATTACTTCTCGCCCACCTTGGTGGCCGCGGCCTTGGCCGCCTTGGTGTCGGAGGCGGCGGCCTTGCGGACGCTGGTCCCGGCCGACTTCACCGACGTCCGGGTGGTGGCGGTGCTGCGGCGGACCCGGGTGTTGGCCGCCTTGGTGCGGGAGACGGCGGTGCGGGTCGCCTCGGTCGCCTGGCGGGTCGGCCGCGACCGGCGCACCCCGGTGACCAGGCTCTCGCCCCGGCGCACCAGCTGGCCGTAGGTCTTGACGGCCTCGCCGGGGATGCGCTCGCGCAGCCTGGCGGCGTCGGTCGGCAGGTGCCGGATGGTGGAGACGGCCAGGTCGGCCACGCCGGCGACGGCGTACAGGGCCTGCCTGGCGTCCTTGGTGGTTGGCGTCGGCATCTAGGGATGCTCCTTCCTGTCAGCTGCCTCGGCAGGGGACGCCGCGGCGCCCTCGGCCCGGAACGAGCGGTAGACGTCGATCAGGACCTGCTTCTGCCGCTCGGTCAGGTGGGGGTCCTGGAGGATCCCGACCTCCAGGTCGGTGGGCTCACCCTCCTCGTCGAGGATCCCGGCCCGCACGTACAGCGTCTCGGCGCTGATCCGCAGCGCCTTGGCGATGTCCTTGAGGATCCGCGCCGACGGCTGCCGCAGCCCCCGCTCGATCTGCGAGAGGTAGGGGTTCGAGACCCCGGCCTGACTCGCCAGCTTCCGCAGCGACAGCTCCGCCTGGCGCCGCTGCTCGCGAATGTAGCGACCGACGTCACCCAGCTGGTCCATCCCCGCCGGCACGACCGTCCCCCCTCCCTGACGCTAGCCAGGGTAGGCCGGCTGTATAACTTTTGCAAGCACCCGCAAGCCCCGGGCGGCGTCAGCCCGGGGTCGAGAACTCGAGCTTGGCCGGGTGGACGGTGCCGACGGGGTGGCCGCCGCCGTGGATGGGGACGGTGGCGGAGGCGATGACGGCGTCCCATTCGGCGTCGCTGAGCCAGTCGAGGGCGCGGAGGGCGGCCAGGAGGGCGGCGCCGCGGGCCCGGGGGGCGCCGTCGAGGACCTTGAGGGCGAGGCCGGCGGCGGTGGAGAGGTCGACCGCGCCGTAGGTGGCTTCGGCGCCGACCTTGGCCAGGACCCGGCCGTTGGTGGCCTCGAGCAGGAGGGTGTCGAGCTGGCCGGTGCCGGAGATCATGAACGGGTGGCGGCGGACGGCCTCGACCACGGCCGCCGGGCCCTCCTCATGGGTCGCAGATCGGGCCCCGAGGCGGGCGTAGGCGGTGGCCAGGCCCTGGAGGCGGATGGCGTGGACGGGGACGCCGCAGCCGTCGACGCCGACGTGCTCGATCGGGGAGCCGGTGTACTCGGCCAGGGTGTCGCCGACCACCGCCTGGAGGGGGTGGTCGGGCTCGGTGTAGCGCTCGGGGGCCCAGCCCCGGACCACCGAGCCGACCAGCATGTAGGCGTGCTTGCCGGAGCAGTTGTGGTAGACGGCGGCCGGCCCGTCGGCCCGTTCGCGGGCCCTGCGGTCGGTGGGCAGGACCGGCGGGCAGCGCAGGGACGTCTCGTCCAGGCCGGCCGCCTCCAGGACCTTGCGGACCGAGGCCACGTGGTCGGGCTCGCCGTTGTGGGAGCCGCAGGCCCCGGCCAGGGCGACCTGGCCGAGGCCGAGGGCGTCCTCGACCCCGAGGCCGCGCACGGCCAGGGCCTGGAACGGCTTGGCGCTGGAGCGGAGGTAGACGACCAGGCCGGGGTCGCCGACGCTGGCCAGCAGCCGCCCGTCGGCGTCGGCCACCGCGACCACGCCCAGGTGCCGGCTCTCGACGAACCCGGACCGCTCGACCTCGGCCAGGACCTGCATGGCCGCCTCCTGGGGCTCCGACACTGGAGAAAGGAGGCTATCAGGGGCGTCTCTGGCCGGGCGCCCTTCAGTGACCCGCGTCCAGGCTTGGCCCCCCGGTGGGGGAGCGTAGCGGACTAGGGAATGGCGCGCGCCAGGCTGTCCACAGCCCCATCGTGCAGGGAGGCGTGCAGGTCGGGGAGGCCGGGGACGATGGTGGTGAAGGCGTCGACCACCTTGGGGTCGAACTGGGACCCGGCCCCGTCGGCGATCTCCTGGCAGGCCTGGTCGAAGGGGATGGCCTTGCGGTAAGGGCGGTCGGAGGTCATGGCGTCGAAGGCGTCGGCCACCGAGAACACCCGCGCCCCGGCCGGGATGGCGTCGCCGGCCAGCCCGGCCGGGTAGCCCTTGCCGTCCCAGCGCTCGTGGTGGCAGCGGATCACCTCGACGGCGCTGCCGAGCGACTTGATGCCGGCCACCATCTGGACCCCGAGCAGCGGGTGGGCCCGCATCACCTCCCACTCCTCGGCGTCCAGCGGCCCCGGCTTGTTGAGCACCGCCTCGGGGATGCCGACCTTGCCCACGTCGTGGAGCAGGAACCCGTAGCGCAGCTGCTCGTCGGCGGCCAGCTCGGGGTCGACGGCCTCGGCCAGGGCGACCGCGTAGTCGTGTGTCCGCTGGAGATGGGCCCTGGTGCTCGGGTCCTTGGCCTCGACCACGAAGGCGAGGGTCTTGATCATGTCCACATAGGACGCGCGCAGGCGGTCAAGGGCCCGCTCCAGCTCGGCCGCCCGGGCCCGCTCGGCCTGGTAGAGGTGGTTGATCTCGCGGGCGAAGACCACCAGCTGGCGCTCGGCGAGCTCCAGCTGCTCCTGGTGGCTTCCTCCCGGGTCCACGCTCAGCCGTCCGTGAGCCGCTTGACGGCGTCGAGCAGGGCCAGGGACGAGAACGGCTTGACCAGGTAGGCGTCGGCCCCGGCGTCGCGGGCGGCCGCCCGGTCGTCGGGCTGGTCGCGGCCGGTCAGGACCAGCACCCGGGTCCCGGCCAGGTCGGGGTCGGAGCGCAGGGCCTGGCACGCGCGCAGCCCGTCCAGGCGGGGCATGGTCAGGTCGAGGATGACCAGGTCGGGCCGCTCGACCCTGACCACCTCGAGGGCGGCCTGGCCGTCGGCCGCCTCGAGCAGGCCGTACTCGTCCAGGTCGAGCAGCGCGGAGACGACCCGCCGAATGGCTGGGTCGTCGTCGACGATGAGCACCCGGTTCAGCTCCATCGGGATACCCATCGGACCGGGCTCGACCGGACTTGAGCCCTTCGAGGAGATCGAGGAGATCACTCGAGGAGCTGCGACACCTGGGCGGTGCCGTCCCGGTAGCGGCGGGCCAGCTCGCCGCGGAGCACGTCGACGACCCGCTGGACGGTCCGCCGGTGGGTCGAGACCTTCTCCTCCTCCTCGGAAAGGACCTCGACCGCCCTGGTCAGCTCCTCGACGTCCAGCTCGGGGAGGCGGGCGATGGTCTCGTCCGACACCAGCCGCTCGACCCGGCGCCGATGCTCGCCGGCCCGCGACGGCACCTGGACACGGGGCACGGCGCTGAAGGTCCCGGGCGAGTTGTCGGAGAGGATGGCCGGCAGGCCGGCCAGCAGCCCGGCGACGTCCTGCTCGCTGCTGGCCGAGCGGCGCACCAGCTCGGCCCGGAGGATGTCGAGGCGGCCCTGGAGCAGCCGCCGCAGGTAGGAGACGTCGGCCTCCTCGGCCTCGGCCTCCTCACGGCGGGCGCGCAGCTCCGGCAGGCCGAGCCGGTCGACCTCCTCGATGAAGGCCGGGTCGAGGACCCGGTCGATGCGGCGCTGGCCGCCGGGCACTACCTCCACGCTCATCCATCCCCCCTGGTGCTGCCTCGACGCATGGAGCGGGACAGATTGTAGAAGATCTAGGAGAACGGCAAGTCCACGACCGTTGCGACGTGGTCTCCGGCCCGGACCAGGCGGCCGCTGTCGACCACCCGGCGGACATAGGCCAGGCCGATCGGGCCCAGGTCGGGGTGGTGGACCACGCTGCGGAGCTGGCCGGCGCGGCGGCCGTCGTCGGTGACAAGGTCGGTCCGGGGCGCCGGCAGGCCGTCGTGGCCGTTGCCGGAAGGCTCGGTGTCAGGGCTCCGGCCCTGGCCCCCGCCGGCGTGCGGCTCGAAGCGGAGGCCGGCCAGGCGGCGCTGGACCTGGCCGAGGTTGTGGACCCGGGCCACCGTCTCCTGGCCCGGGTAGCAGCCCTTGTCCAGGTGGACGTGGGAGCCGAGCAGGCCGGCCTCCTCGGCCAGCACGTCGTCGGTCAGCTCGTGGCCGGCCCGGGGGAGGCCGCCGGCCACCCGGGCCAGCTCCCAGCGCCCGGCCGGGGCCCGCTCGGCCCCGGCCCGCTCCAGGCGGGGGATGACGACCAATGCGCCCGGGCCGACCAGGTCGAACCCGACCGGGGTGCGGTGCACGACCAGGTCGCCCCCGGTGACCCCGGCGCGGCCGTCGGCCGGCACGGGCAGGCCGGCCGCGGCCAGGGCGGCTCCGGCGCCAGGGCCGAGCAGGCTGGCCGCCCCCTCGGCCGGCCGGCCGACGGTCACGTCGTAGCGGAACACGAACCGGGCCAGGCGCTCGGCCAGGGCCGGGGCGGTGGCCGCCTCGGCGTCGAGCAGGACCCCGCCGTCCAGCACGGCCAGGCGGAAGGCGAACTCGATCTTGCCCTTGGGCGACAGCAGCAGCGCCTGGGTGGCGTCGCCCGGGACAAGGTCGAGGGTGTGCTGGGTGCAGACGGCGTGGAGATAGGGCAGCACGTCGCCGCCCGAGAGGGCCATCGAGGCCAGCTCGGGGCGGTCGACGACGCTGGTCAGCGCGGACATGGGCCCATGGTAGCGATACCCGTTTGCGGTCCGGATCCGGCTATGGCTAACTGGTTTCACACGAGAAGGGAGGTGGTCCAGCTGTCAGAACCGGTACGGACCCGTGAGGTGACTGCCCGGTAGGGCGACTCAGCCTCGATCGTGGGGAATGGATCACCCCCGGAATCCAAACAGATCACCGAACCCAGGGAGCCTCGGCCTGGTCCGACCGAGGGGCGTGGCAAGTTCGAGCGCCGACTCCCTGGGTTTTTCTTGCCCGGGAACAGCCCAGAGCCGCCGCTTCAGTCCTTGAGCAGGCGGTAGACCACGTAGACGGCGAACACGCCCGCGGCGGCCAGCATCGCGATCAGCAGGGCTGTGTACCAGAACTCCAGGGTCATGCGGCCAGCGTATCAGGCGGCCACCCGGACGGCGGCGGCACGGCCGCTCAGCACGACGGTCCCAGGGCGGGTGTCGACCCGCTCCAGGCGGACCCCGGCCGGCAGGTCCGGCAGCGGCACCTGGAAGGTGAACTGAGAGGCGAGCAGGTCCCGCTGGGCCGGGTCGACGCGTCCCTGCTCGCCCAGGCGGATCTCGTCGGGCGTGAAGGTGACCCCGCCGCCGCCGGCGCCCAGCCGGCCGGTGATCAGCACGTCCACCGTCTGGCCGAGTAGCGAGACCTGGGACCGGACCTCGACCCGATCCTCGCCGATGGCCAGCGACCCGCCCTGGAGCCGGTCGCCCAGCAGCCGGTTGACCTCGGCCTCGGTCAGCTCGATGGTGCCGTCGGCCCGGTCGACGGTGATCCGGCCCGGCTCGCCCAGCATGACCTCCCGCGGCACCTGGACGCCGTGGAGGGTGAGCTGGAGCTGGGCGGCGTTGATCCCCCTGGCGGTGGCGTCGGTGGCGGTCAGGTCGATGGTCGAGAACCGGCCGGTGGCCAGGTGGGGCAGGAACGGGACGTCGCGCACCTGCACCACCGGCCGGCGGCCCAGGTCGTACTCGCGCTGGAGGGCCTCGGTGATCCGGTCCTCGAAGATCCGGGCGGCGGCGAAGTCGGCGCCGGCGCCGAGCAGGACCAGGACCAGGACGGCGATCAGCAGCTTGCGCATGAGGCCTCCCAGGTTGTCACGAGCCAGCGACGTCGATCCAGCACCGGCGCCGCTCAGCCGCCGGAGAAGGGCGGCAGCAGGGCCAGCTCGGCCCCGTCGGGGACCGGGGCCGCCGGGTCGCGCCAGCGCTCGCCGTCCACCAGCACGCTCGAGTAGCCGAGCACGGCCACGAAGCGGTCGCCGAAGCGGTCGCCGAGCTCGTCCAGGATCGCCTGGAGGGGGGCCGCGGGGGCCTCCACCTCCGGCACCCCGGCCGCCTCCCGCAGGGCGGCGAACAGTCGGATCCTGACCATGTCGCTATGGTAGGGTGCGCGGCCGTTCGCTGCGGGCGGCCGCGGGAACCCAGCCTCGGAGGAGACCAGGTGGCGGAGCTCGCCTGCCTGACCGCCCGGGCCGGGGGGGCGAAGGAGGTCCTCCCCGCCCTGGAGTACCTGGCGCACCCGGTGGCCACGCTGCCGCTGGACGACGCCAGCCTGCCGGCGGCGACGGCCAAGGAGCTGGTGGTGGTCGACGCCACCCGCGACCTCTCCCGCGCCCAGGCGCTCTGCCGCAGCCTGCGAGGCGGCGGCGACCACCTGGCCATCCTGGTCGTGATGCCCGAGGCCGGCCTGGCCGGGCTCCAACGCGACTGGGGCGCCTCCGACTTCGTGCTCCCCTCGGCCGGCCCGGCCGAGGTCGAGGCCCGGGTCCGGCTGCTCACCCAGCGCCCGGTGGCGGCCGACCCCGACGCCGCCATCCGGGTCGGCGACCTGGTCGTCGACCCCGTCTCCTACCAGGTCCGCCTCCGGGGCCGGCCGCTCGACCTGACCTACAAGGAGTTCGAGCTGCTGCGGTTCCTGGCCGCCCGCCCGGGCCGGGTCTCGACCCGGGCCCAGCTCCTCCAGGAGGTCTGGGGCTACGACTTCTTCGGCGGCACCCGGACCGTCGACGTCCACGTCCGCCGCCTCCGGGCCAAGCTCGGGCCCGAGCACGAGTCGATGATCGCCACCGTCCGTGGCGTCGGCTACAAGCTTTTGCCATCGGATCAGGCACGTGCCGAGCGTGAAGCCTCGGAGCGCTGAAGCCAGTCCCTGATCCATGTGGGGGGAGCTCGCTCCCCCCAAGGCCCCCCAAGAGCGCCTGTGCCAGGGCCGGGCCGATCCCGATTCCTCAAGGCGTCCCCAAGACCGGTCGACTACCTCCTGTGTCCGGTCCCAGGTCCGCTTCCCCAGGAGGGCGCCCATGTTGGTCCGCCGCCTGCTCATGCCGTTGCTGCTGGTCGCAGCCATGCTCGCGCTGGCTGTACCGGCCAGCGCCGGCCCACGCACCGACGCCGCGTTCGTCCGCGCCACCAACGCCGACCGCCGCACCGAAGGCCGCAAGGCGATGGCCACCTCCCGCACCCTGGCCAAGCTGGCTCGGTCACACTCGGTGGCCATGGCCCGCAAGTCGGCCAGCCGCTACGGCGGCCGCTGCGACGCCCGTGCCCTGTGGCACAACGACATCTCCAAGTCCAGCGACCACTGGGTCTGGCTGGGCCAGAACGTCGGCTGCGGCTCCATGGGCTCCGACGGCGTGACCGCCTCGGTCCGCCGGATCCAGAACGCCTTCATGCGGTCGGCCGGCCACCGGCGCAACATCCTGTACCGCAAGGCCAACCTGTTCGGGGTCGGCACCTACATCAAGAACGACATCATCTGGGTGACGGTCAACTTCGAGCAGACCACGCCCGGCTGGCGGTAGCAGCAGGGTATCCTTTGACAGGGCGCCGGTGGCGATGGCACCATCGGCGCGCTCTGTCGTGGGCCGCTAGCTCAGTTGGTAGAGCACCCGGCTTTTAACCGGGGTGTCGTCGGTTCGAGGCCGACGCGGCCCACCCCGCAACCGAGTCGGGCCCCCATCGTCTAGTGGCCTAGGACACCACCCTTTCAAGGTGGCGACGCGGATTCGAACTCCGCTGGGGGCACAGGAAGAGACCACCATGCGTGGTCCCGTGGAGCAGCTTGGCTGTGCTCGCCGCCCTGTCAAGGCGGAGGTCGCGGGTTCAAATCCCGTCGGGACCGCTCGGACCAGGGCCACAAGCCCCGGTCCCCCCGGGCAGGTAGCTCAGTCGGTAGAGCGTGCGGCTGAAAACCGCAAGGTCGGCGGTTCGATCCCGTCCCTGCCCACCACGTTGTTCCTGGCCAGCGAGGTCAACGCCGTCCGCACCTCCCGCACGAGGTCCCGAAACGGGTCGAGCGGTGTCGGTTTCTCTGGCGGCGCTGGCGGTTCCTGGGCATAGCACATAAGCCCCAGCCGAGCGAGGGCCCACGCCGCATCTGCAAGAGGTCGAGAGCCTAACCGGCTGAGCCTGGGACGAGTTGCAAGCAGCTCTCGCGGCGGGGAGCCTCGTTCTCCCACCGCGCCCGGGGTGGGGGGATCTGGCCGGACGGTGCTGGCATGCCCGGCCCCCCGGCCGCAAGCGCCCCACCAACCAAGCCCGCACCCGAGCCGGCCAATGGCCGACAGCTTGACTAATGGCCGACTTCGTTGGCTCCACCGCTTGCCCCGGTGCTCTCTCGGCATGCGACGGTGTCCACCGTCCCCGGTTCCAAGGGCAGGGCAGACCGCCCGGCCAGGCACCAGGAAGGGGCAGGACCATGACCGAGGCAGCCGTGAGCTTCGCCGGCAACCTCACCGACGACCCCGAGCTACGGCACACGAGGGTGGCATCGCCCGGGCGGTGTTCCGGGTGGCGGTGTCGGGCCGGCGGGAGCAGGAGCCGTCGTTCTTCACCGTGATCGTCGGCGCGCCGCACCGGCGCTAAGAGCGACGCCGTGGACGCCCTCCGGGCAGCGCGGGAGGCCCTGGCCTGTGACCACCTGGGTCACCCCTCACCGTCGTGGCGACCGGGAGGCGCTGCGGGTGCTGCTGGCCACCCGCCACAGCGCCTGCCGGGCCAAGGTGAGCGCCATCAATCAGCTCAAGGCACTGATCGTGGGGGCGCCCGAGGAGCTCCGTGCCGAGCTTCGCGGGCTTGGGACCAAGCGGCAGATCACGCGCTGTGCCAGGCTGCGGGAGCGGCCGACCAGGTCGCTGGAGCACCGCATGACCGCCCTGGCGCTGCGCTCGACCGCCCAGCGCATCCAGCTGCTGGCCGCCGAGGCCGCCATGCTGCGTTCCGAGCTGGACCGGCTGGTGGCCGCCAGCGCCCCATGGCTGCTGGAGCTGCCAGGTGTAGGGCCGATCAGTGCCGCTCAGGTGCTGGTGAGCTGGTCGCATGCCGGCCGGCTGCGCTCGGAGGCCGCCTTTGCCGCCCTGGCCGGCGCGAACCCGATCCCGGCGTCGTCTGGCCAGGTCACCAGGCATCGGCTCAACCGTGGCGGGGACCGGCAGCTCAACCGGGCGCTGCATACGATCGTGCTGGCCAGGCTCCGCGACGACCCGGAGCCCCGCGCCTACGCCGCTCGTCGAAGGTCGCAGGGCAAGAGCACCACAGATATTCGCCGGTGCCTGAAACGCGCCGTCGCCCGGCAGGTGTTCAAGCTCATGGAGCGCTGCCACCTTGCCGATGTGGAGATCGCCCGCGTGGGTTGACAGCCTGTTGCTGCTGCTGGCGGTGGTGTTGACGCTCGATGAGGCAGGCTCATTCTGCAGGAGGAGCCCGATTCGTTCTCCCCGACGATCACACCGCCCACCCCTGCTCCTAGCGTGGGGACCAGTGGAGGTGAGGGGATGATGACATCGGTGATCAGCGTCCAAGGCCTGACCAAGGCGTTCGGGTCGCAGCTGGCCGTGGACGACCTCAGCTTTGAGGTCGCTGCTGGGCGGGTGACTGGCTTTCTTGGCCCCAACGGCGCCGGCAAGACCACCACCATACGGATGCTGCTTGGGCTGGCCCGCCCAACCTCGGGCACGGCCACGGTGCTGGGACGGCCCTACCCCAGCTTGGAGCAGCCTTGGCGAACCGTCGGGGTGGTCCTGGACGCGGCGTCGTTTCACCCGCGTCGAAGCGCTCGAGACCATCTGCGGTGGGTCGCCGCAGGGGCCGGCGTGCGCCGGGCACGGATCACGGAGGCCCTGGAGGCCGCGGACCTTGCTGGGGCGGCCGACCGGCCGGTCGGGGAGTTTTCCCTTGGGATGCGCCAGCGCCTGGGGCTGGCGGCCGCCCTGCTGGGGGAGCCGCAGCTGCTGGTGCTGGACGAGCCAGCCAACGGACTGGACCCGGCTGGGATCCGGTGGCTGCGGGAGTTCCTCCGCGGCTTCGCGCGATCCGGCGGGACAGTGTTCGTGTCCAGCCATCTGCTGGCCGAGGTGGCGCAGTTGGCCGATGAGGTCGTGGTCATCCAACGGGGCCGGCTGGTGGCCCACACCACGGTCCAGGCGCTCACCGCCGGCCCGGGCGGCGCCGTGCGGGTGCGCAGCCCTGAGGTCGAGCGCCTGACCGGGGTGCTGCTGGCCGCCGGCGCGGAGGTCCGAACCCGGGAGCCGGGGGTGCTGCAGGTGCTGGGGATCGGGGCCGAGCAGGTCGGGACCCTCGCCGCCGGCCAAGGGGTGGTGCTGCACGAGCTGGTCGGTGAGACCCACAGCCTCGAAGACGTGTTTCTGGAGCTGACCGGAGAGGGCGAGCATGCGCGCGTTGGTTAAGGCCGAGTTGATCAAGTTGACTACCACCCGGACCGCGATGGGACTGCTGCTTGGCGCGGCCGCCGTCACCATGCTGGGCGCGTTCTCCACCATCATGAGCGCCGCCCCGGCCGATCTGGCCGCGCCCCTGCACCAGCAGCACCTGTTCCTGCTGGCTTCCATCAACCTGTCGCTGTTTGCG
>JASLBL010000336.1 GCA_030146615.1 Actinomycetes bacterium
TCCGGCTGGCCACTCGAGCCCGATCGGAGCTTCGCCGTCCATGTCCGGCTACGCCGTCAGCACCAAGGCGGCCACCGCGGTCCGACCGATTGTCGTCATGTGGTGGGGTTCGGGTAGGCTTCTGTCTCGTAACGGCGCCGCCTTGACCCTGCGGCGGCCTCGGGCAGGCCGTGCAGGGAGGCTACCCAAGCTGACGACAATCCTGGGCCTGGCACTGGCCCTCATGGCGGGCTGCCTGACGGCTGCGGCCGGTCGGCCGGTCTGAGGGGCGACCGCTCGCCAACTCGACGGCACCACCACCTGACCTGAGCTGTTCGTCAGCCGGCCCTGCCGCCGACGAGCCACGCAGGCGCTCCAGCGCCCGCACCGCTTGGACCTGGGGACGGCAACGGCCTCCGGCTGCGGCGTGGTTTCAGTTTGCAGAGAGGAACAAATGAGAACTTCAACTCATCCGCGTGTTCTGGTAACCGGGGCCGGCGGCTTCATCGGCCACCATCTCGTCACGGCGTTGAAGCAGCGGGGCTACTGGGTGCGAGGGGTGGACATCAGCCTTCCCGAGTACACCGTGGGGGACGCCGACGAGTTCGAGCTGCGAGACCTTCGCCGCTTTGACGAGTGCCTGCTGGCCACGCGGGGCATCGATCACGTCTATGCGCTGGCCGCCGACATGGGGGGCATGGGGTTCATCTCGGCCAACCACGCCACGATCCTGCGGAACAACGCGCTGATCAACCTCCACACGCTGGAGGCAGCCCGTGTGAACGGCGCTTCGCGCTATCTGTTCAGCTCCTCGGCCTGTATCTACCCCGACCACCTCCAGACCGAGGCGAACGTCGCCCCGCTGAAGGAGGAGGACGCCTACCCGGCCAGCCCGCAGGACGCCTACGGCTGGGAAAAGCTCGTCGCCGAGCGCCTCTGCCTGTACTACACCGGCGAGTTCGGGCTCGAGACGCGAATTGTTCGCTTTCACAACATCTACGGGCCGTATGGAACCTACGACGGCGGCCGCGAGAAGGTGCCCGCGGCACTGTGCCGGAAGGTGGCCGCAGTCGAGCCGGGCGGGGAGATCGAGGTCTGGGGCGACGGTGAGCAGACGCGGTCGTTCTGCTACGTCGATGACTGCGTCGAGGGGATCTACCGGCTCATGGAGTCGGACTACCGGGAGCCGCTCAATCTCGGCAGCGAGGAGATGGTGACGGTCAACGAGCTGGCCCGGATGATCGTCGACGTGTCGGGCAAGGGCGGCATCACGCTGCGGCACGTCGACGGCCCCCAGGGCGTTCGCGGCCGCAATTCCGACAATCGCCGGCTGCGTGAGGTCCTGGGATGGGAGCCGTCGGTCACGCTACGCCAGGGGCTTGAGCCCACCTACCGCTGGATCGAGAAGCAGGTGGGGTCTCGGAGGCCGCCGTGGGCGGCTGCGGGGCGCTAGACCGATGCAACTCCACATTATTTCGGAGCGGGATGTCGGCCTCTTCTCGCTCATTCAACAGGTGATTGCAAATATCCCCTGGGCCGTCGCCGAGCACCGGATACCGGTCGTCCATTTTGGGAACGACACATGCTACTGGACACCTAATGGCCATCATGGCCGGGAGACGGTCTGGGAATACTACTTCGAGCCGGTCGTTCTGGGGTACCCGGCTTCCAGGATTCCAGAGCCGGTTCAGGCGCTCATAGCTGCCGATCGACCCTCTCCTCACGAGGTGGGCTATCTCGCCGACAGGCATGCTTTCGTGTCCAATCACTTTGGCGACCATCCACATCTACATGGAGCGGCGTTACCGATCCCGTATCAGTGGGACGACCCGCATGACACGGTGCGGCGGGAGGCGAAGACCATCGTTGACGGCTTCATTCGCCCGCGGGCCTACATTCTGCAGAAGGCGGACGACTTCTTCGCCAGGCATATGGCTGGGCACCAGCTCATCGGGGTGCACGCTCGGGGGACCGATGCCACCTCCAAGCAGGAGCTCCGTACGTTCCGCCAGGGATCGCTGGTGCTCTCGCGATATGTTGCCGAGATCGAGCGACTGCTGGAGGTCCAGCCAAGGGCGAAGATCTTCGTGGCATCGGACGAGCAATCGTCACTGAATTACCTGGCGAGGGTGTTCGGCTCCCATGTGATCGCCTACGAGAGTGTCCGACATGACGGTGGTGAGGCGGCCGGACAGGGCCCAACGGGATGGATCATGCCGGCCTATATCGCTCGAGATCGCGATGTGGCCGCAAAGAACGGGGAGGACGCGGTCATCGAGTACCTCTTGCTGAGCCGCTGCCACTACCTGGTCCACAACGGGTCGAGTCTGGCCAGGACGGTCCTGCTGAACGCTCCTCGGCTGCCGCACACCAATACGCATCGCCGGAGGGTTCTCGAGTCCGGGAAGCGTGAATCATGACAGCCGTTGGCCGAGAGATGATCGAACGCGTCAAGGCAGACAAGCGACGGCGAAGGTCGTCACCGAACGACTACCAGGATCGGCCCAGGCTGGCGTTCATCGTCCATTCGTTCAACCGCATCTCCAACATCGAGCAGCTAGCTGGTGGCCTCAGGGGCCTGGGCGAGCACGAGCTGATCGTCTGTGAGGACGGCTCGCTGGACGGTTCCCATGAGAAGTGGATGTCATATCTGGATCGGCCAAATGATTTCTTGATCCACTCAAACGATCTCCATGAGATCCGGATCCTTGATCGGGCGATCAGGTTCGCCCGCTCAGACATTGTCTGCCTGGTGCAAGACGATGACGTCATCCCTCGTGAGACTGACTGGCTGGAGGCCGCGCTCAGGCACTTTGCCGACCATCCTGGCCTGGCGATTCTCGGCGGCTTCCAAGGATACGAGAGCTTCGACCCCGATCCCGCGAAGGCGAAGCCCATCTGGGGTGGCGACCAGTTCCGCTTCGTCCACCACGTGAACATCGGGCCATACTTCATTCGTAGACAGCACTACGAGCTGCTCGGAGGATGGGAATACTCATTCTCAGAAGTCGGCGAACCAGGCATCTGCGCTGACAACGAGCTGTGCCTCCGGGCGTGGATGAACGGCTACCAAGTCGGTTATCGCTTCGTCCCCTTCAAAGGACCAGCGGGACACTATCCAGCCGATGGCGGAACCGTGCTGTTCTCGAACGACACGAGGGTGAGAAACGCAGTCCGAAACTCTGACACGATCTTCGAGAAGTATGGGGAGTACGCCCGGCAAATCGACAGGCTCGTGAAAGACGCCAATGCAGGACTGGAGTCCTCTCTGGCTGCTGGCAACCTGGCAACAAAGCACTAGTTGGCCCGGTCCGGGCATGCCGGGCCCGCGCAATGTGGCTCCTGGATCGCCCACACTCACTGCGGTAAGAACCATGACCCGCGGTTATGGGACCCGGCGGCAGGACTCAACCTGCAACCTGCTGTTTAGAGGTTGTTTCACAACGGTTGGAGCCGGCGGGCGCAGATCAGCGCGCAGGCCAGGTGTAGGAACGCGGTCAGGATGTCGGCGCGGCGCTCATAGCGGACGGTCAGACGCCGGTTGGCCAGCAGCCAGGCCAGGGAGCGCTCGACCTTCCAGCGGTGGCGACCCAGCCGGGTGGTGGACTCGACCCCACGGCGGGCGATCCGCGCGGTGATGCCACGCCGCCGCAGCATCCGCCGGCAGCTCGGGTAGTCGTAGCCCTTATCGCCATGCAGCTTGGCCGGCCGCCGCCGCGGCCGACCCGGGCGTCCGCGAGGCCCAATGATCGCCGGCACGGCGTCCACCATGGGCTCCAGCAGCTGCGAATCGTGGGTGTTGGCGGCCGACAGCCCCACCGCCCGCGGCAGCCCGGTGGCGTCGATCAGCAGATGGTACTTGGACCCGGGCTTGCCCCGGTCGACCGGGTTTGCGCCAACCAGTTCCCCCCACGCCGGGCCCGGACACTGACGCTGTCGATCGCCGCCCGGGACCAGTCGACCTGGCCGTCGTCGCCCAGCCAGTCCAGCAGCCGATGATGCAGCTGCTCCCAGACCCCGGCGGCTTGCCAGTCACGCAGCCGCCGCCAGCAGGTCACGCCGCTGCCACAGCCCAGCTCCTTGGCCGGGAGCAGCCGCCAGGGCACCCCGGCGCGCAGGACATAGATGATGCCGCCGAGCACGGCCCGATCCTCGATCCAGGGCCGACCGCCCTTGGGATGAGGTGGCTTGGGCGGCAAGAGCGGCTGGATGGCGTCCCAGATCTCGTCGGGGACCAGTTGCTCGGCCATGGTTGGTGTCGTCATGGCCGAGCATCATCCCAGACCATCCCTCACGTTGTGAAACCATCTCTTAGAAGGGGGGCTGGTCGTTGAAGTCGCCGCCGCGCTCGGCCTGCCGCTCCCGACCCTGGTCACGCTGGCCGTT
>JASLBL010000407.1 GCA_030146615.1 Actinomycetes bacterium
GCAGGGCCGGGCCGCCGGCCTGGCCTCGGTCTGCGGGATCCACGTCGGCACCCTGGTGCACGTGGCCGCGGCCGCCCTCGGCCTGTCGGCCCTGCTCGTCTCCTCGGCCACCACCTATGACACCGTCCGCTGGCTCGGCGCCGCCTACCTGTCTGGCTGGGGGTCAGGCGCCTGCTGGCCCGGGACGAGGACGCCCCGGCAGCCGCCGGCCCCGGCGTCCGCCGGCCCGGCCTGCGCCGCATCTTCGCCCAAGGGGTGGTCGTCAACGTCCTCAACCCCAAGACGGCCCTGTTCTTCTTCGCCTTCCTGCCCCAGTTCGACACCTCGCGAGGCTCGGTGCCGTTCCAGGTGGTCGTGTTCGGGGTCGCCTTCGTCCTCCTCGGCCTGCTCAGCGACGGCGCCTACGCCCTGGCCGCCTCCACCGGGGCCGGCTGGCTGCGCCGCCGGCCCGGGGTGGCCCGGGCATCGCGCCTGGCCTCGGGCGGGATCCTGATCAGCCTGGGCGTGACGACCGCCCTGGCCGGGTCGCGCTCCTCCGCCCAGTAGGGGCCTCGGTGGACAGCCAGTGCAGCAGCAGCTGCTGCGCGAGCCCGGCGGCCTCGCCCCAGTGGGCGGTGACCGCCCGCACCTCGGCCTCGGACGGCATGCGGCCGTCGAGGTAGGCGGCCCCGACCGCCTTGCGGACGCCCAGGTCCCCGGCCACCACCCGGGGCCGGCCCAGGGTCCGGGCGAGCAGCCACTCGGCCGTCCACCGGCCGATCCCGGGGAAGGCGACCAGCCGCTCCACCACCGCCTCGTCGTCCAGGGCGGCCAGCTCCCGGAGGTCCATCCGCCCCGAGGCCACCGCCCCGGCGAAGGCCACGGTCGCCACCGCCTTGGCGTTGGAGAACTGGAGCTCGCGCAGGTCGGCGACCTCGGCCCCGGCGAGGCGGCCGGGGTCGAGGCTCCAGACCTCGGCGTCCGCGACCTGATGGCGGTGGCCGTAGCGGCGGGCCAGGCGGCCGCGGAGCACGGCCGCGAACCGCAGGGTGATCTGCTGGGCGCTGATGGCCCGGACCACGGCGGTGAGCAGGTCGGGCTGGAGGACGGGGACGATCCCGGGGAAGCGGTCGGCGATCCGGGCGATCACCGGGTCGGCCGCGGCCAGCTCGGCCAGCGCCTCCGGGGCGGTCGGGAACGCCGCCGCCAGGGCCCGCCCGACCGCGGCCCGGTCGGCGCCCGCCTCGGCCTCGACCAGCAGCCCCGGATCGTCCACCGTCCCCGCCGGCCGGGCCGCCACCCCGACCATCCGGTCGCCGTCGGCCAGGGCCCGCAGCCACACCCGCCCGTCCCACCGGTCGAGCAGGTCGTCCCCCGACCGCCGGAACACGTCCAGGCTCCCCGCCAGGTCGACCGGCCCGACCACCGGCACGGCGGCCACGGGCTAGTTGACGCTGAACGGGGTCGCGGTCGGGGCCGGCCCGGCGACCCGGAAGTGCTCGAGCAGGGCCAGCTCGCGGCGGAGCAGGGCCGCCTCGAAGGCCAGGCGCTCGGCCGCCGACGGGATCGTCAGGAGCCGCTGCTTGTCGGCCAGGTCGACCTGGAGCCCGGCGGCGATCAGGTACGAGGCCGCCACCGGGTCCTCGGGGACGTCGATCGGCTCCACCGGCTGGCCGGCCATCCGGAGCAGGGTCGACACGTACCGGGTGAACAGCCGACCCGTCTTGACCGTGCGGTGGTCGGCCGCCTCCCCGGTCTCCTCGGGCAGGGTGCGCACCTCGGCCACGATGTAGGGGGCGGCCTGGGCGACCCCGTCGATCGCGAACCGGCTCCGGCCCCGGGCGACCACGTCCAGGCGCCCGTCGGCGTGCCGGTCGACCTCGGCCACCTCGGCCACACAGCCCACCGGGTGGTAGGTCGCGCCCGCGTCCACCTCCCGGCCCTTGACGATCGCGACCACCCCGAACCGTCGGTCCCCGTCCAGGACCCGCTTGAACATCTGCCGGTAGCGGTCCTCGAACACATGCAGCGGAATCGGCAGACCCGGATACAGCACGGTCTGCAACGGGAACAGCGGCAGCTCCACCGCGGCCACCCTCGTCGGTCGGCTCGGACGGCTCCTATGGTAAGACCACCCGAGGTTTGGGTCGCGCCGGCACGCAAAGGCCCCGCGCCCCTCGGCAGGGTTCCGCGCCCCTCGGCCCACCCAGGGTCGGCACCGGTCCGGCGGGCTGCGGTAGGGTGAATCCCGTTCCCGCCCGTCTGTACGTGTGCTCTGGAGTGCGTTGGCGTGCTGCCCGTGATCGACCTGCGAGGCTCCGACCGTGACCCGGCCGGGGTGCTGCCTCGTGCTCCCGTGGAGGCGGTCGAGGCGGCCCGGGCCGGGGTGCGGGTGCTGGTCGACGACATTGCCGCTCGCGGCGACGCGGCGGTGGCCGAGGCGGCCCGTCGCTTCGATGGGGTCGACACCGCCCCGGCCGACTGGCGGGTCACGCCCGACGAGCTGGCCGAGGCCGAGGCGGCCCTCGACCCGGACCTGCGGGCGGCCCTGCTCGACGCCATCGACCGGGCCCGGGCCTTCCACCAGGCCCAGCGACCGGACGACGTGGTCTGGTCGGAGCGCCCAGGGGTCCGGCTGGTGCAGCGGTTCGTGCCCCTGCGCCGGGCCGGGGTGTACGCCCCCGGCGGGCTCGGCGCCTACCCATCCAGCGTGGTCATGAACGTCGTCCCGGCCCAGGCGGCCGGGGTCGACCAGGTCGCCCTGGCCACCCCGCCCGGACCCGGCGGCCGCGGGCATCAGGCCATCCTCGGGGCGGCGGCCCTGCTCGGCGTGGACGAGGTGTGGCTGCTCGGCGGCACCCAGGCGGTCGCCGCCCTGGCCTGCGGCACCGAGACCGTCCCGGCGGTCGACTCGGTGACCGGACCCGGCAACCTGCATGTCGCCCTGGCCAAGCGGGAGGTGGCCGGGCGGGTCCGGACCGACGGGTACGCCGGTCCGACCGAGATCGCCGTGCTCGCCGACGCCACCGCCGACCCCCGGCTGGTCGCCGTCGACCTGGTCGCCCAGGCCGAGCACGACCCGCTGGCCGCCTGCCTGCTGGTCACCGACGACGCCGACCTGTGGAAGGCGGCCGAGCCCCTGCTGGCCCAGGAGGTGGCGGCCGCCGCCCACCGCGACCGGGTCGAGGCCGCCTTCGCCGGCCAGTCGGCTACCGTGCTCTGCGACGACCGGGCGGCCATGCTCCGGGTGGCCGAGGCGTTCGCCCCCGAGCACCTGGAGCTGCTGGTCGCCGACCCCGAAGGGCTGGCCGCCGAGGTCCGCAACGCCGGGGCGGTGTTCGTCGGCCCCTGGACCCCGGTCGCCCTCGGCGACTACGCCGCCGGCACCAACCACGTCCTCCCGACCGCCGGCACGGCCCGGTTCGCCTCCGGCCTGTCCACCCTCGACTTCCTGCGCACCATGCAGGTCGCCACCTACGACCGGGACGCCCTGGCCGCGGCCGCCCCCACGGTGGCCGCCCTCAGCCGGGCCGAGGACCTCCCCGCCCACGGCCGGGCGGTCGCGGCCCGCCTCGACCAGTCAGGGGAGGGACCGTGAACGGCTCGCCGCCGCGGACGACCGGGCGGGTGCGGGTCCGGGACGACCTGGCCGGGATGACGCCGTACGGGGCGCCCCAGCTGGACGTGCCGGTGCGGCTGAACACCAACGAGACCCCCTACGCGGTCCCCCCCGAGGTCCTCGACGACCTGGCCGAGACGGTCAGGGGCCTGGAGCTGCACCGCTACCCGGACCGGGAGGCGAGGGGACTCCGCGAGGCCCTGGCCCTGCACGCCGGCCACGGCGTCGAGGGCACCTGGGCGGCCAACGGCTCCAACGAGGTCCTCCAGCAGCTCCTGCTCGCCTTCGCCGGCCCGGGCCGCTCGGCCCTGGTCGTCGAGCCGACCTACGCCATGCACGCTCTGCTGGCCCGGGCCACCGGCACCTCCCTGACGACCAGGGTCCAGCCCCGCGACCAGCTGTTCGACCCGGCGGCCGCCGCCGACCTGGTCGCCGAGGCCGCCGCCGACCTGACCTTCTGGTGCTCGCCCAACAACCCGACCGGCGAGGCGACCAGCCCCGAGGTGCTCGCCGCCGTCTGCGGGGCCGCCCCCGGCCTGGTCGTGGTCGACGAGGCCTACGGCGAGTTCGGCACCGCGCACGCCGCCGGGCTGCTGTCGCGCCACCCCAACCTGGTCGTCACCCGCACCTTCTCCAAGGCGTTCCGCATGGCCGGGCTGCGGCTCGGCTACCTGCTGGCCGACCCGGCCGTGGTCGACGGGATCCGGCTGGTCCGGCTGCCCTACCACCTGTCGGCCCTCACCCAGGCGGTCGCCCTGCGGGCCCTGCATCACAAGGGCGTGCTGATGTCGCACGTGGTCGCGACCGAGCGGGAACGGGAGCGGGTGGCCGCCGCCCTGGACCGCCTGCCCGGGGTCCGGGTCCTGCCCAGCGACGCCAACTTCCTCTGCTTCGAGACCCCGGTCGACCCCCGCCGGCTGTGGCAGGGCCTGCTCGACCGCGGGGTCCTGGTCCGCGACGTGTCCCGCTACCCGACCCTGCAGCGGCACCTCAGGGTCACCATCGGCACGCCGGCCGAGGACGACGCCTTCCTGACCGCCCTGAGCGAGGAGCTGAGCCGATGAGCACGGGAGCGGCGCCCGCGGGAGCGCCCCGGACCGCCCGGGTCGAGCGGCGCACCGCCGAGGTCCAGGTCACCGTCGAGCTCGACCTGGACGGCACCGGCGACGGCGGGGCCGACACCGGGGTCCCGTTCCTGGACCACATGGTCGCCCAGCTGGGCCGCCACGCCCGCTTCGACCTGCGGGTCGAGGCCAAGGGCGACCTGGAGATCGACGCCCACCACACCGTCGAGGACACCGGCATCGCCCTCGGCCAGGCCCTGGCCGAGGCCCTCGGCGACAAGTCCGGGGTGCGGCGCTTCGGCGACGCCGTCGTCCCCCTGGACGAGGCCAGGGCCAGGGCCGCGGTCGACCTGTCCGGCCGCCCCTACCTGCTCTGGGACGTCCAGGTCGACGCCGCCCCGGGCGAGCTCGGCAGCTTCGACCCCCGCCAGGCCCGCCACTTCCTGGAGGCCCTGGTCGCCAACGCCCGCTGCACCGTCCACGTCCAGCTCGAAGCCGGCGACCTGCCCCACCACTGCCTGGAAGCCTGCTTCAAGGCCCTGGCCCGCGCCCTCGGCGACGCCTGCGCACCCGATCCTCGCGCCGGCACCGGCAGCACCAAGGGGGTGCTGGGATGACCCGCCCGCCGGTGGCCCTGCTCGACTACGGGGTCGGGAACCTGCACTCGGCGGCCAAGGCGCTCGACCGGGCCGGGGCCGACGTCCGGGTGGTGCCGACGGTGGCCGAGGCCGCCGGGGCGGCCGGGCTGGTCGTGCCCGGGGTCGGGGCCTACGGGGCCTGCCTGACCGGCCTCGGCGCGGCCGGCGGGGCGGCCGCGGTGGCCACCTGGCTCGACGGCGGCCGGCCCCTGCTCGGCATCTGCGTCGGCATGCAGCTGCTGTTCGAGGCCAGCGAGGAGGGCCCGGTGGCCGGCGGCGTCGCCGTCGTCCCGGGGAAGATCCGCCGCTTGACGGGGCCGGTGAAGATCCCGCACATCGGCTGGGACGAGGTCACCGTCCGGCCCGGCAGCCGCCTGTTCGCCGGCCTGGGCGACGGGACCCGCTTCTACTTCGTCCACTCCTATGCCCCCGAGCCCGACGGCGAGGCCGTCGCCGCCGTCTGCGACTACGGCGGCCGCTTCGCCGCCGCGGTCGAGCACGGCAACCTGTTCGGCACCCAGTTCCACCCCGAGAAGTCAGGGGCGGCCGGCCTCACCCTGCTAGCCAACTTTGTCAGCGAGGTCCGCGCGGCATGACCCTGCAGCTGCTCCCGGCGGTCGACCTGCTCGACGGGCAGGCGGCCCGCCTCGTCCAGGGGGTCGCCGGCACCGAGACCGGCTACGGCGACCCGGTCGAGGCCGCCACCGGCTTCGCCGCCCAGGGCGCCCGGTGGCTCCACGTCGTCGACCTGGACGCCGCCTTCGGCCGCGGGCCCCGCAACCGCGAGCACCTGGGGCGGATCGTCGAGGCGGTCGCCCCCGTGCGGGTCGAGGCCTCCGGCGGGGTCCGCAGCGCCGGCGACCTGGACGCCCTGCTGGAGCTGGGCGCGGCCAGGGTGGTGATCGGCACCGCGGCCCTCGAGGACCCCGAGTGGGTCGCCGAGGCCTGCGCCCGCCACGGCGAGGCCGTCGCCGTCGGCCTCGACGCCCGCGGCCGGACCCTCCAGGCCCGCGGCTGGACGGCCAGCGGCGGCGACCTGTTCGAGGTCCTCCAGCGCCTGGAGGCGGCCGGCTGCCGCCGCTTCGTCCACACCGAGGTCGCCCGCGACGGCATGCTCACCGGCCCGGCCACCGGCCGCCTGGGCGAGGTCCTGGCCGCCACCAGCCGGCCGGTGATCGCCTCCGGCGGCGTCTCCAGCCTCGACGACCTCCGTGCCCTGGCCGCCCTGGAACCCGACGGCCTGGAGGGCGCCATCGTCGGCAAAGCCCTGTACGCCGGCCGCTTCACCGTCGCCGACGCCCTGGCCGCCCTCTCTGACGCCGCCCGCAGCAACGGAGGGCCGGCGTGACCCTGGCCCGCCGGGTGATCCCGTGCCTGGACGTGGCCGCCGGCCGGGTGGTCAAGGGAGTGTCGTTCGTCAACCTGGTCGACGCCGGCGACCCGGCCGAGCTGGCCGCCATCTACGACGCCGAGGGCGCCGACGAGCTCGTCTTCCTGGACATCACCGCCACCGTCGAGGCCCGGGCGACCCTGTTCGAGGCCGTGGCCCGCACGGCCGAGCAGGTGTTCATCCCCCTCACCGTCGGCGGGGGAGTCCGCACCGTCGAGGACGTCCAGCGGCTGCTGCGGGCCGGGGCCGACAAGGTGTCGGTCAACTCGGCCGCCGTCCGCGACCCGGAGCTGCTGTCGGCCGGGGCCGGCACCTACGGGGTCCAGTGCATGGTCCTGGCCATCGACGCCCGCCGCCGGCCCGACGGCGGCTGGGAGGTGGTGGTCGACGGCGGCCGCACCCCCACCGGCCTTGACGCCCTCGCCTGGGCCGAGGAGGGGGCCCGCCGCGGCGCCGGCGAGCTGCTGGTCACCAGCATGGACGCCGACGGCCAGAAGACCGGCTACGACCTCGACCTGGTCACCGCCGTGACCACCGCGGTCGACCTGCCGGTGATCGCCAGCGGCGGGGCCGGCACGGTCGACCACTTCACCGCCGCCGCCCAGGCCGGCGCCGACGCCGTCCTGGCAGCCAGCGTCTTCCACTTCGGCCAGCTCTCGATCGCCGAGGTCAAGCAGGGCCTGGCCGCCGCCGGCCTCCCGGTCCGCGGGTAGCCCGGGCCGGGGCCTTGACCCCCCGGCCTCGGCCGGGGGAAGCTGGCAGGTGGCGGTGATCCAGCGCCCAACCTCTGGTGGCCCACCCCAGCGGGGCCCGTGGAGAGGCAAAGGGAGGCACACTCCCGGATCGTGCGTCGCCCGGTACCCTCCGGTCGCGCGGCCGTGGCTGCTGGGGAGCCGGCCTCGCGACCCGACGGAGGACTGGGTCATGCCTACCGACAAGGACTTCAAGCGGCTGGTCCGCGCCCGCATGGGCAAGACCGGCGAGTCGTACACGACCGCCCGCTCCCACCTGCGCCCCGACGGCGGTCCCGGCCGGCCTGGCTCGCTCCAGGGCCGCCACCCGGACACCGCCGCCCTCACCCGCCTGCTCGCCGCCCTCGGCGTCGCCGACCCGGCCAGCGGCCGGCTGCTGAGCGAGGCCATGGCCCTCGGCGTGGCCGGCGGCATCGGGTTCGCCTACTTCGTGTTCGAGTACGACGACCTGGCCACCCTCTACCTGGGGGGGCGGATCAACTCGTATGTGCAGCGGCTGGACGCCACCGAGGCCGCCCTGGCCCGGCTCGGGGTCCCGGCGACGGTGCGGCGGACCACCGGGCCGGCAACGGCCGAGCGACACCTCCGGGCCGCCCTCGACCAGGGCCGGCCGGTGATCGCCACCGTCGACATGGCCCGCCTGCGCTACCGGGCCGTGCCGGACTGGCTGTGCGGCATGACCCCGCAGGACGTCCTGGTCGAGCTGCGCGACGGCCAGCCGCTGCTGTGGGACCTGGCCCCGGTGCCGATCCCGGTCACCTGGGCCGAGCTGGCCCAGGCCCGGGCCGGCGTCCGCTCGGCCAAGCACCGGCTGGTCGTGGCCGAGGCCCCGGACGATTTCGGCGACCGCCTCGGCCCCTCGACGAGCGACGTCGACCTGGCCGGGGCGGCCGCCGCCGGGATCGCCGACACCTGGCCGGGGATGCTGGACCCGCCGATGCGCAACTTCGGCGTCTCCGGGCTGGCCAAGTGGGCCGAGCTGCTGACCGCGGCCCGCGACCCCAAGGGCTGGCCGGCGCTGCTGGCCGCCCCCGGCCGCCAGTTCCAGCTGCTCACCTGGCTGTACGACTGGGTCGAGACCGCCGGCACCGGCGGCGGGTTCTTCCGGGCCATGTACGCCGAGTTCCTGGAGGAGGCGGCCGGGCCGCTCGGCCGGCCCGAGCTGGCCGAGCTGGCCGGCGACTACCGCGAGCTGGCCGCCGCCTGGACCGCCCTGGCCGAGACGGCCACCGCCGCCGGCGGGGACGGCGCGCTCGCCAGAGGACGGGCACTGCTCGACCGCCGCCGCCGGCTGGTCGAGGAGCGGGGGGCGGAGGCGGCCGCCGAGCTGGCCGCCGTCCAGGCCGAGCTGACCGACCTCGCCCGCGACGCCGCCGACCCCCAGCCGCTCGACGCCGCCACCCTGTCCGACCTGCTCGCCGAGCTGCGGGCCCAGGTCCTCGACCTGGCCCAGGTCGAGGAAGGGGCCGCCGCCACCCTACGGAAGGAGCTGCGATGACCTCGCGTCCGCGCAACATCACCTTCGACTGTGCCGACGCCTGGCTCCTGGTCAACTTCTGGCGCCAGGTCACCGGCTACCAGGATGACCCCGAGAACCCCAACCAGCCCGGCGACCCCGAGCAGTACCTGGCCGGGCCGGACGGCCAGCCGGGGCTGCTGTTCATCCCCGTGCCCGAGCCCAAGACGGTCAAGAACCGGGTCCACCTGGACCTGGTGCCGATCGACCGGACCCGGGACGAGGAGGTCGAGCGGCTGCTCGGGATCGGGGCGACCCTGGTCGCCGACCACCGCCGGCCCGACGGGACCGGCTGGGCCGTGCTGGCCGACCCCGAGGGCAACGAGCTCTGCATCGAGCGCAGCGCCGCCGAACGGGCCGCCACCGGCTAGCGGCCGGCCTTGGCCAGGAAGTCCAGCACGACCCGGTTGAACTCCTCGGGCCGCTCCATGTTGGGCAGGTGGGCGGTGCCATCGAGCAGGGCCCGCTCGGCCCTGGGGATGCCGGCGGCCAGGGCGTCGGCCATGGCATGGATGTCGGGACGGTCGTGCTCGCCGACCACGACCAGGGCCGGGGCGGCGACCTCGCCGAGACGGCCCGCGGCCGTCGATCTCGACCCGGGCCGCCTCCTGGTGGTCACCGCGCTCGATCGCGCGCTCGCTCTGGTCCCACAGGTCGAACAGGGCCGGCTCCTGGAACGGGTGGCCCCCGGTCGGCGATGCCGGCGTGCACCAGCAGGACCGCCGGCCCCCACCCGGCCGTCCTGGCCGGTCCCGCCCCGGCGACCTCGTGGGCCGGCAGCTCGGTCAACTGGCCGCCGGGGCGCCGGCTGCCGCCGACCCGGTCTCGCTCAGGTTGCGGATCTCCCGCAGGGCCACCGAGAGCATGGCGATGTCGAGCGAGTCCGCCTCTTTGATGTCGGAGAGGAGGGTGTCGGCCCGCTCGACCGCGGAGCGGTTCTCCTCGAGCCAGCTGTCGATCAGGGTCTCGGCGTCGGTGTCCTCGGTGGCGCGGTCCCCGGCGCCGCGCCGGAGCACCTCGATGGTCAGGTCGCGCTGCTCGGAGTAGAGGTCGTCGCGCAGCGCCCCCTGGGCCAGGGTCTGCCAGTGGGTCTCGGCCGGCAGCCGGGCGATCTGGTCGCGCAGCCAGTGCAGGTCCAGCTTGTAGCCGAGGGCGAAGTAGACGGCCGCGACCGTCTCGACCGTCTCGCCGCAGGCGGTGGCCACCTCGATCACGTTCAGGCCCGAGAACAGCGCGTCCAGGCTGGCCACCCTGGTCGCCAGCTCGGGCGGGACCCCGGCGGCGGTGAACCGCTCG
>JASLBL010000434.1 GCA_030146615.1 Actinomycetes bacterium
GGCGGCGTAGGCGGCGGGTCGCGGCTACGCCTGGGGGCGGCCCAGCTCGTCGGGCCGCCCCCAGGCGTAGCCGCGACCCGCCGCCTACGCCGCCGGGGGCAGCGCGCCCACCGGGCGTGCCACGACCGGCGTAGCCGCAGAGCCGCCCCCGGGCCGACGCCGCCGACCCCCTCCCGGCAGCACGATGGCCGTGTCCGATCGACCACGACACGGAGGCACCAAGATGACCACCCAGGCGTATGCGCCAGCCCTCGACCCCAGCCCCCCGCAGGAGCCAAGGGCACTGCGACCGGTCGACGTCGACGCCGCCGCCGACGCCGCCCGGATGCTGGTCGCCCTGCACGAGCGGGTCGAGCGCCAGTTCGAGGCCTACGAGGCCGCCGAGGGCAGCCACACCGTCCGCCGCCAGGCCGTGGCCGCGGTGGCCAGGGCGCTGGCCACCCACGTGGCCGTCGAGGACGAGCTGCTGTACCCGGCGCTGGCCGCCCACACCGGCCGCCACCACGCCGAGATCGAGCGCCAGCTCCAGCAGGACCACCTGCTCGACCTGGTTCTGGTCGAGCTCGGCGGCATGCTCCCGGCCGACCGGGGCTACGACGGCAAGGTCCGGGTCCTGATGCAGGTGTTCCGCCAGCACGCCCGCGACGCCGAGGCCCTGCTCCTGCCCGAGCTGCGGCGCCGGCTGGGCCCGGCCGAGCGGGAGCTGCTCGGCCGCCGGGTCCTGGAGCGGGTCGGCCAGCTCGAGGGCCGGCCCCGGCCGGGCTGGTGAGCGGCGTGCGGCGGCGGTATGTCCCACTGCTGGGCGCGCTGGCCCTGGCCGCCGCCCTCGTCCTCGCCGGCTGCGGCGGCGACGGCGACGGCGGCGGGGCCGAGGCCGCCCCGGTGACCGGGGTCACCCAGGTCGCGGCCAAGGACAACCGCTTCTCCCCCGCCGCCATCCAGGTGCCGGCGGGCACGACCGTGACCTGGACATTCGAGGACGGGTTGGTCCCCCACGACGTCAAGGCCGACAGCTTCGGCTCCGGCGAGCCCCAGCGCGCCGGCAGCTTCACCCACACCTTCGACCAGCCCGGCACCTACCCCTACCGCTGCACCCTCCACGACGGCATGACCGGCCGCGTGGTCGTCACCGAGTCATGAGGCGCGGCCTGGCCGTCCGCGGCCTGCGCGCCGTGGTCCTGGCCCACGCCGCCCTGGTCCTCATCCAGGCGGCCTTCGCCGGCCGCTACCTGAGCGGCGACGCCGCCGGGCTGCGGCTGCACGAACGCAACGCCGAGCTGATCGTCACCCTGGCCCTGGTCCAGCTGGTCCTGGCCGTCCTCGTCTGGCGCCCGGGCCGGGGCCCGGCCTGGCCGGCCCTGGCCAGCCTGGCCCTGTGGCTGGCCGAGATCGCTCAGATCAGCCTCGGCTACGGACGGGTCCTGGCCGTGCACGTGCCCCTGGGCGTGGCCATCTTCGGCCTGACCGTGGTCCTGGCGATCGGCACCTGGCGCCTGACCGGGACGGGCCGTGAGCGGCCGGTTAGCGGATCGCCCGAGGATGCGGGGACACGACCCGCCGCATCCTGACCCGGCACCGGCCCACCCCGCACCGACCGGCCCGCACCGACCCGACCCGCGCCACCGAGGACGGCCAAGCATGCGTCGAACCCACCCGCCCCCGGACCGTCCGACCCCGCCGGCCCCTCCGGCCCGGGCGGAGCCGATGACCATCCTGCCGGCCCAGCTCCAGCCGTTGTGGGCGCTGGCGGTGGCCATCGCCGAGTCGGCGGCCGAGATCGCCGCCACCCGGCCCATCCCCAGCTGGCGAGCCAGCGCGTACCTGTACGCCGCCGCCGACCAGGCCTGGGGCGCCGACGGCGGCGGCGGCGCCGGCGGCTGGCGGGCCGACCGCAGCGAGCCGGGTGGCGAGTTCCGCTTCGCCGTCCTCCTCGCCGAGGCCGCGACCGCCCGCTTCGTCGCCGGCGACGGTTACCTCAGCAACCGCCAGCTCGCCACCGACCTCCGCTCCGGCGCCGCCTGGCTGGCCACCGGCGCCCTCCTCCAGCGCGGCCCCTGACCCGCCGGCGGCCCGGTGGGTCAGAATCGCCGGATGGAGGAGATGGCGGTCACCGACGACGGCTGCCGGCTGTGGACGACCCGGTCGGGCAGCGGCGACCCGCTGATCCTCTGCCACGGCGGCCCCGGCTTCTGGGACACCTTCGGCGGCCTGGCCGGACTGCTCGGCGACATCGTCACCGTGCACCGCTGGGACCAGCGGGGCTGCGGCCGCTCGGAGCGGCGGGGGCCATACACGGTCGCCCGCTCCCTGGCCGACCTGGACGCCGTCCGGCGCCACCACGGCCTGGCCAGCACGGCCCTGCTCGGCCACTCCTGGGGCGCCGAGCTGGCCCTGCGCTACACCCTTGCCCACCCCGGCCGGGTCACCCGGCTGGTCTACGTCTCGGGCGTCGGGATCGACCCGGAGTCGACCTGGCACGACGAGTTCGAGCGCAACCTCCTCGACCGCCTCAGCGACCACTCGCCCCGCTGGCAGGCCCTGCGGCAGCGCCAGCCGCGCTCGGCGGCCGAGGAGCGGGAGCTGGCCACCCTCCGGCTCTCGGCCGACTTCGCCGACCGCGACCGGGCCTTGGAGCACGCCGAGCGCGAGACGACCCCGTTCCTGGGGGCAGACCCCGAGTGCGACCGCGCCCTCAACGCCGACCGCCGCCGCTCCCTCGACCACGAGCTGCTCCGCTCCTGCCAGACCCTCCAGGTCCCGGTCCTGCTCGTCGACGGCGCCGGTGACCTCCGCCCCCGCTGGGCCGTCGACTCCCTGGAGCGGGCCCTCCCGGACGTCCGCAGGGTCGTCCTCCCGGACGCCGGCCACCTGCCCTGGGTCGAGGCCCGGGCCGCCTTCAGAAGGGCCGTGACCGGGTTCCTCGCCGAGGGCTCCTAGAACACCGGTCGAGCACCCGAGGGTCGAGGCGATTGCACCGTCGTCGGATCCATGACCCCGGGCGGCGACCCCACCACCGAGCTCTTCAGCTGATCTCGGCGTCCAGGAACTCGCCGACCATCGAGGACAGCCAGTCGTGCCGCTGCACCAGCGTGACGTGGGTGGTGCCGGGGAGGATGGCCAGCCGCGCCCGCGGCAGGCCGACCAGGTCGCCGATCACGCCACCGCCGAGGAGGCGGAACATCTCCACGCTGTGCTCGGGCTGGACGATGTCGGAGTCGCCGATGATGAGCATGGTCGGGGCGGCGATGGCCTTGACCTGGTCAGCCGTCCACTCGGGCAGATTGGCGTTCATCTCGTTGATCTTCTCGATCAGCTTTGGCCAGTCGCCCGGGTTGGGGGCGACCCGGGCGTAGTCCTGCTCGAACGGGCTGCCGGCCAGGTGCTCGGGCCCGACTTGCTCGATGTTCTCCATGAGCTCGGGATGCAGGCCTTCGTTCCGGTAGCTGGCCGAGGCCAGCACCAGCTTGCCGACCAGCTCGGGGTGGTCGAGGGCGATCTGCATGGCCACCGCCGAGCCGGAGCTGTAGCCGAAGATGTCGGCCCGCTCGATCCCCAGGTGCCGCAGCAGCGCGACCGTGTCGTCGGTCCAGTTCTGGGTGGTCAGGGGCCGGTCGATGTCGGCGGTGTGGCCGTGGGCCTGCTGCTCGACGCCGATCACCTGGCGGCTCTTGGCCAGCGACGGGATGATCCCGCCGAAGTCGACGCCGATGGTCGACAGGTTGCCGTGGAGCAGGACCAGCGGCTGTCCGCTGCCGTGGACCTCGTAGTACATCTGGAGGCCGTTCACCGGGGCGTAGCCGGTCGTGGTCGAGTCCGTCATCTGGGGGTGGACCTCCTGGTCTAGGAGCTGGCGCCGAACACGCGGCCGAGCCAGGCCTGCCAGGCCCGCTCGGCCTGCTTGGCGTCGGTGTCGTCGGCGAAGAGGTGGTGCCCCACGGCGACCGTGCCGTCGAAGCCGCGGATGAACCGGTACAGGCCGTCCTCGGTGCGCACCCCGAGGGCCTCCGGGGAGACGTAGTCGACCACACCCTCGACAGGGTCCAGTCCCTCGGGGGTGAGCCGCACCTTGTCGCCCTCGGTGACCGGGCCGCCCAGCCCGAGGCCGTCGAACAGCCTCGGCCAGACCTGGTCGACGTCGCCGGTGCCGGGCTGCATCACCGTGACCGGGGTGGCGGTCCGGCCGCGGTAGTAGGTGAGATACTGGCCGAGCTGGTGCAGGTACATGTCCCAGCCCCTGGCCAGGGCGTCGTACTCGGCCTCCCAGTCGTCGCCCATGATGCCGCTCTGGACCAGCCGGAGTACGCAGGTGCCGTCGCCGCGGCCCTCGACCAGCCACTCGAAGGCCATGAAGCCTGGGCTGCCCGGGGTCCCGCCCTGGTAGGCGAAGCGGCGTGGCGGGTCCCAGGCGGTGACGGTGCCCTCCTCGGTGTGCGGGCCGATTGTCATCGAGGTCCGGCCGTCCTCCCGGGGCTCGACCTGGTTGCGGCCCATGAACCAG
>JASLBL010000545.1 GCA_030146615.1 Actinomycetes bacterium
AGCAAGCAGCACCATGACAGCCACAAGGGTACGAACACCGCGATCTCGCAATGGTCCAGCCCAGTCCCGCGTGCGCGGCTGCGCCCGCCACGCACGCGAGGCTGGCGAAGTCGCGAAGCTAACGGTGCCCACAAAGGCGAGTCCGGCCGCGGCAAGGACGGCCGCCGCCGGCGAGGTCGTGGTGACCAGTAGGGCCACAAGCAGCGGCCCGGTGATGAAGATGACCTCCTGCATCGTGGACTCCAGCGCGTATGCGGTCTGCAGGGTCGGGCCATCGAGCTTGGCTGACCACAGCGTCCGCATAGATGGGGCAAGCGGCGGATTGACCAGTCCGGCCAGGGCGACACAACCCAGCACAAGCATCATATTCACGCCAGGCCCGGCGATAACCGCGAGCATCACGAATGCTGCAGCGAACAGCGTCCCACACGACATCAACACCCGAGTTTGGCCGACCTGATCGATCAGGCGACCCAGCAGCGGCGAGGCCACGGCGGTGGCAATGGCAAACACGCCCGCCGCCGAACCCGCGTGTGCGTAGGACCCAGTCACGGACTGGACGAGGAGAACGACCGAGAGCGGTCCCATGCTGGCCGGCACGCGGCCGACCAGTGAGGAGACGACAAGCCGAGGTATGCCCGGTAGGCGAAGCAGAGACTGGAAGGGCGCCAGGCTGAACGAGGCCATAGGATGAGGCTACCTACAGCATCGCCGGCCGTCCCCACCCCCGGAGCTGGTACAGATGAATCTGGCGGACCAGCCATCACCCAGTAGTGTGCTCTACCTCGTCGTCTGCGCGGCGCCCCCAGCCCGTGATGTCCATGTCCTCGTCGACTTGGCACAGAAGGCGCGATGGGATGCCTGCGTGGTCGCAACGCCACGCGCGTTCCAGTGGATCGACGCGCCGGCCCTTTCCGAGCGGACCGGCCACCCGGTGCGCTACGACTACAAGCTGCCCGGCGAGCCAGACCTGCTGTCGCCCCCGAATGCCATCATCGTCGCCCCGGCCACCTTCAACACGATCAACAAGTGGGCGTCCGGCATCTCTGACACTCTCGCGCTCGGCCTCCTCTGCGAGGCGATCGGCATGGAGCTGCCGGTTGTCGTCCTGCCGTATCTGAACGCCGCGCAGGGCAAGCATCCCGCGCTGGCGGAGAGCATTGAGCGGCTTCGCGGCTGTGGCGTCCAAGTGCTCTTCGGCCCCGATGTGCTGCCCTTGCATCGCCCTCGTGAGGGTCGACGCGAGCTGTTCCCGTGGCACCTGACCCTGGCGGCGCTGGACGCCTCCTGACACGGGTTGCGCGCCTGCCAGACCAGGAGCCCTCTGCACCATGGACTTGGAGCCAGATGTAACGCTCAACATGATCATCGTCGCCCCCACGGCCCCCACGGCCGATGGGCGGCGCTCCATCGGCTCACGTGGCTCGATTGGGGGACGAACCGCTCTCTGACCTCCTCCGTGCGAGTAAGTGGCAGCCCACCGCTGTGCCAACCCGCGTTTCTGCAGGTCAGTCTCGACCGTTAGGGGCGAAGTTAGGCGTTCTCGGCGAGGGCTGTTCCGGCACGCCTCATGCTCACAGCAACAGCCCACCGTGTCGGACCGGCCGCTGATGTTGCCAGACCCTCACAACCGCAGCATCGCCCAAGTTAGGATCCGCCGGACACAGACCCCAAGCGGCCAACACTGCCACAGGGAGGGACGATGTCGTCGACATCCAGGAACTTCGCGGCGATCCTGCTGCTGTTGCTGGTCTCGGTCGAGTTCGGTGGCGGCTCGCTACTGAATCTGCTGACCCGCCGCATCCCCGGTTACCTCGACAACCCCCTGCGCCAGAACATGTGGCGGGCCGGCCACGCCCACCCCGGCGTATGGCTCGTGCTGGGTCTGGTCGGCATGCTCTATGTCGACCAGACGCCGATGTCCTCTGGCCTGAAGTCGCTGGTCCGGGTGAGCTTGCTGGTGGCGCCGATCCTGGTGTCGCTCGGCTTCTTCCTGTCGGTGCTGTCCCCCAAGGCGGAACGGCCCAACGGGCTCATCAACCTGATTTATCTGGCCGCGCTGTTGTTGGCGGTCGGAGTGGTCACCCTGGGCGTCGGCCTGTTCCAGGCATGATCCTCAGCGCTCCACAGCCAGCTTCCACGGATCGCTGTCGAGTTTGGCGGCGCTGTTGTGAAGGCGTCAGTGGCAATGCTGTTGGAGGTTGGTCGGCATTGACGTCGCGACCAAGGCTGCCCGTGCGGTCTCCTCACGCGGTCGGCCACCCGGGCAGGTCCGGGCTGTGACCCTCGTACAGCTCTGGCACCACCGCCGCTGCCCGCCGGAAGCGGCGGACCTGATAGGCGAAGCACAGCGCCGCCAAGCCCACCGCCACCGCCGCGCCGGTCGCCGCGGCTACTGGGACCGACGCGTCCACCAGCGAGCGGACCGCCAGTCCCACGGCCACCCCACTCACGATCGCGTTGATGCAGCCAATCATGCTGGCTGCCGTCAATAGCATCTGCAGCGGGCCGGTCACCACCACGCCGATACGCTCCAGTTTGGTCATCCCCGGGGGATCGGTTGGGGGGAAGAACGGCACTGCCGCCGGATCCAGGCCCAGGAAATACTGGCGGATCCGGAACGACCCCAGGGCATAGACCATGTCCTCGATCGAGGTCTGCACCAGCCGCAGGAAACTGAACAGCCCGAGGAGGAACACCGGCGGCAGCAGCAGCAGCGCGAACAGGTAGAACCCGTCGCCGAGCTGGTTGGCCTGGCCGACGAAGGCGATCGCGATGACCGTGCTGGACAGGGTGCCCAGGTACAGAGTCGAGCGGCCGTTGGCCTCGGCGATGGTGCCCATGCGGGCCGTCTGCAGGTCGAACTGCTCAGTAGTCAATGCCGACAGCGCCAGTTGGCGCGCCAACGGATCGGTCGGCTGGTCCATGGCATCCCCTTCTCGAGCGTGAGTGGGCGCCGCGACGGCCGCGACAGGCGCAGCAGACCACGCCAACCAGCGGCCCAGCATCCCGCCATGCCAGCGGCAGCTATTTGATTTTCGCGGATCTGGGTGGAGGCGTTGGGCAGGATCGGGCGCGTGGCTACTAAACCCTCACCAGTAGCCAGCCGCGGCCAAGATGCTGATCGCGGCCGGGACCTCAAGGCGCTGGAGCAGCGCCGCCTGGAGGCCGCCGGCCTGTTCGCCCACCGCACAAGCCAGGCCAAGGTCGCCCGTGCCCTGGGCGTCTCAGCCCAGACGGCCAGCCGTTGGCATGCCCGCTGGCAGCAGGGCGGGACTCGGGCGCTGCGCGCCCCCGCCCGCCAGGCCGCCCGCCCAAGCTCACCCCCCTCCAGCTCCGCCAGCTCGAACGGGCCCTGCTCAAGGGTGCCCGGGGGCACGGCTTGGAGGAGGACCTGTGGACGCTTCGGGGCGTCGCCGAGGTGATCTGGCGGCTTGCTGGGGTGCGCTACCACCCTGGGCACGTGTGGCGCATCCTGCGCGGCCTGGGCTGGAGCGTGCAGCGGACCGTCCGGGTGGCTGCCGAGCGCGACGAGCAAGCGATCGCCCGCTGGGTCGCCGAGGACTGGCCGGCGATCAAGCAAACGCCGACACGCGCAACGCCTGGCTGTGCTTCCTGGACGAGTCCGCAGGTTCGCTGACCCCGCCAGTCCGCCGCACCTGGGCGCCA
>JASLBL010000058.1 GCA_030146615.1 Actinomycetes bacterium
CGAGGGTGAACAGCTCGCGGACCTCGACCTGCACCTCCTCGTCGAACTCGCGCAGGCAGCGCACACAGCGCAGGGCCGCGGTGGCGCGCACCGTGCCGGTGACCAGCAGGCCTTCGACGACGCTCTCGATCTCGGCGTCGACGGTGACGGGCCGGTCGCTCGGAACCGAGGCGACCGGGGTGGCCAGGTCCTCGAGGGGGGCGCGCACCACCACGTGCTTGTGCGCTCCGGGCTTCTGGAGCAGCTCGCGGACGTCGACCGCGAGTGCTGGTGCTGTGACGTGCTTGCTCATGGCGAAATGACAATCTCGAGAAGTGCCGCGCGGGGTGGGTGACGGGCACACAAAAGCGACGGCGAGGAGCCACCGCAGCGTCTCAGGGTAGCAGAAAGTGGACGGTCGGCGCGGGTCAGGCCGGGGGCTGAGCGGTGCGTTCGCGCAGCCTGGTCACCACGAAGTCGGGCACCAGGCCGGTGACGTCGCCGCCGTGGCGGGCCACGTCCTTGACCAGGCTGGAGCTCAGGTACGACCAGGTCGGGTTGGTGGTCATGAACATGGTGTCGACCCCGGCCAGGCGGTAGTTCATCTGGGCCATCTGGAGCTCGTAGTCGAAGTCGGAGACGGCCCGCAGGCCCTTGACGATCGCGGTGACCTCGCGGCGGCGGGCGTAGTCGACCAGCAGGCCGGAGAAGGCGTCGATCTCGACCGAGGCCATCCCGACGGTGGCCTCCTTGAGCATGGCCAGCCGCTCCTCGAGGGTGAACAGCGGCTGCTTGGCCGGGTTGATGAGCACGGCCACGATCACCCGGTCGAAGGCCTTGCTGGCCCTGGCCACGATGTCGAGGTGGCCGTTGGTGACCGGGTCGTAGGTGCCGGGGCAGCAGGCGGTCCGCACGGGTCGGGGTCTCCTGGCTGGGGGTCGGGCGCTAGGTCAAGGGTACCGGCTGGTCGGGGGCCGGGGGCTCACGCCTGGCTCCCCGGTGGATCGGGGGTCCGGGGGCTCAAGCCTAGCCCCCGGTCAATTGGGCTCGGCCGCCGGGCCCTCCACGGTGGCCAGGTGCAGGGCGGTGTCGCCGTAGCGGCGGGGCGGGTCGGGGACCAGGCCGGGCGGCCAGGGCGGGGCCTCGGCCCGGGCCGCCGCCTCGACCACGACGACCGCGCCCGGGGCCAGGGCGGTCCGGGCCAGCCGGCCGAGCAGGCCGGCGACCAGCCCGACCGGGGCCCCGTAGGGCGGGTCGAGCAGGACCAGGTCGAAGGGCCCGTCCCGCTGGGTCCGGAGGTAGGTCTCGGCCCGGGTGCGCCGGACCCTGACCGTCTCGTTGAGGTCGAGGGCTTCCAGGTTGGCCCGGATGACCGTGATCGCCGGCGCCGCCTGCTCGACCAGGACCGCCGAGGCCGCCCCCCGGGACACCGCCTCGATCCCCAGGGCCCCCGTCCCGGCGAACAGGTCGAGCACCCTCGCCCCCTCGACCCGCTCCCCCAGCACCCCGAACAGCGCCTCCTTGACCCGGTCGCTGGTCGGCCTGGTCTCCCGCCCGGGCACGGCCCGCAGCCGCCGCCCGCCAAGGCGCCCTCCGACGACCCGCACGCTCCCCCCTGCGTAGGTGGTTGGCGGCGGGGTAGTAAGCCCGGGGGGGCCAAGGCTGTTCCCCCGCCGACCAACCGGTTGGGCAGCTCAGCCGTACTGGGCGGCGGAGCGGCCGTTGCTGGCGCGCGACCAGGGTGCCGGGTCGCGCGCCCTGGTTGCCGCGCCGACGAAGGCGGACGCGCTGTCCGCCTCGAGGGCCTGCTCAAAAGGGACGCCCTGGGCCCAGGTTCGCTCGAAGGCGTCGCGGAGGGTCTGGCCGAGGCCCTCGTGGCGGATCAGCAGGGACTCGGCGTGGCTGCCGGGCGTCCCGGAGCCCGGGACGCTCAGGTTGAGCAGGACCATGCGCCGGTCGACCAGCAGGTACAGGGTCTCGACACGGTCCACGACCCGGACCTCGAACCCGGGCTCGTCCGACAGGGCGGCCACCCACTCCAGGTGGGGCCCGTGCTCCAGGGAGTCGCGGTCGAAGATGGTGCGGAAGCGAACCCCGGCGGCCAGCCGGTCGCGCATCCCCCGGCAGTCGGCCGGCTCCCAGGAGGTGTTGACAATCGTCAGGACCTCCTCGGTGGCCTGGCAGACCTCGGTGGCCATGACCCCGAGCAGCTGCTCGCGGCGGCGCAGCATCTCCACCGGCTCCTCGCCGGACCCGGGCGATGGCCCGGCCCGCTGGGCCAGCCCCTCGGCCAGGCCGTTGAGGGCCAGGTCGCGGCGCCAGGCCTGCTCGGCCTTGGACGCCTCCAGGCGGCCGATGGCCTCGTTCGGCGGCACGGCCCGGAAGCGGGCGTACCCGCTGCCGGCGACCTCGGTGCAGAGCCCGAACCGGACCAGAGAGCGGATCAGCTCATAGGCACGCGACCGGGGCAGGCCGGCCTCGGTGGCCACCTCGCTGACCTTGAACGCCCGCTGGGCCAGCATGCCGACATAGCAGCGGGCCTCTCCCTGGGCGAGACCATGGCGAACGAGCCGGTCGATCAGATCCGAGTCACCGGACTGGGTCAGCGATCTGTCCTTCCCAGAGGGGACAACAGTAGCGAGCCGCAACAGTAGGCACGGTGAGACACGAAGTCAAGAAGCCTGCGCGGGTCTGTGGACGGCGAGGTTCCGCCTACCGGGGAGCCGGTCTGGCCGACTCCCAGAGCCGGTCGAAGGCGGTGGTGAGCAGGTCGGCCAGGGCCGGCTGCTCGAGCACCACCCAGCTCCCCTGCCCGCTGGTCAGCCCCATCGGGTTGAGGCTGAGCAGGCACTTGCGCCGGTCGACGGCGGTCATGCCGACCGGCACCTTGCCGACGAAGCGGATCTGCTCGCCGCGCTGCTCGCGCTCGGCCAGGCGGGCCACGAACTGCGGGAAGTCCAGGAACCCGGTCTCGTACAGCGCCCGGTAGGTGACGCCCTCGCGGACCCCGACCTCATCGCCGGCCCGGGGCCGGGTGCCGGGCCGGGTCATCCGACGGGCCTGGACGACCTCCTTCTCGGCCCCGGCGGTGATGGCGTCGCGGCGGGCCCAGGCGGCGTCGGAGTTGCGGATCAGCTCCACGTACTCGAACGGGTCGTCGCCCTGAGGGGCCTCGTAGTAGCGGGCGAACAGGTCCGCCACCAGCAGGGTGGTGTCGGCGACACGGTCGGCCTGCTCGAGGGCGCTCTGGTACCGCAGGCGCTGGACGACCAGCATCGGGTCGGCGGCCTTGAACCGGGCCGGCTCCTGGTCGGCGCCGTCCTGCTCGAAGAGCCCCTTGTCGACCAGCTGGCGCAGGGCGTCGTAGGCCTTGGGCCGGTTGACGTCGGCCAGCTCGGCCAGCTCGGCCACCCGCAGGGGCGGCCGGCCGAGGGCGGCCAGGTAGATCCGGGCCTCGTTGCGACCGAAGCCGAACTCGGCCAGGTACTGGACGAGCTGCTCCTCCTCCGACCAGCCGCGGTCGTCGATCGACATGGCCGGAGCCTAGTGGCTGGACCGGCGATTGGCTAGCCCCGGGCCAGCCACTCGGCCCGGCCGTCGCCCAGGCGGGCGAGCACCTCCTGCCGCAGCCGCCGGCTGCCGGGGTCGGTGAGCTCCGGGTCGGCGTCGACCAGCGCGAAGGCGTCCCGGCGGGCCCGCTGGACCCAGTCGAAGTCCTCGATCAGCCGGGCCAGCTTGAGGTCGGAGAGGCCGGACTGGCGGGCGTCGAACACGGTGCCCTCGCCGCGGATGCGCAGGTCCTCGTTGGCCAGCTCGAAGCCGTCGTTGGTGCGGGCGATGGCGTCCATGCGGGCCCGGCCCTCCTCGGTCAGGGGGTCGGCGAACAGGATGCACAGCCCGGGGGCCCGGCCCCGCCCGACCCGCCCCCGGAGCTGGTGGAGCTGGGACAGGCCGAAGCGGTCGGCGTCCTCGATCAGCATCACGGTGGCGTTGGGCACGTCGACCCCGACCTCGATCACGGTGGTGGAGACGAGCACGTCGACCTCGCCGGCCCGGAAGCGGTCCATGGTCGCCTCCTTCTCCCTGGCCGGCATGTCCCCGTAGACCAGCCCGACCCGGAGATCGGGGAAGACCTCGGCCCGGAGCCGCTCGGCCTCGGCCTTGGCCGAGCGGACCTCGACCTTGTCCGACTCGTCCTTGAGGGCGCAGACGACGTACGCCTGGTGGCCGGCGGCCACCTCCTCCCGGACCCGCTGGTAGGCCCGCTCGCGCAGGGTGGCGTCGGCGACCACGTGGGTGGCGATGGGGGTCCTGCCTGGCGGCAGCTCGTCCAGGGTCGACACGTCCAGGTCGCCGTACAGGGTCAGAGCCAGCGTCCGCGGGATCGGGGTCGCGGTCATGATCAGCACGTGCGGGCTGTTGCCCTTCTCCCGGAGCTGGACCCGCTGGTGGACCCCGAAGCGGTGCTGCTCGTCGACCACGATCGCACCCAGCTTCCGGAACTCGACCCCCTCCGACAGCAGCGCGTGGGTGCCGACCAGCAGGTCGACCTCGCCGGCGGCCACCCCCTCGAGGACCCGCTGCCGGGCCGCCCCGGTGACCCCGGCGGTCAGCACCTCGACCCGCGGCCCCCCGAACAGCCCCCCGCCCTCGCCCAGCGGCTCCAGCAGCCCCCTGAGGTTGATCCCGTGCTGGTCGGCCAGCACCTCGGTCGGGGCCATGATCGCCCCCTGCATCCCCGACTGGACCGCGCACAACAGGGCCCAGAGCGCGACCAGGGTCTTTCCCGACCCGACCTCCCCCTGGAGGAGGCGGTGCATGGGCTTGGAGCCCGACAGGTCGGCGCCGATCTCGGACATGACCCGGGACTGGGCGGCGGTGGGCTGGAAGGGGAGGCTGGAGAGGAGGCGTTTGGTCAGGTCGCCGTCGGTCTGGAGGGGCTGGCCGTGCTGGCCGGCCTCCTGGGCGCGGCGGCGGAGGGCCAGGCCGACCTGGAGGACGAACAGCTCGTCGTAGACCAGGCGGTCGCGGGCCCGGGTGGCCTCCTTGCGGTCGGCGGGGCGGTGGATGGCCTCGAGGGCGGCGGCCCGGTCGGGCAGGCCGTGGGCGCGGCGCAGCGGCTCGGGCAGGAAGTCGGGCACGTCGCCGTAGCGGTCGAGCAGGGCGCCGACGGCCCGGCGGAGCCGGCCCGAGGAGATCTCCTTGGTGGCCGGGTAGACGGGGATGACCTCGTTGGCGAACCCCTCGGGGTCGTCGCCCTCGCGCAGCACCTCGTAGCCGGGGTTGGCCATGCCGAGGCGGCCGGCCTTCCAGGCGAGCTTGCCCGAGAAGGCGGCGACCGTGCCCACGGTGAGCTTCTGGGCGTGCCAGGGCTGGTTGAACCAGGTGCAGACCCAGGCGCCGCTGTCGTCGGCCACCCGCACCTCGAGGATGCGCAGGTTGCGCCGGGGCATCTTCTTGGCCAGGTTGCGGACGGTCCCGACCAGGGTGACCTCGGCGCCCTTCTTGGCGTGGGCCAGGTCGGTCAGCTCGCCCCTGGTCAGGTAGCGGCGGGGGTAGTGCTCGATCAGGTCGCGGGCGGTGCGGTAGCCGAAGCCCTCCTCCAGCGCCTTGGCCAGCGCGGCGGACACCCCAGGAGCCTTGGCCAGCGGGGTGCCGAGCGGGTCGGGAGGTCTGGTCTCGGCCACCGGTTCAGTATAGGTGCGGCCTCGGACGGGGCCGTGCTACCCTCTCCCGGCTCTCTGCAATTCGCGCGAATTCACACTCGAGGAAGGTCTTCCGACGATGGCTGCCGTCTGTGAAATCTGCGGCAAGCACCCGGGCTTCGGCATGAAGGTGAGCTTCTCCCACAAGCGCAGCCCGCGCCGCTGGAACCCCAACATCCAGCGGATCCGCATCCTGGAGGGGCGCACGCCGCGCCGCCGCAACGTCTGCACCTCCTGCATCAAGGCCAACAAGGTCCGCCGGGCCGTCTAGCCCGGGCGACGTTCGGCCCCGGCCCGTTCGCTGGTCTCCGGTTCCGGCTCGCCGGCGTCGGCCGGCTCCCCCACCGGTTCGCCGCGTAGGTAGGTGCCGACCGCGGTGACCACGGCGGCGATCGGCACGGCCAGGAACGCCCCGATGATGCCGCCCAGGATGGCCCCGGCGGCGAGGGCGAGGATGATCACCACCGGGTGCAGGGACACCGCCCGC
>JASLBL010000563.1 GCA_030146615.1 Actinomycetes bacterium
GCGATCGCGCCGATTTGGCCGATCAGGGTGCGGGCGCTCGAGGCCTGGGCCCGCTCCTCACGGCGGCCGACCACGGCGCCGGTGATGTCGGCCAGGGCGGCCCGGACCCGTCGCCGGCCCACGTCGATGCCCACCACCCAGCCGGCCTCCGGGTTGAGCTCGTAGAGCACCGCGCTGGGCCCGGGACGGCCGCTGGATCGGCCGACCTCCTTGACCAGCCCGGCGTCGAGGAGGGCGTTGAGACCGAGCGAGACGGTCGGCTTGGAGAGGCCGCTGTCCCGCGCCACCTGGGCCCGGGAGACCGGGCCGGTGCGCTGGATCCGCTCGAGGATGGTGCGGGCGTTGATGGCCCGCAGCAGGCTGGGCGTGCCCACCGTCGCCGGCTGCTCGACCAAGGAGCTCTCCTGTTATAGTTAGGAAACCTTCCTCACGTTCGCCCATTATCGACTGCCGGACAGGGAAGTCAACCCCGGCTGCGGGGTTGCCACCGGCCGCCTGGACAGGAGGGACGACATGGCCGAGCTCGCGCTGCGCGGCGGGGCGCCGGTCCGGCCCCAAGGCTATCCGGCCTGGCCGGTGCATGACGAACGCGACGTCGAGGCGGTCGCCGAGGTGGTGCGGAGCGGCCACTGGGGCGGGTTCCCCGAGCCGGGACCGCTGGCCGCCGAGTTCGCCGGACGGTTCGCCGCCTACCAGGGCTCCCGGCACGGTGTGGTGATGGTCAACGGCACCGTCACCATGGAGGTCGCGCTCAAGGCCCTCGTGATCGGCTGGGGCGACGAGGTGATCGTCCCGGCCCTGACCTTCGCGGCCACCCCGTACGCGGCCATGGCCGCCGGCGCGCTGCCGGTGTTCTGCGACGTCCTCCCCGACACCCTGACCATCGACCCCGACCAGGTCGAGGCGGCCGTCACCTCCCGGACCAGGGCCATCATGCCGGTGCACCTCGGCCACCAGATGGCCGACATGGACCGGCTCACGGAGATCGCGCGGCGCCACGGGCTGGCGCTGGTGGAGGACTGCGCCCACGCCCACGGCCAGCGCTGGCGCGACCGGGGGGCCGGGTCGTTCGGCGCGTTCGGCTCCTTCAGCCACCAGTCCACCAAGCTCCTCACCGCCGGGGAGGGCGGCAGCCTGATCACCAATGACGAGGGGCTGGCCCGGCGGGCCCACTCGCTGATCGACTGCGGCCGGGCCAAGGACCCGGAGGAGAAGGAGTTCACCTTCGGCGCCAACTACCGGCTGGGCGAGCTGCACGCGGCCCTGCTCCTGTGTGCCCTGGAGCGGCTCCCCGGCCAGCAGGCGCAGCGGGCCGAGGCGGGCCGGCACTTCGAGCAGCTGGCCGGCCAGGTGCCGGGGATCCGGCTGCTCCCGCCCGATCCCCGCATCACCCGCTGGAGCTTCTACCGCTACATCGTGCTGATCGACCCGGAGGCCTTCGCCGGGGCGGGCAACCGGCGGGTCTGCCAGGCGCTGGAGGCCGAGGGGGTCGGCGCCTGGGAGGGCTACGAGCCGATGAGCCGCTACGACCTGTTCCAGCCGGCCCTGTCGCGCCTGCCGGTCGCCGTCGAGCACGCCACGCGCCTCGACCCGGCCCGGATGTCGTTCCCGGTGGCCGAAGACGCCGGCCTGCGCCGGACCGTGTACCTGGACGAGAACGTCTTCCGGGCCGGGCGGCGGGGGGTCGAGGACGCGGTCGAGGCCCTGGCCAAGGTCCAGCGGCACGCCGACGAGCTGGTCGAGGCCGGCACCTGAGGCCGGCCCGTCAGCCGGCGAAGAACCTCGGCAGATACGGACGGCTGGCCTGGAGGAGCGCGTCCAGCAGGGGCGCGGCCACCCGGTACTCGCGGACCAGGGGGTTGGCGAGCAGCGCCTTGAGGGCGACGGTGCGGTCGCCGGTCACCGCGGCCTCGACGGCCAGGCGCTCGTAGGCCTTGGCCTGCTGCACCAGGCCGAGGAGCTCGGGGGCGAGCGGGTCGAGGGGCAGCGGGTGCGCACCGTCGGCGTCGATGCGGGCCGGGACCTCGACCACGGCGTCGTCGGGCAGGCCGGGCAGGGCCCCGTCGTTGCGGACGTCGACCACCTGCACGTCGCCGGTGCCGGCATGGAGGGTGGCGATCAGGGCGGCCGCGGCCTCGCTGTAGAAGGCCCCGCCGCGCCGCTCCAGCAGCTCGGGCTTGGTGTCGAGCCCGGGGTCGCGGTACAGCTCGAGCAGGCCCCGCTCGATCTCGGCCACCTGCTGGGCGCGCGAGGGGCTGCGCCGCTGCTCGTCGAGCACCTCGGCGGTGGCGTAGTAGTACCGGAGGTAGGTCGAGGGGACGACCCCGAGGGCCTGGAGCAGCTCCAGAGGCAGGCCCAGGTCGCGGGCCAGCCGGGGGCCGTGCCGCTCCAGCAGCTCCGGCAGCCGGTTCACCCCGTCCACCTTGACGGCACGCTCCCAGGTGAGGTGGTTGAGGCCGACGTGCTCGAGCTCGACCCGCTCGGGGGCCACCTCCAGTTGGGCGGCGAAGCGCCGCTGGAACCCGATGGCCGAGTTGCACAGTCCGATGGCCCGGTGCCCCCGGTCCAGCAGGGCCTGGGTGATGATGCCGACCGGGTTGGTGAAGTCGACGAACCATGCGCCGGGGGCGCCACGGCGCACCGTCTCGGTGGCCAGCTCGAGCACGACCGGGACGGTGCGCAGGGCCTTGGCGAAGCCGCCCGGGCCCGTCGTCTCCTGGCCGACGCAGCCGAACTCCAGCGGCAGGGTCTCGTCCACCAGGCGCATGGCCTGGCCGCCGACCCGGAGCTGGACGACCACGAAGTCGGCGCCGTCGATGGCCTGCTCGCGGCGGCCGGTCTGGACCAGGCGACCGTCCCAGCCGGCCCGCGCCAGCATGCGCCCGGCCAGGCCGGCGACCACTCCCAGGCGCTCGGCGTCGATGTCGAACAGGACCAGCTCGTCGACCGGTAGGCGGTCCTCCCGGGTGGCGAAGCCCTGGACCAGCTCGGGGGTGTAAGTGCTGCCGCCCCCGACCACCGCGATCTTCAGGCCCACGGCCGCCCCCTTCCGCTCGATCTCCGCCGGCTGCTATTGTTCAGCCACCATGAGTAGGTTAGGAAAGTTTTCTTACTGTACAGCGGGCGGCCACCGGCAGGGCCCAGTATGACCACCCCGGCGGTACTGGCGGTCGATGGGGGCAACTCCAAGACCGACGTGGCCCTGGTCGACGGCACCGGGGGCGTGCTGGGTGCCGCTCGCGGCCCCGGGGCGTCCCACCACCACCTGGGCGTGCCGGCGGCCATGGACACGCTCGAGGCACTGGTCGCGGCGGCCTGCCACGACGCCGGCCTCCCGGCCGGTGAACGCCCGCTGGCCACGGTCGGGGTCTGGTGCCTGGCCGGCGTCGACTTCCCAGCCGACGACCAGGCGCTCAGGCCAGCGATCGCCGGCCGTCGCTGGGCACACGACGTGCTGTTGCACAACGACGTGTTCGCCGTGCGCCGCGCCGGCAGCACCCGCACTTGGGGGGTCGGTGTCGTGGTCGGGGCCGGCATGAACTGCGTCGGGGTCGCGCCCGACGGCCGCGAGGTGCGCTTCCCCGC
>JASLBL010000594.1 GCA_030146615.1 Actinomycetes bacterium
CTGCCGGCCGGCTACCGCGGCGACGTCCAGGTCCTCAAGGGCTTCGCCGGCCTGCCCCCCGAACGGCAGGCGGCCGTCTGCCAGGCCTGGGCCGAGGCCGTCCGCGACCGGGGCGGCGAGGTCGCCGAGGTCCGCATCTACCAGACCCTCACCGACGTGTCGCAGCGGGCCGGCGACCGGGGGGTGCCGCCGGCCCGGACGCTGCGCTTCACCTGCCGACCCAGGAGCGCCGATGGCGTCGGCTAGGGCGGCCGTGGCCCGGGCCGAGGCGTGGCTGTTCGCGCCCGGGGACCCGCGGCGGCTGGCCGCGGTCCGGATCGGGCTGGGCGCGCTGCTGGCGGCCCGGCTGGCCGGCGGCCCCTACCCGGAGCTGGCCACCCAGCCGGAGGCGCTGTTCCGGCCGGTCTCGTTCCTGCGCCTGCTCGACCGGATGCCGTCGCCCGAGGCCGTGGCCGTCCTCCAGGCGTTCGCCCTCGGCGCGGCCGTGCTGGCCACGGTCGGGCTGCTGACCCGGTTCACCCTGCCCGCGGCCTGGCTGGCCGCTCTGCCGCTGGTGGCGATGACCTCCAGCCTCGGCAAGGTCGTCCACAACGACGTGCTGCTGCTGCTCTGCCTGGTCCCGCTACTGCCCTCACCGGCAGGGGAGGCCTGGTCGCTGGACGCCCGCCAGCGCCCGGTGGCCAGGCTGGGGCCGGCCTTCGGCTGGCCGGTGCGGACGGCCATGGTGGTGGTGGCCGGGGCCTACTTCTTCTCCGGCCTGGCCAAGCTGTTCCACGCCGGCCCGGCCTGGGTGGCCAGCGGCAACCTCCGCTGGGTGCTGTACGCCTCCAGCGACGCCCAGCCCGAGCCCAACCCCTTCGCCCTGTTCGTGGCCGACCGGCCGCTGCTCGCCCAGCTGATCGCGGCGGCCACCCTGGCCGTCGAGCTCGGCTTCCCCCTGGTCCTGTGGCGGCCCCGGCTGGCCTGGCTGTTCGTCCCGGCCGTGGTCGCCATGCATGCCGGTATCGGGCTGGCCATGCACCTGGACTACTCGGTCATGGCCGCCACCGTGCTGGTCGTCCTGGTCGACTGGCCGGCCCTGGCCGACCGCATCCGCGGCCAACGGCCCGCCCCCGCCGGCCGGTCCGGCCCCGTACCCGCCGAGGAGCGACGATGACCACTGAGGCCGACCTCCTGATCGTGGGCGCGCCGGTATGGACCGGCGACCCGGCCCGGCCCTGGGCCGACGCCGTGGCCGTGCGCGGCGGCCGGGTCGCCGCCGCCGGTCCCGAGCCCGAGGTGGCCGCCCTCCGCGGGCCGGCGACCCGGGTGCTGGCCCTGGACGGCGGGCTGGTCCTGCCCGGGTTCGCCGACGCCCACGTCCACACCGCCGCCGGCGGCCTGGAGCTGGCCCAGTGCGACCTCCACGAGGTCGAGCCGGAGGCCTACGCCGCCGCCGTGGCCCGGTACGCGGCCGAGCGGCCCGAGGCCGTCTGGGTGCTGGGCGGCGGCTGGGTGATGGACGCCTTCGGCACCGCCGGCCCCCACGCCGCCGCCCTGGACGCGGTCGTGGCCGACCGGCCGGTGCTGCTCGAGTCGACCGACGGCCACAGCGCCTGGGTCAACCGCCGCGCCCTGGAGCTGGCCGGGATCACCCGTGCCACCCCCGACCCGCCGAGGGGGCGGATCGAGCGCGACGCCGCCGGCGAGCCCACCGGCACCCTCCACGAGGCGGCCATGGACCTGGTCGGCGGCCTCGCCCCCGAGCCGACCCCGGCCGAGTGGGAGGCGGCCGTCGAGCGCGGCCAGGACCACCTGCACCGCCTCGGCATCACCGCCTGGCAGGACGCGGCCGTCGGCCCGGAGATGCTGGCCGCCTACCGGGCGGTGGCCGAGCGGGGCCGGCTCACCGGCCGGGCCGTGGCCGCGCTGCGCTGGGACGTCGAGGCCGGCCCGGCCCAGCTGCCCGCCCTGGTCGAGCGCCGCCAGGCCGGCACGGTCGGCCGGCTGCGGGCCGGCGCGGTCAAGATCTTCGCCGACGGGGTGTTCGAGAACCGCACCGCGGCCATGCTCGAGCCCTACCTGGACGGCGACGGCCGCCCGACCGGCAACCTCGGCATCGGCATGCTCGGGCCCGAGGAGCTGGCCGGGGCGGTCACCGCCCTCGACGGCGAGGGCTTCGACGTGCACGTCCACGCCATCGGCGACCGGGCCGTGCGCGACACCCTCGACGCCTTCGAGGCCGCGGCCGCCGCCAACGGCCGCCGCGACGCCCGCCACCAGATCGCCCACCTCCAGTTCGTCCACCCGTCCGACCGGCCCCGCTTCCGCCGCCTCGGGGTGGTCGCCAACGCCCAGCCCTACTGGTCGTGCCTGGACGGCTACATGCGCGAGCTGACCCTCCCGTTCCTCGACCCCGAGCGGGCCGGCTGGCAGTACCCGTGGGCCAGCCTGCGCCGGGCCGGGGCGGTCCTGGCCTTCGGCAGCGACTGGACCGTGTCCACCGCCAACCCGCTGGAGGAGATCGAGGTCGCGGTCGGCCGCCGGGTGCCCGGCGACCCCGGCGGCGAGCCGTTCCTGCCCGACGAGCGGGTCGACCTGCCCACCGCCCTGGCCGCGTTCACCTCCGGCTCGGCCTACGCCCTGCGCCTGGAGGCCGAGACCGGCACGGTCACCCCCGGCAAGCTGGCCGACCTGGCCGTCCTGGACCGCGACCCGTTCGACCCGGCCGCCGGGCCCCTGGGCGGCATCCGGGTCCTGGCGACCCTGGTCGAGGGCGAGCCGGTCCACACCGACCCGTCCCTGGACCTGACCGGCTAACCGGGACGCAGCGCTGGCTGCTCGATGACCAGGCTACGTTCGTCGGCGTCCAGGGTGGCGGCCACCCCCAGGGGGAGGGTGGCCAGGTGCTTGGCGTGGCCGATGGGCAGCCGGTACAGCACCGGGACCCCGAGCGGCTCCAGGTGCTCCTCAAGGACCTGCTCCAGCGACTTGGTCCGGGGCCACTCGGGCCGCTGCTCGCTCCAGTCGCACCTGGCCATATCGCCGACGGCCACCCCGGCGACCCCGGCCAGCTTGCCGGCCTGGCCGAGCTGGGTGAGCATCCCGTCCACGTACCAGAGCGGCGCGTCGACCTCCTCGAAGAACAGGATCGCCCCCTCCAGCTCGACCTCCCAGGGCGTGCCCATCGTCTGGAGCAGCAGCCACAGGTCGCCCCCGGCCAGCGGGCCGCTGGCCCGGCCGCCCCGGATCGGCCGGACATAGGGATCGTCGGGGTCGGCCGGCACCGGGCCGGTGTCGTCGCCCTCCAGCACCGCCAGCAGCCGGTCGCGGGTGAAGTCGCTGGCCTCGGTCCAGCCCATGGTCATCAGGTGGGGCCCGTAGAAGGTGGCCAGCCCGGCCCGCTGGCGAAGGGCGACGTGCAGGGCGGTGAGATCGGAGTAGCCACAGAACGCCTTGGGGTGCTCGGCGATCAGCTCGAAGTCGAGGTGGGGGACCAGCTGCATCGACCCGAACCCGCCGGTCAGGCACTGGATCACGTCGATCTCGGGGTCGGCGAACATCGCCTCCAGGTCGCGGGCCCGGCTCTTGGGGTCGCCGGCGACGTAGCTGTCGCGGGCCTCGATGCCGTCGGCCAGCTTCACCCGGTAGCCGCGGGCCTGCCACCACTCGACCCCGCGCAGCAGGTCCGACCGGTTCTCCCAGGGGCTGGCCGGGGCGGGCACGCCGATGCAGCCGCCCTTCGCAGCCGCCGGCCGAACCTGGTCGCCTCGATCACCGCCGCATCGTCCCACACCGGGTCCGGCCGCGGCGGCGGCGCCGATGCCCCACACCTCCCGGATTGGCCTGGGTGGGTGGTTCCCGGATATGGTGCGCAGCCGGATCGGGAGGACGCCGAGAACGGGAAGCGCCCCGCCATGGACACCAGAACGGCCCGCCGGCAGGAGCAGGCCGGCCAGACCAGGGGCCGGCGGCGGCGACGCCGCCGGGTGCTCGCCACCGCCGCAGCGGCGCTGGCCCTGGCCGCGGCCGTCGCCGTGGCCGGCTTCGGGCTCGGCCTCCTCCGGCCC
>JASLBL010000640.1 GCA_030146615.1 Actinomycetes bacterium
TGTGCGGCTGGGTCCTGGCCCGAGCCCACGCCCGTAGCGGCGACGCCGCCGCCATCAGCGGCTACCTGGGCACCGGCGACCGCTTCGACCGGGCCGTGGCCGACTTCGCCGAGGCCTACGCCGACCAGACCGAGGCCGACCCCGCGGCGTTCACGCGGGCCCGGGGTTCAGCCGCCGGGGATGGGGGTAGGGGTGGCGTCACGAACCAACGGAAAGGGGACGGAGGATGATCCTGTCGATCCTGGTCACGTTGGTGTTCGTGGCCATGCTGCTGTTCATACTCGTGCGAGCGTTCACCGGCCCGGTGCGGCACCGGCACGGCCGCCCGGTGCACTGACGATCCGAAGCAGCTCGGCGTGGAGGGTGGGCACGTAGCCCTCGTGCTCGGGCTTCATCAGGACGCTGCGCAGGACCCGGGCCTCGCCGACGTCGGCGGTCAGGGCCGGGTCGCGGCGGCGGAGCCGGTCGGCGGCCAGCCGCAGGGTGCTCAGGTAGACGGGGGTGGGGTCGTCCATGGCCGCCCGTAGCAGGGCGGCCGAGGCGGCGTCGACGGCCGCGCAGGACGGCGACGCCGGGCGGGGCCAGAAGGCGAGGATGTCCAGCTCGGGCGGCTGGTAGAGGACCAGCTGGTCGCTGGCGTCCAGCAGCTCGGCCCAGGCCCTGGCCGCCCGCAGCCCGCTGGCCAGGACCGGGCCGAGACCCTGGCCGGCCTCCAGGGGCAGGGCCCGCAGGGTCAGCCAGAGGGCGCCGGCGGCCGCCCCGGCCCGCGAGCACTCCAAGCTGATCTCGCCCAGGTGCAACTCGTCGGAGGTGAAGTAGGTGTAGGGCGAGTCATGGCGGTACAGCCGCCCGACTCCGGCGTCACGGAACAGCACCGCCCCGCAGCCGTACGGCTGGAGGCCGTGCTTGTGGGGGTCGACCACCACCGAGTCGCAGGCCCCAACGGCCCGCAGCCGGGCCGCCGTCTCCGGCCCGAGCAGCTTGGCCCCGTCCTCGTCGCCGGCCAGCAGGGTGAAGAACCCGCCGTAGGCGGCGTCGACGTGCAGCCGGCAGCCGTAGCGGTCCCGCAAGGCCAGGGCCTCGGCGATCGGGTCGACCACGCCCAGGCCGGTGGTGCCGGCGGTCAGCACCACCGTGCCCACCCGGCCCGAGGCCAGCACCGCCTCCAGGGCGTCCAGGTCCATCCGACCGGCCGCGTCCGCCGGCACGGCCACGCTCTCCACCCCGAGCACCTCGCACATGCGACCGTGGGTGTAGTGGGCGTCCTCGCTATGGGCGACCGCCCGGCCGGGGGCGAGCTGGCGGGCCACCCACAGCGCCTCCAGGTTGGCGATGGTGCCGCTGGAGGTCAGGTGACCGAGGGTCTCGCCCGGGAGGCCGAACATGGCCGCCAGGTCGGCGACGACCTCCTTCTCCATCGCCCCGGTGGCCGGCCCGGCGTCCAGGGCGTGGTTGTTGGGGTTGACGGTCATCGCGGCCAGGTAGCCGGCCATCGCCACCGGGTGGGGCGGCTTGAGCATCTGGCCGGCGTAGCGCGGGTGGAAGTACGGGTAGTTGTCCTGGAGACGCCCGGTGTACTCCTCCCAGGCCTCGGCCAGCCGCCCCGGGTCGACCTCGGCCGCGGCCGCGGGGGCGACCGGCTCCCAGCGGCCCCGGAACGCGCGGTCGAAGGCGCGGGCCGCGTCCAGGTAGGCGCCCAGGTCCATGTTCACGCTCCCGTGGCCGGATCGAGATACGGCCACGCTCGCTCCGTGACCGACCGGCCCCAGGATGCTACGTGGCGCGACCCGCACGCACGCGGACCGGGCCGGCGGCACCAGGCGCACGAGGGGGCGCCTGGTGTTGGACTACCGTCCCGAGCTGCGCGTGCTCGGTCGCGCCACTTCGTATCCAAGAATCGGCGGTGACCAGCAGGAACGCTATCGCGTGGCGCCCTCCGGCCAAATGACCTCGACTGGCACCCCCCGCTGCCTGGCATAGCTGACCACATCGGCGGTCCCCCCTAGGCCACGGGATGGTTCGCCGTCCCAGACGGCCAGCAGGACCGATGAGCGGTCCACGACGACCTTGCCGGCATCCATGTGGGCCTCTTCGGTGGACTCAACGTGCTCCAGGGCCTCGGAGTAAGTGGCTTGGGCGTACAGCTCGTCATAGCCGTGCTGGGCGTCGGGGTCCTCGAAGCTGTCCCGGTACTGCTCGGCCGCCACGACCACGTACAGGGCTCCGCCTAGCTCCAGCACGACCCGGGCGAAGAGCTGATCGGCGCCCGGTCCCAGCAGGCTCACGCCGACCAGGCCGGGAGTGTACGCCCTGAGCTTGTCTCGCAGGGCGGCGGTAACCAGCTCGCTGGTGGACGCCGGCAGCCCCGCATGGCCGGTCATACCGACCATGTGGCGGGTGCTCACGCTGCCAGGCGAACGCGCCGAATAACCTTTGGGCTACCGCGCTCGACCGCGATGGCGTGGGCCTCGGCGGCCAGGTCCCGCGCCTGCTCGGTGTCCCCGAGCACGCGATGATTGGCGGCCAAGTCCACGAGCACCAGGGCACGCTGCTTGGTCCGGGCCTCACCGAGCCCGTCCAGGGCCTCGGTGAGCGCCGGCAGCGCCGTGCGGGGCAGGTTCAGCCGGGTAGCGCAGGCGCCCACGTAACCGGCCAGCTTGGGGCCGTCGAACGGGTACAGCCACGGCCACATCGGTTCGTGGTCTTGCGCCACGGCCGCCTCGGCACGTTTCAGAGCAGCCAGGGTGGCGTCGGCGTCTCCCGCGCTGGCGTGGGTCGTGGCCTCGATGGCGGCCGACCAGGCTTGCACGGTTGGCGGCGCGGTCGGCGGGATGCGGCGGTTCGCCCGGCCGATCAGGCTCCGGGCCTCGCCGCCTCGTCGGGCTTCGGCGGCCCATAGCGCCATACTCCCGAGCATGTAGGCGGCCAGCACGTCGGACCCGGAGCGTTCGGCGTAGCCGACGGCCCGGCGGTAGTGCTGGCCGGCTGCCGCGTCGTCGGCCTGGTCGACGGCCAGCCAGGCCGCGAATCCGGCCGCCTCGCTGGCCGCTGCCGCGAGCTGGGTGCCGCCGTGGTCGAGCTGGCCGGCGATGAACCGCAGGTGTGCCCGGACCGGGCCGCGCAGCTCGGCCGCTGGCGTGGTCGCTTCCAGCCGCCGGAACCCGCCTGTCACCGCCGTCATGGCATCCACGCTCGGGTCCGCACCGGGCAGCAGGGCCGCGCCGGTTGTGGCGGCCATGGCCTGAAGAAACCGCCGTCGCTCCATGGCGTCGATTCTACCCGGCGGCCAGAGCGCTTCCACGGTGGTGTTGTAGAGGGCTGCGTAGAGCTTGGGGTAGGGGTCACGGGGCTGCCTGATCACCCCGCGCTCGTGGCGGCTGACGGCGTTGGCGTCGATGCCGAGGTCGGCGTGGCCACGCTCGGGACCGACCACGTTGCAGAGTCGGTCAGCCACCTCCGCCTGCGTCCAGTTGCGGGCGCGGCGGTGGCGCTGGAGCGGTGTCCCGTCCATCAGGCCTGCCTCACCGGTCGGGGACCGTCCTGGTGATGGTCCCACGTCCTGACCTGGTAGGCACTCGGCAAACCGACTGCCTAGCGCATCTGCCGTTCTCTCGTTCGAGGCCGGTTACCAGAGTGGTGACACGGAGCCGGGTCATTGGCTGTAAGGGGCAGTTGGTGACCTGGCTCCCGCCATCGAAAGGGGGTGAGTCCCATCCAAGATCGCTTGACCGGCCTCTACTGCTGGTTCCACAACCGGTTGACGGGTGTGCGCTGCTACGCCCAAGGCTGTGGCCGGCCGCTGCTGCTGCACACACCGCGCCAGCGCAACCGCTGCCTGGACACGCCGCTCGGCATCGAGCTGACCGAACGCGGCTGGCTGCACGGCCACGGCATCGACCCCGATTCCGTCGTTCCTGTGTCGCACGCCGAATCGGCGTGATGGGGAAGGTGCAGTAGCGACGTGGGGAGCGGCCCCCGCCTGCCGACCTTCCGGGCCGCTCCCCATCATCGAAGGGAGCGCTTGGGTGGCCATCGGTTTCGGCATCGCCGTCACTCTCGACGCCGGCCCCCAGCACTGCGGCGGTCGAGGACCACGTGTTGCAGATATGGCCAGAGCCTTGGCGTGAGCGACTGACATGACCGACGTGGACGCATGGATCGAGCGCAACGCCGACCAGCTCGCACTGACGCTTGCCGACCCGGCCGTCCGGGCCGAGCTGCTGGCGCTGCTGAGCGGCGACGACGAGCGCCATCGACAACGCCGGCTGGAGGCAGCCCGGCGCAAGCTGGCCAGCCCGGAATGCGCCTGGCCGCTCCCAGAGGGAGAACCTGATGGACTCTGACGTGATCGTCGCCTGGATAATCCTCGTGCTGGCCGAGGCCGCCTGTCGGCGCCATGCCTGTGGGAGGTCTGCGCCATCGGGTACACCTTTGCCGCCACCGCGGCCAGCCTGGGGACCGCCATCGTCTTGGGCGCGACCGCTCGACGGGTGACAATGCCGGAGCGGCGGCCGTGAGAGCAGTCCGTCACTGGCTCTTAACCGGCTGGCTGCTGGCTGCGCTGGCCTTGTTGGGCATGGATGGCCGCCTGCCCCTGTTCATCGCCTGGATGGCGCCGGCAACGCTGCTCGCGTACGCGGTCTGTGCCCTCGTCCGCCAGCAGCTCGCCCCGTCCATCTGTGACCGGCCACCCCTGCCCGCGCGATACCGGGCGGCCGATGACCTCCTACTGCCCCTTATCGAGGTCGTGGCCGTGGCCGAACGGGAAGCCGAGTGGCGGCCGTGATCCAGCCCAGAGCACCACAGGAGGGGTCGGATGATTGAGCAGCTTGCCGGTGTGCTCTCAGTGGCTGCTCTGCTGCTCGGATACCTGTTGGTGGTGCAGTGCATGACGGCCGCTGTCCTGCTGCTGGCCCAGTACATTGCCGTGCAGTGGCGGGCGCTGCGGTCCCTGCTGACCGTGGAGCCAGCCCAGCCAAGTAGAGCGCAGGTCGAGGGCCAGGATCAGCATTACCAGGTCGGCGGCGGGCTGATGCGCTGGGACTAGGCCGGCGGCGCTGCGGCCAGCCGGCGGCGCAGAGCTGGTCGGGCGAGGCCCCTGCCACACGCCCCTGGTCTGCCGGCGGCGCCGGGCCGAG
>JASLBL010000672.1 GCA_030146615.1 Actinomycetes bacterium
TGCTGCACGAACTCCTTGCGTTCCAGAGCGGCCAGACGCTCACTCACCACGTAGTGCGGTAGGCCACTGAGTGCAGCCAAGGCCCCGAACCAGAACGCTCGCCCCACGACCGCGGCCGATTGGAGAAGACTCTTCTCCTCATGTGGGAGCGCGTCGAGGCGCGCAGCGATCATGCCCTGGATCGACTCTGGCAGCGGTAGCGCTTCACTCTCATCGAGGCGCAAGCCATCCGCTTCGCGGCGTAGGAACCCTCGATCGACAAGCATGCGCACGTACTCTTGAGCGTACAGGGGATTGCCCGCCGCCCGCGCGACCAGGACCCGTTCGACCTTCTTGGAGAGAATGGCGTCCTCCATTAGTATCCCAACGAGCGCCGCCGTCTCGTCGTCTGCCAGCGGCTCGAGCGGGAGGCGCACGGCATTGGGCTGACCTCTGGCGCACCACCCCGGGTGGCGCTCGAACAGCAAGGGTCGAGCCGTGCACACGATCATGAGCGGGACGCCCGTGGACTGGGCGGCCAGATGGTCGATGAACTCTAGGAGCCCCTCATCGGCCCAGTGGATGTCCTCGAACACGATCACCAGCGGCAGAGAGGCCGCCACCCCCTTAAAGAAGCGGCGCCAGGCGGCGAGGTCGCCGCTGCGGCGATCGCCGCCACCGTGAGCGTCTCCGGGCAGCCCGACGAGTAGGCGCATGTGGCCCATCACCCAGACTGCCTCAGCGGGTTCTGGGACGGCCTGCCGAACTGCCTGTCGGAGCTTCTCCTCGGTGACAGCAGGGTCGTCGGTCCGGACAATGCCGGCGTGGACCTTCAGGATCTCGCTCAGTGCCCAATACGGGGTTTCCTCCCCGTACGGCAAGGATCGGCCCTGGCGCCAGTACACATTCTCGAGTCTGGCGTCCAACTCGGAGGCGAGTTCCATGATCAGACGGCTCTTGCCGATGCCCGGCACGCCGACGACGGTGACCAACTGGGAAGTGGGCCCTCCCCGGGCCCGTTCGAAGGCGTCAAGAAGCAGGGAGAGCTCTTCCCGACGCCCGACGAGCGGGATGCGCGGCCGCTGCAGGTCATCCTGGTCGAGGCGGGCGCGAGGAGCAATGGCCTGCCAGACTGGGAGCGGCAAGGCCTTTCCCTTGGCCCGTACCGGCTCGGCTGGAGCGAACTCGATGATGTGCCGGGTGGCGCGGTAGGTGGACTCGTCGACCAGGATGCCGTTAATCGGCGCGGCCTCCGCGAGTCGGAAACCGGTGTTCAGGATGTCCCCGGCTGTCATCCCTAGCCCCTCCCCGGGTCGCACCTCAAGATCGATCACGATCTCGCCCGTCGCGACCGAGACCCGCAAGCTCCAGTCGAGCCCGTGTTGCTCGTTCAGCTGACGAATCGCGTCGCAGATCGCGAGGGCGGCACGGACACCGCGCTCGGGATCGTCCTCGTGTGCGACAGGAGCTCCGAACAGCGCCATGACGGCGTCGCCGATGAACTTCGCGACCTGTCCGCCAAAGCGTTCGAGCACGGCGCGCATCCGCTCGTAGAAGGGGATCAGGGTGGCGCGGACGTCTTCGGGGTCGCGCCGGTCGGCTCGGGCGGTCGAGTCGACGAGGTCGGCGAACAGCACGGTCACTACCTTGCGCTCTTCACCCACACGACGAGCTTGGACTCGAGTGCCGCAGGCGGGACAGAACCGCGCTCTCAGCGGAAGCTCGGCCTGGCAAGCCCAGCACGCTTCCATGTCAGTCACCATAGGGTGTCCGGCCGTCGACTACATTCTCACAGGGTCGAGAAGCTTGGAGGAGACCGAACATGATGGGGGTCGGCGTCGGTGGGGTGCAGGCAGGCCAGGCGGTTGCTCCTCGCGAAGTCCCTCGGCCAGTTCGCTGATCTCGGCTCCTGGGTAGCGGCGGTGGCCGCCTAGGGTCCTCATGAAGGGCAGCTTGCCTCCTTGGCCCAGCGGCCACGGTCTGGGTGAGACGTGCAGCACGGCGCCACCTCGGCAGGCCCAAGGTAGCTCGGCGGCTGGACGCCGTTGTCTTTGCGCTGCGCTGCATGGCCCATTCGGCTCGTGCCGGCCACCGCACATCCTGGCGAGACCGCGGTCGTCCGCGGCGTTGGCGTCCAGGATGAGCTTGTCGGGTCTTCAACAAGACTGGGCCGGCCCTCCCGCCTCGACCGCGGGTCGCTGGCGGGCTAGACTTGCTTCTTCGTGCGACCTTGGGGGGGTGCTATGGGGACCGTGCAGGTGCGGAGCCTCGATCAGCCGGACGAGACGCGTTCGTTCCCGAACGGTGTCGTTGAGATGGTGACGATCGGGGACACGATGGTTGGGCGGGCACGGTTCGAGCCGGGCTGGCGGTGGTCCAACGACGTCAAGCCGATCGCCGGGACCGAGTGGTGCATGGTCCTGCATGAGGGCTACTGCGTGTCCGGCTCAGCGATCGTGCAGGCCGACGACGGATCCCAGACCCGTATCGGGCCGGGCGACGGCTACGTCATCCAGCCTGGCCACGATGCCTGGGTCGTCGGTGATGAAGCGTGGGTCACGGTCGATTTCTCCCAGGCCATGGCGGACTACGCCAAGCCGAGCTAGTCGGTTAGGGCGAGGAGGATTGGGGATGGCTGACCAGGTGAGCTTCGACGTGGTTTCCCAGCTGGGGGACGGCTTCAAGGGAGAGGCAATCTCTCCAGGTGATATCGGATATGACGACGCGCGGGCGGTGTGGAGTGGGTCGATCGACAAGCGGCCAGCACTCATCGTCCGGCCA
>JASLBL010000673.1 GCA_030146615.1 Actinomycetes bacterium
GCCATGTCAGCGGCATGAGCTCCGGCGACCGCCTGGAGGAAGGCGGTGTACCCGGAGATGTCGGCGAGCAGGAGCGTGCCACGGCTCGCTCCGGAGTGCTCCTCTGAGGTCACAAGCCCGCCCCCTCCGCGCAGAGCGTGAACAGGACGCCCACTCTGCGTCGCGGGCACGATCCTACCGAGGCCCGAACCCGCCGTCACGGCGAAGCCACCCGGTCAACGGTGCTGAACGTCTCACCGGCTGGCACCCGCGGTGCTTACACTCGGCGCGGGAGAGGGTCGCCGGCTGGGAGGCGATGATGCTGCGGATGTTGCTGGTGGCCGTGGTCGTGCTCGGGGCGACCTGGGGGCTGCTGGTGGTGGCGGCCAGGCGGCTCCCACCGGGGATCCTCAGGGACCTGGCCGGGTTCCTGCCCGCCTGCCTGACCACCGTCCGGCGGCTGCGCAACGACCCGCGGGTGCCGACCCGGGCCAAGCTGGCCGTTCTGCTCGCCGGTCTTTGGCTGCTGTCGCCGATCGACCTGGTGCCGGAGTTCCTGCCCGTGATCGGACCGCTGGACGACGTGCTCGTGATCGCCCTGGCCCTACGCTATGCCGCCCGCAGCGTACCTCGCGGGGTGCTGCTGGACGCCTGGCCGGACGACCGCCGACTGCTGGAGCGGCTCCTCGGCCCGCCACTCGGTTAGCCGGTCAGTCCGCCTTGCCGTAGACGGCGCTCCCTCCTGCACGAACCGCTCAACCGCGCATGGGACCAGCCGATTTGCACACCTGCGGCGGTCGCTGGAGCACGACGAGCTCGTCCTTCAGTACCAGCCCAAGGCCGACCTGCAAGGCCTGGGGGTTGTCACCGAAGGCGTGGAGACCCAGGAGGCCTGGCATGAGCTTGCGGCGCTCGGCTGCGCCACCGCCCCAGCGGTGGATGCCCTCAACCCAAGGCGGTTCCGGCCGATAGGGTGGACATGAACGGGCGGGCCTGGCGGTGGTACCTGCTGGTGGGAGCGCCGGCCACGCTGCCGATCCTGGTCATTCCCGAGTCGTGGTGGTACACGGCCTGGTACGACACCTTCGGGCTGTCGGCGGTGGCCGCGATCCTGCTCGCCGTACGCGCCAACCGGTCGGGGGCGCGGCTGACCTGGTGGCTGCTGGCCGCTGGGCAGCTGCTGTTCGTTGTCGGCGACGTACTGTTCGACCTGCACGAGCGGGTCTGGGAGACCGACGCGTTCCCCTCGGCCGCCGACGGCTTCTACCTTGCCGGGTACCTGCCGCTGACCACGGGGCTGATGCTGCTGATCCGCGCCCGGACCCCGGGTCGGGACTGGGCCAGCCTGATCGACGCCACCATCATCGCCACCGGCCTGGGCCTGCTGTCGTGGGTGTTCCTGATGAAGCCGGCCGCCACCGACAGCACCCTCACGGTGGTCGGCCGGCTCATCTCCATCGCCTACCCGGCCGCCGACGTGCTGCTGCTGGCCCTGGTGGCCCGGCTGCTCGTCGGTGCCGGGGTGCGCAACACCGCTTTCCAGCTCCTGGCCGGCTCCCTGCTGGTCATGCTGGCCGGTGATGTCGGCTTCGCCGTGCTCGCCCAGGCCGACGCCTTCACCCCCAACAACGCCATCAACCTCACCTGGCTGCTCGCCTACCTGCTGTTCGGGGCGGCGGCCCTGCACCCCTCGATGGCGGCGCTGTCCGAGCCGGCGGCGGCGCGGACCCGCCGGCTCACCCGCCGGCGCCTGTCGCTGCTGACCGGCGTGTCGCTGGTCGCGCCGATCCTGCTCCTGGGCCAGGCCTGGGGGCGCAGCGGGATCGACGCGGCCGCGATCGGGATCGGCTCGATCGCGCTGTTCCTGCTGGTGGTGGCGCGCATGGCCGGGCTGATCCGCCAGGTCGAGCAGCAGGCGGCACAGCTGGAGACCCTGGCCCAGCACGACCCCCTCACCGATGCAGCCAACCGACGGGCATGGGATCGGGCCCTGCCGGTGGAGATGGACCGGGCCCGCCGCGCCGGCACCCCGCTGGCCGTGGCTATGCTCGACGTGGACCACTTCAAGGTGTTCAACGACACCTACGGCCACCAGGCCGGCGACCAGCTGCTACGCAGCGCCACCGAGGCCTGGCGGTCGCTGCTGCGCTCCAGCGACCTGCTGGCCCGCTACGGCGGGGAGGAGTTCGCGGTCTTGCTGCCCTCCTCGACCCTCGGAGAGGCCGTCGAGGTCGTCGACCGGCTGCGGGTGGCCACCCCCCTGGCCCAGACCTTCTCGGCCGGGGTGGCGCTGTGGCACGGCACCGAGACCAGCGACCAGCTCGTCGCCCGCGCCGACACGGCCCTGTACCAGGCCAAGCAGGCCGGGCGCAACCAGGTCGTGGCCGCCGATCCCCCAGGAGCCGGCCGCCGCCACGCCCACGACCCCGCCGGGATGGCCCGCCTGGCGGCGGCCGACCGCCCATCCACCTGATCCGCTGCGGCAACCAAGCCGAGCGTACCGATCGGACGCCCCGGCCAGCGCCGGCAGCGTCGCCGCCCTCATCGTGACCAGGACGGCACCGCCAGCAGCCGGATCGATCCACCCCTCTCGACGGCAGCCAACTGCTGCAGGTGCTACCAGCGCTCCCAGTGGACCATCGTGTCCAGAGGGTGGCGAGCGGCGGGCCGGAAGTCGGTGCCAAGGGTGTAGGCGACCGGGATCAGTGCCGCCTGCATCACCTCATCGAACGGGATCCCCAACAGCTCGGCCGCCTCGCGCTCGTGGCGTAGGTGGAAGGTGGTCCACACCGTGCCGAGCCCGCGAGCCCGGGCGGCCAGCATGAAGCTCCAGGCGGCGGGGACGATGGACCCCCACCGCGAGGCCTGCGCCACCACCGGGGCATGGTCGGTCCGGCCCTCCACGCAGGGGATCACATGCACCGGCACCTGGTGGATATGCTCGGCCAGATACCGGACCGCATCGGAGAGGCGGGCGATTCGCTCGTCGGCGGCCGCGGCGGCCCGCCGCTCCAGGTAGCGGCGGGCCGCACTGCGCCACAGCTCCCCGAGGGCGGTCCGCCGCTCCGGGTCGGTGACCACGATGAAGTGCCAGTTCTGGGCGTAGCTGGCCGTCGGTGCCTGCTGGGCCAGCCGTAGGCACTCCTCGAGCACCTCACGCTCGACCGGGCGGGTCAGGTCCAGGCGCTTGCGGACGCTGCGGGTCGTGGCCAGCAATTCGTCGGGCGTGAGGTGCAACAGCATGCCCGGTAGCATCCCACATCCAGGTCAGCCGACCGTCGGGGTACTGGGGTCCAGCCGCCCGGCCAGGCCGACCAGCAGACTTGCCGATCGCCGGCGCAGCCGCGCCGCGGGGGCGTGCTTGCGCGGCGTCGGCCTGGTGCGTTGGGTGCGGACGGGTGTGTCGGGCAGGGCCGAGGTGGCGACGTCGGTGGCCGGCCAGGGGGTGGGCTGGCTGCCAGAGCCGACTCGTGCGGTTCTTGTCGGACGTCTTGCCGGCGCGCCGGCTGCGGCTTCGCACCGCGACGCTCACCTGACGACGGTCGTGCATGGCCCCGACAGCCGGTTGGTTGGGCGGCCGGCGCAGCGATCACTCGGACGCGGTGACGATATCCCGGAGCGCCCGCTCCAGGTCCTCGGCGGCCACCTCGCCCGCGCTCCACGTCGGAGGCCGGTCACGCCCGGTCGTCCGGTGCCTCGGCCACATGGTCGGCCACATAGGCGCCCCGCTCCCCGAGCGGCTGCGGTGGGCCGACGGTCGTGTCCCGCCTGGTCTGCAGCTCCAACTCGGCATTCAGCTCCGCCCCCAGCAGCACCGCGAACGAGCTCAGAAACAGCCAAGACAGCAATACGATGACCCCGAAGAAGGCCCCGTAGGTCTTGTTCTGGGCTGGCGCGTAGCTGGCATACAGCGAGCAGAGCATCGAGCCGACCACCAGCAGAGCGGTGGCGACCACCGAACCCCAGCTAAGCCACTGCCAGCGGGCGTCCTTGCGGCTTGGGGCGACCCGGTACAGCACGGCCAGACCGGCGATCAGCACCGCGGCCAGCAGTGGCCAGCGCAGCACCGAGACCAGCAGCCCGGCCGGTCCGGGCAGCCGCCTGGCCGCCACCGGCAGGGCCACGATCACCGCCAGGGCTAGCACGGTGACCAGACTCCCCCCTACCGTGAGCACCACGGCCAGCCCCCGCAGGCGCACGAACCCGCGCAGCTCGGACTCCGAGTAGGCGGCGTTCACGCCCGTCACCAGCGCCCGCATCCCGGCCGAGGCGCTCCACAGGGCAACCAGCACCCCGAAGGCGAGGCTCAGGCTGAGCCGGCCGCTGGGCGCCCGGGCCAGCGCGTCGAGCTGGCCGGTGAGGATCGAGCGGACGTCGCCGGGCAGGACGCCCAGGGTGCGAACCTGGGCGGCGATCTCCTCGGGGTCCATCACCAGCCCGTAGACCGAGACCACCACAATCATGGCCGGGAACAGCGCCAACATCGCATAGAAGGCAACCCCGGCCGCGATCAGGGTGATGCGATCCTCGCGGATCGCGTCCTTGAGCCGGAGCAGAACATCCCGCCAGCCCGCCCCGGGGATCTCCAGGGGAACCTCGGCCTCCCGGCCCCGCTCCTGCTCGGCCCCAGCGCCCGTCGACATCACGGCATCCCTCGCGTCTCCGGCGTTCCTCTAGGTTGTGCTCCCCAAGCGTCCTGTCGAACCCGCCAGGCCGACACGGTGGCGCTGGTAGCGACCTAGGCCGGCAGCGACACGCCGATCAGGGTCTCGTCGGCGATGTGCTCAACGACCGCTCGCATGTCGCCGTCGCTGGCCTGGTAGGTGGAGAGCTGGCGGTCGGCGCTGGTGCCTTCCCGCAGGATGGTGTGCACGTACTCCACCTCCTTGCGTGAGCCGAGTTCGTCGACCACGTCGTCGACGAACTCCAACAACTCCACGGCCAGCTCGCGCATGGGGACCTCGCGCTGCTTGCCGAAGTCGATCAGCTTGCCGTCCAGGCCGTGGCGGAAGGCACGGAACTTGTTCTCGTGGATGAGCTGGGGCGGGTACTTGCGGAAGCCGAGGTTCTGGCCCCGCAGCTTGAGCAGCTTGGCGCAGATGGCCTGGACCAGGGCGGCCAGGCAGATAACCTCCTCCACCTTGGTCACCGCGTCGCAGATGCGGAACTCGATCGTCGGGTACTGCCAGTGCGGCCGCAGGTCCCACCAGATGCTCTTGCCGGTGTCGATGGTGTTGGTCTTGACCAGCAGCGCGACGTAGTTGTCGAAGTCGGCCTGGGAGCCGAACTCGGGCGGGATGCCGCTGCGCGGGAACCGCGACCAGATCACGCTGCGATATGACTTGAGCCCGGTGCGCCGGTTCAGCCAGAACGGGCTGGAGGTCGACAGGGCCAGCAGGTGGGGCAGGAAGTAACGGGCCTCGTTCATGACCTCGATGCGGGCCTCCGAGTCAGGGATGCCGACATGGACGTGCATCCCAAAGATCAGCAGCTCCCGGACCAGGTCCTGCATCTCGTCCTCGAACAGCTTATAGCGCTCCATCTCGGTGACCCGCTGGTCCTGCCAGTGGGAGAACGGATGGGTGCCGGCCGAGGCGATCCGTAGCCCCTCCGGGGCGAGCAGGCCAGCCAGGCCTCCACGCAGCCGCAGCACCTCGGCGCGGGCCTCGCCGACGTCGGCGCAGATCCTGGTGCCCACCTCGACCACCGACTGCAGCATCTCGGCCCGCACGTCGTCCACCAGCGAGCTGGATTGGGCGGCGGCCAGCAGGGTGTCGATGTGGGCCTTCAGCTCCCCACCGCCGTCGACGATCTGGAACTCTTCCTCGATGCCCAACGTGAGTGGCTGCTCGCCCATGGAACCTCCCCGGCGGTGGCGGTTGGCAACAGCATGCCCGCCAAGCATGCCCAGAACCAGGCCGGCGGTGACCAGCATGGTCCTCCCGGCCATCAGCCCTGGCGCCGCCCGATGGTCGCGTCCCTTGCCTTCGACCATCTGCCGGATGGCCTCGGGGACCTCGCCCAGTGGGTAGGTCCGGCCCAGCCACCGCCCTCCCCCTTCACCGCCGACGATGACCAGCGTCCCCTTGGGGGCGAGGGCCCGCCGCAGCTGCGACAGGGTCCGGCGGCCCCCGCAGTCGAGGATGAGGTTCCCAGTGGCGGGTCCCGTCGGTGACGTCCTCGCGGGTGTAGTCGACAACGTCGTCCGCGCCGATGGAGCGGCCCGCAACCCTTGGAGGGCGGCGAACCCGGAGATTGGGGACGACCGCCGCCTGCTCGAAGCTGAGGTTGGCCGGCTTGGCCGCTTGGTCTGGTACTCGCTGTTCTGGTCCCCCAGGGCCGCATCCACCTGGTCGACCGGCGCCGAGCCGTCGTGCTCGGCGACCGGGTCGTCGAACTCGGTCAGGAGCACCAGCCGGGGGCTGGTCCCGTCAACCAGCTCGGCCACGGCCGCGCGGCACGACACCACGGATCCGGTCAGCGCCGGATCGCTGCGAAGGTGCGGGAGGAGCGGCATGGATCCTGGTGGCATGGCCACAGCCGATCGCGCGTCACCAGCGGCGAGTCACGGTGGGTCGGACGGCCCGGGGGCTGACCGGATCGTCACGGCTCGGCTGGAGCTTGCGCCGCTGGCTGTCAGTGACGCCGAGGAGATGGTCGCGGTGCTCGGTGACGAGCGCCTGTACGCCTTCACCGGTGGACGTCCGCCGACCTTGGCCGAGCTGCGAGCGCGCTACGCCCGGTTGGTGGTGGGCCGCTCCCCCGACGGGACCGAGCAATGGCGCAACTGGATCGTGCGGCTGGGCGACGGACGGGCCGTGGGGACGGTACAGGCCACCATCACCGATACGGGCCGCGCGGCCGAGGTCGCCTGGGTGATCGCCATGGCGTGGCAGGGGCAGGGCTTGGCGGCGGAGGCGGCTGAGGAGCTGGTCGCCTGGCTGGAGGCCGGTGGAGTACAGACCATCACCGCCCATGTGCACCCCGACCATCACGCCTCGGCTGCGGTGGCTGCCCGGCGGGACTGGCGGCGACTGGAGAGATGCACGACGGCGAGCGGGTCTGGCGCCGGGAGACCACGTGACGGCCTACCCCTGCAGCTGTGGCCAGAGCATGGTCGGGGCGCTGGAGCTTCATCCACAGGTGGTGGACGTCGACGCGGGAACGGCGGAAGCTAGGATCGTGCACCAGAGAAGAGAGGAGTGGTGATGGCAGGTCAGATCACGCTCACCGAACAGGAGGCTCGGGCGCTCTCCTCGCTGCTGGATCGAGCCAGCGACCGGCTCGCAACCTACGAGGAGCAGACCCACCAGGACCGCCGGCTGGCCGAGGAAATCCGGGAGGCGGCAGGCGACCTGGTCAACCGGATCAGCCGTGAGGGGTCGACGGCCTAGCCTCGCCCCGGCAGTCAGCAATCCAGGCCGTCCCGGTCGGGACAGCGGCAAGGTAAGGACACGCCGTGCGAGCATCGCCTACCGCCGGCTCCGGATCCCCCGAGGACCTGGTCCGGGTCCTGCGCGCTCAGGGGATCCGGGATCGTCGGGTCCTGGCCGCGTTCCGGGCCGTGCCGCGGGCCGAGTTCGTGCCCTCGGCGGCCGACTTCCAGGCCTATGTGGATGCGCCGATCCGGATTCCACATGGGCAGGTGACGACCCAGCCCAGCCTGATCGCCGCCATGGTGGCAGCGCTGGAGCTGAGCGGCAGGGAGCGGGTGCTGGAGGTCGGCACCGGGCTCGGCTTCCAGACCGCCATCCTGGCCCTGCTGGCCCGCGAGGTGGTGTCGGTCGAGCGCTTCGCCGACCTGGCCGAGCAGGCGCGGGCCAACCTGGCCGCGGCCGGGCTGGGTCACGTCACGGTGGTGGTCGGCGACGGCACCCTCGGCGTTCCCGAGCATGCTCCCTACCAGGCGATCGTGGTCGCGGCCGCCGCCCCCCGGGTCCCTGGGCCGCTGATCGAGCAGCTCGCCCCTGGCGGACGGCTGGTCCATCCGGTCGGTTCCGGCGGCCACGAGCAGGTGACTGCCTTCCGCAAGGAGGCTGACCGGCTCGTCACCGACAGCGAGCTGACCCCGGCCCGGTTCGTCCCGCTGGTCGGCGTCCATGGCGTGTCGATACGGGAGCCGGGTGGGCGATGACCGTCACGGTGGCGCTGGCCGGGGACACCATGCTGGGGCGCGGTGTCGCCCGAACCCTGGCTACGACGCCCCCACAAGCCCTGGTCGCACCCGCAGTCCGCGACGCGCTGGGCCAGGCCGACCTGATCGTGCTCAATCTGGAGTGCTGCATCTCCGAGCGGGGGCGGCCCTGGGAGGCTCCTGGTAAGCCGTTCTTCTTCCGCGCCCCGCCCCGAGCGGTCGAGCTGCTGGTCCTGCTCGGGACCGACTGCGTGACCCTGGCCAACAACCACGCCCTGGACTACGGGGTCGAGGCCCTAGCCGACACCCTGGACCACCTGGCCGCGGCCGGCATCGCCGCCGTCGGGGCCGGCGCCGATCTCCACCAGGCACGCCGTCCGGCCGCGCTGGCCGCCGGTGGGCTGCGGGTCGCGGTAGTGGGGGTCACCGACCATCCGCCCGACTTCGCCGCCGGCCCCGGCCGCCCGGGCGTCGCCTTCGCCGACCTCGCCGGCCAGACGCCCGACTGGCTGCTGGCCGCCGTGCGAGCCGCCCGCGCCGCGGCCGACGCCGTGCTGGTCACCCCCCACTGGGGGCCGAACATGACCGCCGCGCCGGTCCGCCACGTCCGCCGCGCCGCCACCGCGCTGGTGGACGCGGGCGCGACGCTGGTCGCCGGCCACTCCGCCCATGTGCCCCACGGGGTCGCCGGCCGGGTCCTGTACGACCTGGGCGACTTCCTGGACGACTACCGGGTCGACCCGCGCCTGCGCAACGACCTCGGCCTGCTGTTCCTGGTCACCCTGGATGCGCGAGGGCCGGTCCGGCTGGAGGCACTCCCGCTGAAGCTGGAGTTCTGCCACACCCGCCTGGCCGCAGATGAGGACGCCGCCTGGATCCGGCGCCGCTTCCGGACCGCCTGCGCAGCCCTCGGCACCACAGTTGAGGACGAAGCCGGCCGGCTAACCATCAGCTGGCGGTAGCGCTCATCGGACAGCCCGACAAGCGTGTCCCCTCCTCGCGAGGGCTATCAACCCGGCACCCCCAGGTCCTATGTAGCGCTCCAGGTCCAGGAGCGGCTGTAGGTTCAGCATTTGAACTAGTGCAGGGCCGCTCGCAAGTGACAGACTGTGGAGGTGAGAACCTACGGGCAGTACTGTCCGATCGCGCGGGCGTCGGAACTCCTGGCCGAGCGTTGGTCCTTCATCATCTTGCGCAACATCGTCCTCATCGGCTGCACGACCTTCAACGAGATCGCCGACGGCGCTCCGGGGCTGTCCCGCGGCCTGCTGTCGAAGCGGTTGCGGGACCTGGAGCGCGCCGGGGTGGTCGAGATCCGTCCCAAGCCTGACGGTCCGGGCTCGACCTACAAGCCTACCCAGGCCGGCCGTGAGCTGTCGGAAGTCATGCTGGCGCTACAGCGCTGGGGATCGCAGTGGGCGGAGCTGACACCCGAACACGCCCATCCCGGGGTGGTGCTGTGGGGGTGGGTGACCTGTCACCTTGACCGCGGCCGCCTCCCTCGCCGCCGGGTCCTGGTCCGCTTCGAGTACCCCACGCTGTCGGGGCCGGGCAGCCGCGGCTGGCTGCTGATCGAGCGTGGCGATGCTGAGATCTGCGAGAAGCATCCCGGCGGGGACGAGGATCTGGTGGTCGTGGTCAGCGATCCTGTGGCGTTCGCCCGCTGGGACCTCGGAGAGCTCGAGTGGGGCGACGCCCTGCGCGGCGGGGCGATCGAGGTTCGGGGCCCACTCGCCCTGGCGCGAGCGCTTCCCACCTGGAAACGCCGCGTCGAACCGCTCCAGCGCCCGCCTGCCGCGAGGCGAGCAACCACCTCCGCCTAAAGGGAGGCGGGTGCTGGACCTCGGCTCGGGGACCGGCGACGTGGCGTTCGTCGCCGCCGAGCAGCAGGTCGGGATCGAGACCCTCCAGGCGCGCCTGGCCGGGGAGCTGGCCGCCAGCCAGGCAGTCGCCGCGCACCCCATGCTGCTGAGCGCGTGGGGGACGGTCGGCTGAGTCGGTTCCGCAGGGCAGCGCCACCGCCCGGGTCCGGGTTCAGACATTGCACTTCTGGTGCGGTCCTGGGGAGGGTCACCATCGAGGCTGCTCGTGCCCTTCATCGGACCGGAATGAGGCGTGATGGTCGGAGTGCCCAGCGGGTTCCCGGTGGTCGTGGTCGGAGCAGGCCAGGCAGGTCTGGCGGTGAGCTATGAGCTGACCGCCCGCGGGATCGAGCATGTGGTGCTGGAGCGGGCACGGATCGGCCAGACCTGGCGGAGTCTGTGGGACAGCTTCTGCCTGGTGACGCCGAACTGGACCATGAGCTTGCCGGGCGCCGCCTACACCGGCGACGACCCGGAAGGCTTCGTCCCACGAGATGAGGTCGTCCGATACCTGCAGCGGTACGCGTCGAGCTTCGGGGCGCCGGTTCGCGAGGGCGTCGGCGTGGACAGCCTTGGACCCGGACCCGGCGGTGGGTTCCTGCTTCGCACCTCGGCCGGCGAGCTGCCCGCGGCGGCGGTCGTAGTGTGCACGGGTGCCTATCAGCGGCCCCATCGCCCCGAGGTTGCGGCGGGGCTTCCGCGTGATGTGCTGGTGATCGATGCCGAGGACTACCGCAGTCCGGCCGCTCTTCCACCAGGGAAGGTCCTGGTCGTGGGCAGCGGCCAGACCGGTTGCCAGCTCTCCGAGGAACTGCACGAGTCGGGTCGCGAGGTGTTCCCGGCTTGCGGGCGGGCGTCGTGGCTGCCGCGGCGGCCCGGCGGCCGCGACATCGTCACCTGGCTCAAGGAGACGACCTTCTTCGACACCCCGCTCAGCGCCCTGCCCTCACCCGCAGCGCGGCTGGCCGCCAACCCGCTGGTGACCGGCCAGCGAGGCGGCCATGACCTGCACTACCGCACCTTGCAGGCGATGGGGGTGCACCTCCTGGGCCGCTTGGCCGGGGTGGAGGGACATCGGGCATCCTTCGCCGCTGACCTGGCCGACTCGGTCGCCTTCGGCGATGCCCGCTACGTCGACATCCGCAAGCTGCTCACCGAGCAACTCCCCACCAGGGGCATGGCGGCGCCCGAGCTGCCCGACCCTCCCCCATTCCATGCCGACCCGCCGCTGGAACTGGACCTCACGAGATTCGGCGTGGTCATCTTCACCTCCGGGTTCCGCCCCGACTACACCCACTGGATGCGGTTCCCGGCGTTTGATGCCATGGGCTTCCCGCTCACCGACAACGGGGAAAGCACAGTGGTCCCGGGCCTGTTCTTCTGCGGCGTCCACTTCCTGCGCAAGCGCAAGTCCTCGGTGCTGTTCGGCGTGGGCGAGGATGCCGCCGTCGTGGCCCAGTCGATCGCCCACCACCGGTCACAGCACCACACAGCCCCACCGGGCGCCTGAACACCAGTTGAGCGAAGGAGGATTGGGGATGGCCGAGCAGGTGAGCTTCGACGTGGTTTCCCAGCTGGGGGACGGCTTCAAGGGAGAGGCAATCTCTCCAGGTGATATCGGATATGACGACGCGCGGGCGGTGTGGAGTGGGTCGATCGACAAGCGGCCAGCACTCATCGTCCGGCCA
>JASLBL010000009.1 GCA_030146615.1 Actinomycetes bacterium
AAGCACGCCCAGGCGGAGCCCTTGGCCGCCTCCGCCTAGTCGCGGACCTGCTGGGCCAGGTAGAGGGCCTCGCCGAGCTGGTCGATGGTGACCAGCTGGGTCTCCCACCAGTCGACGTGCCGTTCCTCCTCGGCGATCATCGCGGCCAGAAACTCGCGGGTGCCCTGGTCGCCGACCTCGGTGCAGGTGGCCACGTGGTCGTTCAGGTTCCGGACCGCGGCCCGCTCCAGCTCCAGCGCCAGCCGGATCTGCTCGACCGCGGTCTCGCCGACCTTGACCGTGCCCAGCCGCTGGAGGTTGGGCAGGCCGTCCAGGTAGAGGATGCGGTCAATCAGCTCCTCGGTGTCGCGCATCTCCTCCATGGAGATCTCGCGGTGACGCTTGGCCAGACGGTCGTAGCCCCAGTTGGCGCACATCCGGGAGTTGAGGAAGTACTGGTTGACGGCGGTCAGCTCGAAGGTCAGGTGCTGGTTGAGCAGCTCGAGGATGCGCGGGTCGCCCTGCAAGGGCCCTCCCAGGGTGGGTTCCGACAGTGACCCCGGTAGTCTGCCTCAACCGCGGCCGCGATGGGCGGCCACGGCCTCGCGCAGAGCCGGGGCGACCTCGGCCGCGAACAGCTCGAGCTGGCGGGCCGGGGACTCCGTCGGCCACAGCACCAGGGTGTCCATCCCGTGCTCGGTGACCACGGGGAGGAGCTGCTCCACCCACTGGCCGGCCGGGCCGTCCAGGAACCCGCCGCCGCCGGGGCCGATCCGGCCGGAGATGTTGTAGAGGCGGCGGATCGACGCCGGGTCGCGGCCGGCCGCCGCGGCGGCGTCGTCGATGCGGGCCTGGGCCGCGGGCAGCCGCTCCGGCGGCAGGGACGGCGAGGACGGCACCCAGCCGTCGGCCACCCGCCCGATCAACGACAGCATCCGCGGCCCGGAGGCCCCGACCCAGATCCCGATCGGATGGGCCGGCGCCGGCCCCGGCTTGACCCCGGCGACCCGGTAGTGCTGCCCCGTGAACCGCACCGACCGCGGCCCTTGAGATCGGGGGCTATCGCCTTCGGCTACTTGAGCCCCCGAACCCCCCACCCAGAGCAGCCGCAGCACCGCGATCGCCTCCTCCAGCGCCGCAACGGCCTCGCCGGGAGCGCGGCGGGGCCCGCCCATGGCCACGATCGCGTCCCAGAACGCGCCCGCGCCCAGTCCGAGATCGAACCGGCCCCCGGACAGCAGGTCGATGGAGACCGACGCCTTGGCCAGCATGGCCGGGTGGCGCAGGGGCAGGCAGGCCACGTCGGGGAACAGCCCGACCCGCTCGGTGGCCGTCGCCAGGCCGGCCAGCAGCGTGAAGGTGTCGAAGTAGCGACGCTGGTAGGGGTGGTCCTGGATGCCGATGAGATCGAACCCGGCCCGCTCGGCCAGCCGGGCCTCGGCGACCAGGCCCGACGGGTCGGCGGCGTTGGGGACCAGGAACCAGCCGAACCGCAGCGGCAGGCCGGCGTCAGGCACGGCCGCCCGCCCAGATCCCGACCGGCCGGAACGACAGGGGCACGTCGACCAGGATGAGCTCGCTGGGCTCGTCGGCGGCGATCGTCAGCGACGGCTGGCCGGTCACCTTGGCCGCGTCCCCGGTCGCGACCGGCTCGCCGTCGAAGCGGGCCCGGCCGTCGATCAGGTAGGCGTAGGCGCCGCGGCCCGCCCCGATGGGGTGCTCGACCTGGTCGCCGGGGGCCAGCGAGGCGACATGGACGCTGGCGTCCTGGTGGATCTTGACCACCTCGCCGCCCTCGGGGCCCATCACCCGCAGCAGCCGGCCGGTGCGGTCCTGTTTGGTGAACACCCTCTGCTCGACCTCGGGAGGCAGGCCGGCGGTGTCGGGCAGGATCCAGATCTGGATGAACCGCATCGGCTCGTCCTGGGAGGCGTTCTGCTCCGAGTGCAGCGCCCCGGACCCGAGCGTCATCCGCTGCACCGCCCCGGCCGGCAGGGGCCCGGGGGCGCCGCCGACGGAGTCCTCGTGCCGGAAGCTGCCCTCGACCACGTAGGTGAGCCCCTCGACGTCCTGGTGAGGGTGCATGGGCCAGATCGCTCCCGGCACCAGGCGGTCGTCGTTGAACACCCGCATGGCCCCGAAGGCGTCGTTGGCGGGGTCGCGGTAGTGGGCGAAGGAGAAGTGCCAGCGGGCCGTGAACCAGCCGCCCTCCTCCCGGTGGATCTCCTTGTCGCGCCGGATCGTCAGCATGGCCGCTCCTGGACTGGGGCCGCCCGGCGTCAGCCGAGCGACGGGATGTCCACCTGCTCGGGGAAGTACTTCTGGAACAGCTGGTCGAGCACGCCGTCGACGCGCAGCTGGTCGATCACCTCGGACAGGGGCCTGGTGTTGGGCGAGCCCTTGGCGAGGACGGCCCCGTACTGCTCGTCGGTCTTGAACTGTCCGGCGACGGCCAGCCCAGGGTACTTGGCGGCCGCGTCGACGACGATCGGGACGTCCGACATGACCGCCTCGACCTGCCCGGCCCGCAGGGCCGTGAACGCGGCCGTGGTCGAGCCGAAGGCGCGGGGCGGCTCCATCGGCTTGAGGATCCGCTCCAGATAGGCGGCCCCGGAGGTGGCCTCTTGGACGCCGAAGCGGAGCCGGCGGGCGTCGGCGACCCCGGTGACTCCTGTGCCCTTGCGGACCAGGACGCCCTGGTTGGCGGTGAAGTAGGGGGAGGAGAAGTCGACCCGCTGGCGGCGGTCGGGCAGGATCGAGACCCCGTTGACGGCGAAGTCGCAGGGGCAGCGGGACCCGGCGACCAGCTTGGTGAACGGGAACCCGACCCACTCGACCCGCTCCGCGCCGAGGCGGTCGGCGATCTCCTCGACCATGTCGACCTCGAACCCGCCCTTCAGGTTGTCCAGGTCGTCGCCGAGCACGAACGGCGGGTTGGGCAGCTCGGTGGCCACCGTCAGGACTCCGGGGCTGCGGGTCCGGAACGCCGTCGGCCCGGCCGCGGCCCCGGACCCCGCCCCCTCGTCGCCGCCGCCCCCGCAGCCCGCCAGTGCCACCGTCAGGACCAGGGCCACCGCCAGGGCCAGCAGCTTGCCCCCCACATCGGCTCCTCGTGGTTGCCGGCACAACGAACTCGGATGGGACGATACCAGGCCCGTTGGTAGGCTGGGCCGGCAACCCGGGCCACGCAAGGGATTCGAGGAGGCGAGATGGTGGCGCAGGCCCCCGACCGCCGCACCGGCCGCCTGGCCGGAGCGGCCGGCGTCGCCCTGCTGCTGATCGGCCTGACCCTGCTCCTGGAACCGGCGTCCTGGCGCCCAGCCGCCGCCGCCCTCCTGGCCGTCGGCCTGGCCGTCGGCATCCTCGCCGCCATGCGCCTCCGCTCCTCAGGCCGCCTCCGCTCCTCAGGCCGGCTCCGAACCCCCATGGAGCGCCTCAACGACGCCGCCTTCCTGGTGGTCATCTCCGCCGTCGCCCTGATCGCGGTCCGCCTCGCCCGCCCGTGGACCGCCGCCCTCCCCGGCGTCGTCGCCGGCACCCTCCTCGGCCTCACCCTCCGCCCCAGGCCAGGCCCGGGGTCTGCTCCGGGCGCTGGGTCCGGCCCCACGCCTGATCCAGGCCCCGACCCCAGGCACGCCGACCCCAGGCACGCCGATCCCAGGCACGCCGGACCCCCACCTGCCGGTGGCGAGCCCCCCGGAGGGGGACACTAGCCCAACCGCGGAAACGGCGGCGCCGCCTGTCCACACCCCCCGCCGCCGACCAGTGGTCAGATCCGCTCCAGGATCACCACCGGGATGTCCCGCTTGGTCTTGCGCTGGAAGCCCTCGTAGGCGGGGTAGATCGAGGTCATCAGCGACCAGAGGCGGGGCTTCTCCTCGGGGGTGGCGGTCCGGGCGGTGGCGGTGAAGTGTTCGGGGCCGACCTGGACCTCGACCTCGGGGTGCTCGGTGAGGTTCAGGTACCAGGCGGGGTGCCTGGGCGAGCCGCCGATGGAGGCCACCACCAGGTAGCGGTCGCCGTCGCGGCCGTAGATGAGGGCGGTCCGCCGGAGCTGGCCGGAACGGCGGCCGCGGGTGGTGAGCAGCAGGGTGAACACGCCGGGCCGCCACTCGTGGCCCTTGGCCCCGTCGCTGTCGACGTAGCGGCGGATATGCCTGGCCACCCAGCCGGTCGGGCTGTCGGAGACCGGTTCGCCCGAGGGCATCAGCCGGCCAGCCCCCCGGCCCCGTCGTGGCTGTAGCGGCCGCCGGGAGGGACGGTGGCGCCGTCCGGTACCCGGGCCTCCTCGGCGACCAGGGCCAGCTCGCCGTCGTCGTCGGTGCCGCCGACCCGGGCGTCGGGCCCGACCCGGACACCCCGGTCCAGCACCGCCCGCTCGATGTGGGCGCCGGCCGCGACCACGCAGTCGTCCAGCAGCACGGCGTCGCGGACGGTCGCGCCCGGCTCGACCACCACCCCGGGCCCGAGCACCGAGCGGGTCACCTCGCCGCAGACCACCGAGCCCGGCGACAGCAGGGCCTGCTCCAGGCGGGCCGAGCCCTCGACCCGGGCCGGCAGCCGGTGCGGGGCCCGGCCGAGCACCGGCCAGGCCGGGTCGTCTAGGGCCAGCGGCCGCTCCGGGTCGAGCAGGTCCATGTGGGCCTTCCAGTAGGCGAGGATGGTGCCGACGTCGCGCCAGTAGCCGGCCATCCGGTACTCGACCGCCTCGCCCGCCTCGACCAGGCGGGGGAGCAGCCCGTGACCGAAGTCCTTCAGCTCGCCGTCGCCGGCGGCCAGCTCGTCCAGGGTGTCGAGCAGCCGGCCGGGCTCGAAGGCGAACACCTCGGTGGCGACCCGGTTGGTGGGCGGCTCGTCGGGCTTGTAGTGGAAACCGCTGATGCGGCCGTCGCCGGCGACCTCGACCACCGCCTGGCGGGACGCCTCCTGCTCGGGGACCTCGCTGGTGACCACCGTCACCCCGGCTTCCCGGTTGCGGTGGCGGGCCAGGACCTCGCCGTAGTCGAGCCGGTAGACGTGGTCGGCGCTCAGGACCAGGACGACCTCGGGGTCGTACTCGGCGATCAGCTGGCGGTTGCGCCAGATGGCGTCGGCGTTGCCCTGGTGGAAGCCGTCCTCGTCCCCGGCCCCGAGCTGCGGCGGGAGCAGCCGCAGGCCACCGTAGGTCCGGTCAAGGTCCCAGGGGCGGCCGTTGGCCAGCTCGTCGTTGAGCGACTGGAGCCGGTACTGCTGGAGCACCCAGACGTCCTCGATCCCCGAGTGCACGCAGTTGGACAGGGGGAAGTCGATCAGCCGGAACACGCCGGCGAACGGGAGTGCCGGCTTGGCCCGCCGCTCGGTCAGCAGCTCCAGCCGGCTCCCCTCACCGCCGGCCATGACGAGCGCGAGCACTTTGGGTTTGGGCATCGCCGCCCAGCATAGAGCAGTCGGCGACTAGTACCAGCCGTGGGAGAGCCAGAACGCCCTGGCGTTCTCGGCGGTGCCGTAGCGGTCGCGGACATAGCCGCGGAACGCCTGGAGCTGGAGAGCGCAGTCGGTCGTGTCGGCGTTGGCCCCCAGGTAGTGGCGGCGCCCGTCGATCAGCAGCTGGCCCAGGCCGAAGGCGGTCGAGCGGGGGTTGTCGGCGGTCGGGTCGCCGCCCGACTCCTTCATGATGATGAAGTACTCGGCGTCCGAGGTCCCCGACAGGTCGCACTTGCCGCCGCCGCGGACCTGTCCGGCTTGGCGCTGCTGGCGCTGCTGAAGGGTGACCCTCAGCACCCCGGCCTCGCCCTCCAGCCGCCGGATTCTGTCGTCGAGGGCGTCCTTGGCCTTGACTCTGAGATCGCGCAGCTCCAGCGCCTGGTCGATCTTGCGGCTGATCTGAGCCCCGGCCTTGCGGGCGTCGACCTCGGCCTCGGACAGGGCGGAGCGGGCCAGGGCGTAGTCCTGCTGGGCCACGATCAGGTCGGCCAGCGAGTTGTTGCCCTCCTTGGCCAGGTGGTCGAGGATCGCCACCTGGCCAAGGAGCTGGTCGGCCTTGCCGCTCTGGACCAGGGCGGCCAGGCCGGCCGGGTCGCCGGCGATGTAGATGCCGCGGGCCCGGTCGCCGAGGATGCGGCGCAGCCGCTCCACCCGCTCGGTGGCGTCGGTCAGGGCGGCGGTGGCCCGGACCCCGCGGGCGTGGGCGTCGAGGCGCTGCTGCTCGGCCTGGGCGAGCTCGTTCTCGGCCAGGTCGAGGGCCTCGTTCGCCCGGTCGAGGGCGGCCGTGAGCTTCTTGGCGTCGGCCTTGGCGTCGGCCAGGGTCGCCTTGACCTTCTTGAGCTCGCTGGGGACGTCGGTCCCCTCCTGGGCGCCGGCCAGCTGGGGCAGCAGCAGCGAGGCCACCGCGGCCATGGCCGCGACGACGGCCAGCCACCGCGGCACCCGCGCATGTCGGTAGGGCGCCACCATCTTCTGAGAGCCGCTCCCTGAGGGGGTTCGGGAACCGGTTCGCCCGCGGCTGGGGGACCGCGGACGGTGAGGTTCTTACCACATCACCCTGCGTTGGTGGAAATTCCACCCATCGCGGCCGGGCCGTGGCATGCTGCCGCCATGGCCGACCAGATGACCCGCCTCGTGGTGGACTCGCCCAGCCTCTTCTACCGGGCGTTCTTCGCCCTCCCCAAGTCGATCAAGGGCCCGGACGGCAACTCGGTGAACGCCGTCCGCGGCTACCTGGACATGGTCTCGCGGGTGCTGGTCGACCGGCGCCCGCGGGCGGTGGCGAACGTGTTCGACGCCGACTGGCGGCCCCAGTGGCGGGTCGACCTGTACGCCGGCTACAAGTCCACCCGGGCCGACGACCCGCCGGAGCTGCCCGGCCAGGTCCCGCTGCTGCTCGAGGTGCTGGACGCGGCCGGCCTGCCGGTGGCCGAGGCGGCCGGCTACGAGGCCGACGACGTGATCGGCACGATCGCGGCCGCGGCCAGGCCGGAGGAGCGGGTGGCCGTCCTCACCGGCGACCGGGACCTGTTCCAGGTGGTCCGCGACCCGACGGTCTGGGTGCTGTACCCCCTCAAGGGCACCTCGTCGCTGGCCGTCATGGACGCGGCCGGGGTGGCCGCCAAGGCCAAGGTCCCGCCCGAGCGCTACGTGGACCTGGCCATCCTCCGCGGCGACCCCTCCGACGGCCTGCCCGGGGTCCCCGGGATCGGCGAGAAGACCGCCGCCACCCTGGTCGCCGGCCACCCCGACCTGGACGCCCTGCTGGCCGCGGCCGCCGCGGGCCGCCTGACCCCGAAGCTCAACGCCGCCCTGACCGCCAGCGCCGACTACATCCAGGCCATGCGCAAGGTGGCGGCGGTGGCCACCGACGTCGACTACCGGATCAGCGACCCCCACCCGCCCGATCGCGAGCGCCTGGCCGCCCTGGCCGCCGCCAACGCCATCGAGGGCCCGGTGGAGCGGATGCTGGCCGCGATGGAGCAGGCAGGACTGGCGGAAGCCGAGGCGGAGACCTAAGCCGCTCAGAGCCGCTGGAGGCCGTGCAGGACCTGCTCGAGGAGGGCGACGTTGGGGCCGCCGGCGTGGCTGGGGGCCCGGTGGACGGTCACCATCCCCTGGGCGGCCAGGTCGCCGACCAGCACCCGGGTCACCCCGAGGGGCAGGTCGACCCGGGCGGCCAGCTCGGCCACGGAAAGGGTCTCACGGCAGGCCTGGGCGATCGAGCGGTGCTCGAGGCTGAGCCAGGACGGCGGGTCGGCGGCCGAGGCGGCGCCGACGAGGTCCTCGATGGCCAGGTCGGCCCCGGTGGGCTCGGTCCGCCCCTCGGTCATGGCGTACGGCCGCAGGAACGGGCCCGGGTCGGCCTCGTACCGGCCGGTCATCGATCGGTCCCCCCTGGTCGCGCCCGTCGGCTATCCGGCCGTGCCATTGTCGCGCCCCGCCCCCGGGGACCGGACGGCGAACGCCCGCGGCACCGGCGTCGGCACCGGCTCCGGCCCGGGCCGGCCCACCGCGGCACCCTGCTCGGGCCCGCCGGGCCCGTCGGAGCCCGGCTCGACCTCGGGCCGCCCGCCGCCCGCCGGACCGGCCGGCTCCATCTCGGTCTCCGGCCCCCCGAGCAGGCTCGAGGGGAGCAGCACCAGCGCCGCCACCCCGCCGAACCAGGAGCGGCGCAGCCGCACCTTGATCCCGTGGCGGGCGGCCAGCCGGCCGACCACGTAGAAGCCGAGCCGCTGGGCGCTGGCCAGGTCGATCGTGGCCGGCTTGGCCAGCTGCCCGTTGGCCAGCTCCAGCTCCTCGTCGGACATGCCGATGCCCTGGTCCTCGACCTCCAGCAGGTAGCCGTGGGCGGCCGGCTCGCCCGACACCTGGACCCTGGTCCCGGGGGGCGAGAACGCGGCCGCGTTCTCGATCAGCTCGGCCAGCAGGTGGACCACGTCGGAGACGGCGTGGCCGACGATCCGCACGTCGGCCATGGGCATGGCCCCGACCCGGTTGTAGTCCTCGATCTCGGCCGAGGCGGCCCGGATCACCCGGGGCAGGGGCACCGGCTCGCTCCAGCGCCGGACCGGCTCGGCGCCGGACAGCACCAGCAGGTTCTCGGCGTTGCGGCGCATCCGGGTTGCCAGGTGGTCGAGGCGGAACAGGCTGCGCAGCTGCTGCGGGTCGGCCTCGGTCCGCTCCAGCTCATCCAGCAGCTCCAGCTGCCGGTGGACCAGCGCCTGGAGCCGGCGGCCGAGGCTCAGGAACATGTCGGCCACGCTGCGGCGCAGGGCCGCCTGCTCGGCCGCGACCCGCACCGCGGTCGAGTGGACGGCATCGAAGGCTCTGGCCACCTGGCCGATCTCGTCGCGGTCGCGGATGCCGATGGGCCGGGTCTCGGCCGTCAGGTCGACCGGCTCGGCCCGCTGGAGCCGCTCGACCACGCCGGGCAGCTGGCTGTGGGCGACCTCCTCGGCCGAGGACCGCAGCAGCCCCAGCGGCCGCAGCAGGGAGCGGACGACGACCAGGGACAGGCCGATGGCCAGGGCCAGGACCAGCAGGACGGCGGCGGCGTCGACGGCGGCCCGGGTCCGGGCGGCCGTCTCGTCGGCCCGGCTGGCGTCGACCGCGGCCGCGCCCAGCTGGTCCTCGACCCGGCGCATGAGCTCGTTCTCGGTGGAGTTGACCGTCCACCACTCGGCCGGGTCGAGCTCCAGGTTGGCCGCGCCCTCGCTGGCGATCGCCTCGGCCTGGAGCTCCCGGGCCCGCTGGACCTCGGGGCCGACCAGGGTGTCGACGAAGGTGGCCCGCTGGGCGTCGTCGGCGGCCGCCCGGAACTCCGACAGCAGCACCGCCCGGGTGGAGAGGGTCGAGGTGAAGCGCCGGAACTCGCCGGGGGCGAAGCGGCCGCGGTCCAGCACCTGGGAGACCTGCTCCCGCTCGAGGGCGGCCAGCTCCTTGATCCGGGAGACGGCCACGAACGCCCCCACCCGCTGGGCCAGCTGCGGGTCGGCGATCCCGGTGATCAGCCCGCGGTTGGTGTTGAGCAGGTCGGCGATGGTGGTGTTGTAGAAGTCCAGGGCGGCCGCCGGGGCGATCGACCCCCCGCTCACGTCCTGGCGCAGGTCGGTCAGCCCGTCCAGCCGGTTGGTGGCCGAGGCCAGCTCGTCGGCGGCGGCCGGGGCCAGGACGTCGACGTCGAGCCCGGCGGCGCTGTCACGGTAGGCGGCCAGGGCCCGGTTGGTCGCGGCCCGCTGGTCGCGCAGCCCCGGGGACTGGCGGCCGGCGAGCAGGCCGCCGAGGCTCAGGCCGCGCTCGCGCTGGAGCTCGTGGGCCAGGGCGGTGCCGCGCAGGGCGAACTCGGTCAGGCCGCGCACCTGGGCGGCCTGACGGCTGGTCGAGACGCTCGATCCGATGCGGAGCCCGGCCAGCAGCAGGAGGGCCGCGACGGGCAGCAGGAGGATCAGCGCGATCTTGGGACGGAGGGACAGGTTGCCGAGCACCGACCCAACTTTCATGGGGACGACGGGTCGATCGACACGGAGCACGTGGGGAGCGTAGTACGCTTCGTGTCTTCAGGGAGCGAAACTGTCACAACGCGGTGGATGGTGCAAGGGCGGACAAGCGGTTGGGGACGGCGGCGCGGCACGGTTCCGGTGCTGGCGCTGCTGGTCGTGGCCGTCCTGGCCGCCGGCTGCACCGGCGGCGGCGGCCAGGACGCCCCCAGTGACAACCCGGCCGTGTCCGAGGGCCTGACCGAGCTCGGCCGCCGCCTGCCCCAGCGGATCCGCTCGGCCCGGGAGATCCGGGTCGGCTCGGACGTCTCCTATGCGCCGGTGGAGTTCTACGACGCCTTCGCCCCCGACGTCCTCGACCGGCCGGTGGGGGAGCCCGAGCCCCAGGTCCGCGGCATCGACCCCGACCTGGCGACCGAGCTGGGCCGCAAGCTGGGGGTGCGCTTCACCTTCGTCAACACCGGCTTCGACGAGCTGATCCCCTCGCTTCAGGACGAAGACTTCGACGTGATCATCTCCTCGATGACCGCCACCCCCGAGCGAGCCAGGGAGATCAGCTTCCTCGAGTACTTCCAGGCCGGCACCTCGATCCTGGTTCGCCGGGGCAACCCCGACCGGCTCGGGTCCATGGCCGACCTGTGCGGCGCCACCGTCACCCTCCAGGCCGGCACCATCCATGAGGAGCTGGTCGCGGCCCAGCAGGCCCGCTGCGGCGCCAACCGCATCAAGGCCCGCCCCCTGGAGAGCGGCACCCAGGTCGTCCTCGAGGTCAAGTTCGGCCGGGCCGACGCCGCCCTGGCCGACTTCCCGGTCGCCGCCTACAACGCCAAGGTCTCCGGCCAGGGCCGCGACTTCGAGGTGGTCGGCGAGCAGATCGACCCCGGTCCGTACGGCATCGGCGTCCGCAAGGACGACACCGACCTCCAGACGGTCCTCCAGGACGCCCTGCGGGCGATCATCGAGGACGGCAGCTACGACCGCGTCCTCACCAAGTGGAACGTGGCCGACGGCGCCCTCAAGACGGCCAAGCTGACCGGCGCCCCGGCCTAGGCCGGCGGGCGGGCCGGGCGAAGGTCGGCCCGGACAGCAGCCAGGCCAGCGCCGCCCTGGTCCGGGGGGCCATCGTCACGGGGTCGCTCCTGGGCCGGTCGGCGCTGGTGCCACCCGAGCTTCCAGGCCGCCGGTACGGGAACGTTACGGCCGGGCCCGGGTCGCATAGGATGCCGGCCATGACTGTCACCGACCGCCTGGCCCGGTTCAACCGCCGGGTCCCCAACCGGGTCATCGGGAGGATCGCCGGCCGCCGGCTGTCCCCGGTGGCCTACATGCTCCACCAGGGGCGGAAGTCGGGGCGCCGGTACCGGACCCCGGTGATGCCGCTGCCGCTGCGCGACGGGTTCCTGGTCTCGCTGCCCTATGGCGCCGAGCGCGACTGGGTGCGCAACGTGGTGGCCGCCGGCCGCTGCACCCTGCTGCGCGGCGGGCGCCGGTTCGAGCTGACCGACCCACGCCTGCTCGACGCGGCCGGGGCGGCCCCGCTGCTGCCGGCGGCCCTCCGCCCGGCCCTGCGGGTGGCCCCCCGCATCCGGTTCATGCGTCTGTCCTCCACGCTGTGACACCGGCACGATAGCGTTGCCCGACCCGAACAGAGAGGAGCAGGGCCATGCTCGCCGACTCCAAGGCCTACAGCGGCTTTGCCGTGCCCGACCTGGCCAAGGCCAGGGAGTTCTACGCCGACACCCTCGGCCTCCGGGTGTCAGGGGACGAGCAGGACGGAGCGCTCACCCTGCACCTGGCCGGGGGCCGCGACGTCCTGGTCTACATCAAGCCGGACCACGCCCCGGCGACCTACACGATCCTCAACTTCCCCGTGGACGACGTCGAGGGGACGGTCGACGCCCTCACCGCCCGGGGCGTGCGCTTCGAGCGGTACGACGGCATCGAGCAGGACGACAAGGGGATCAACCGCGGCGAGGGCCCGCTGATCGCCTGGTTCCGCGACCCGGCCGGCAACATCTTCTCGATCATCGAGCAGGACTGAGGGTCGCGGTGCCCGGGCCCGACCGAGCCGCCGCCGGGGCCCGCCATGTGCTGCGACCCGCCGGCCGCTGACCGGCTGCCGCCGCCGGTGGCGGCCATGCTGGACCGGTACCGGGCGATGGCCGCCGAGCGGCCCCTCGACTGGGGCAACGAGTCCGAGGGGTACGCCCGCGGCCAGCCGTACGGCCGCTGGCTCGGCAACCGCCTGCTCTCGGCCGTGTTCAGCTTCCAGCTCGACGACTGGCCCCAGACCGTCCGGGCCTGCCTCACCGACCCCCTGCCGGCCGGCCTGGTGGTGGCGTCCCTGGAGGCCACCGGGATCGCGCTGCGAGCCGGGCCGGCCCCCTATGCGCTGGAGGGCGGCGCCGTCGAGGTGGCCGTCGTGCTCGACTCCCGCCTGGCGGAGGCGACCCGGGTCGAGGTCGGCGGCGCCCCGGTGCCGGTCGCGGCCGGCGGGGTCGAGCTGGTCACCCGCACCCTGACCGGCGCCGGGCCGCTGGCCGTGGGGGCGGCCCGGACCCACATCATCGAGCCGGTGGGCCGGGCCCGGCTGCGCCTGCGGGCCCGGGGACCGAGCCGCTGGTCGGTGGTGGACGACCGGGGCGGCGCCTGGTTTCCCCAGGGCCGCCTGCCCAGGTGGGACTTCCACGACCGGCCGCTGTTCCACGGCGACGACCTGGAGCTGGAGGTCCCGGCCGTGCCCCTGACCGTCACCTGCGCCAGGGGCATGGAGTTCGGCACCGCCGAGACGACGGTCACCCCGGCCGCCGGGGCCACCGCCGAGGTCGAGCTGGAGCCTGACCGCCTGTACGAGACCGCCGCCCGCGGCTGGTTCGGCGGCGACCTGCACGTCCACATGAACTACTCGGGCGACCAGGTGTGCGGCCCCGACGACGCCGCCTGCATGCAGGCGGGGGAGGGGCTCCATCTCCTGAACCTGGTCGCCGGCAACATCGGCCAGACACGGGTCTACGACCGGGAGGCGTTCGAGGCCACCGCCGGCCAGGACCTGCCCTGGACGGAGGGGGACCGGGTGGCCCGCTTCGCCGTCGAGTACCGCAACGACCTGCTCGGCCACTTCCACGCCCTCGGCCCGGCGGGCCGGCCGTCCCGCTACCACAGCGGCCACGAGGGGTCCGACGAGCCGTTCGACTGGCCGGCCAACGCGGCCGCCTGCCAGGAGTTCCGGGACCTGGGGGCCACCGTCGGCTACACCCACCCGGTGTTCTCGCCCCTGGCCGACGGCTCCCCGGCCGGCGCCTTCGGCTTCCCCCGGTCGGTGGAGGCCCGCGAGCTGGTCGCCGACGCCGCCCTCGGCCTGGTCGACTCGGTCGACCTCATCGGCCCCAGCGACGTCGAGGGCACCGCCCTCCTCTACCACCACCTGCTGAGCTGCGGGCTGCGGCTGGCCGCGACCGTCGGCACCGACGTGTGGCTGTCGTTCTCCCGCGGGCCGCTGCTGTCCAACCCGCCCGGGTGGGGGCGGGTCTACGCCGACCTGGGCGGCGCGCCCCTGTCGGTGGCCGCCTTCGCCGACGCCATCCGGGCCGGCCGCACCCTGGCCACCAACGGGCCGTGGGTGGAGCTGCTGGTCGACGGCCACGGGCCCGGCGACCGGATCGAGGCCGCTCCCGGCCGGCGGCTGCCGGTCACCGTCCACTGCCAGGGCCCCGGGGTCGAGCGGCTGGAGCTGGTCGGCCCCGACGGCGTGGTCGCCGCGACCGAGGCCGGCGGGGGAGCGCCCCCGGCGATCGACGTCGAGGTGGGGGTCGACGGCTCGCTGTGGCTGTGCGCGGTGGCCCGCGGCCCCGGCCATCCCTCGGTGCTGGGGCCGGTGGTGTTCGCCCATACCAGCCCGGTCTGGGTCGAGGTCGGCGGCCGGCCCGTCCGCCGCCCGGCCAGCGCCCGCTGGCTGCTTGACTGGCTGGACCGGTTCGAGGCCCTCCTCGGCGAGCACGGCCGCTTCGCCGACGACAGCCAGCGCGACGAGGTCCTGGCCGTGGTCGACCAGGCCCGCGCCTGGTACCGGCCGATCGCCGCCGGCTCCAGCGCCAGCAGCGTATCTGAGCCATGAGCGAGACCATCCACCACCGGATCGCCGAGTTCTTCGAGGTCCCGGTCGAGGCGAGCTTCTCCATCACCCCGTTCCCACGCCTGGGTACCGAACGCTACGCGTGCGGGGACTCCTCGGCGTCGGCCTCGTCGTCGACGGCAGGGCCAGCTACAGCTCCTCCTGGAAGACGACCTCTCGGCGTCTGCGGATCCCCGGGAGCACCGCCAGGACCAGGGCGCCGACCGCGACGACGAGGAGGGCGGCCGAGATTGGCCGGGTGACGAACACCGTGGGGTCGCCGCGGGAGATGATCAGCGCCCGGCGGAGGTTCTCCTCCAGCAGGGGTCCGAGGACGAAGCCCAGCAGGAGCGGCGCGGGCTCGCAGCCGCACTTGATGAGGACGTACCCCAGGATCCCGAAGAAGGCGATCGCGTACACGTGCCAGGGGTTGAACCCCAGTGAGAACGTGCCGATGGCCGCGAACACGATGATCGCGGGGAAGAGGATCTGGTAGGGAATGGTCAGCATCCTCACCCACAGGCCGATGAGGGGCAGGTTCAGCATCACCAGCAGGACGTTGCCGACCCACATCGAGACGATGAGACCCCAGAAAAGTTCCGGCTGCTCGGTGATCACGTCCGGGCCCGGCGTGATGCCCTGGATGATGAACGCCCCGATCATGAGGGCCATCACCGGGTGGGCCGGCAGGCCGAGGGTCAGGAGGGGGATGAACGAGGTCTGGGCGGCGGCGTTGTTCGCCGACTCCGGACCGGCCACGCCCTCGATCGCCCCGTGCCCGAACTCCTCCGGACGCTTCGACAGGCGCTTCTCGACCGAGTAGGAGGCGAAGGCGGCGAGCACGTGCCCGCCGCCGGGCAGGACGCCGAGCGCCGAACCGAGCCCGGTCGCCCGGAGCACCGGGGCCACCATGCGGCGCAGGTCCTCCCTGGTCGGCCACAGGTGCTTGACTCTCTCCACCACGACGGTGCGGGCTCGCTCGTCCTCGAGGTTGCGGAGGATCTCGGCGACGCCGAACATCCCGACCGCCACCGAGACGAAGTTCAGGCCGCCGTACAGCTCGCGGACACCGAACACGAACCGGGGCGTGCCGGTGTAGATGTCCTGCCCCACCGTCCCCAGCAGGACCCCCAGGACGATCATGGCCAGCGCCTTCAGGGTCGAGCCACGGGCCAGCGCGATCGAGGCGAGCAGCCCGAGCACGACGAGCGAGAAGTACTCCGCCGGGCCGAACTTGAGCGCGGCGCGGGCAAGGGGCGGCGCGAACACGGCGAGCACGACGGTGGCGACGGTGCCGGCGAAGAAGGAGCCGAGCGCGGCCGCGGCCAGCGCCGGTCCCGCCCTCCCCCTGAGCGCCATCTCGTGACCGTCGATGGCAGTCACCGCGGCGGACGACTCGCCGGGCAGGTTGATCAGGATGGCCGTGGTCGAGCCCCCGTACTGGGCGCCGTAGTAGATGCCGGCCAGCATGATCAGCGCGGCGACCGGCTCCAGCCTGAAGGTGATCGGCAGCAGCATCGCGATCGTCGCCGTCGGCCCAATGCCCGGCAGCACGCCGACCGCCGTACCGAGCACGACACCGAGGAGGCAGTAGAGGACGTTCTGCGGCTGCAGGGCCGTCCCCAGCCCGAGCGCGAGGTTGTCGAGGAGCTCCATCCGGGCGCCTAGGGCGAGAACGGGAGCCACGGGCCGAACAGTGGCAACCGCAGCTGCAGGGCGAGGACGAAGATGAGCACGCACAGCACGGTGAGGCCGGCGGCGATGGCCACGGCGGCGAGGATGCCGGTGCGGTAGCTGGCCAGGGCCGTCAGCAGCGCCGTGACCGCCGTCGCCGGCACGAGGCCGAGCCCTCGGACGGTCAGCCCGAAGAAGAGCACGGCCAGCACGATCAGGAACAGCGCCCGCAACGGGACGCTGCCGAGCCGCCCCTCAGCGCTGGAGCTGGAGATGAACCCCTTGCCCACGATGAGCAGGCCGAGGAGGACGAGGAGGCCGCCGAGCGCCAGCGGGAAGTACCCGGGCCCCATGCGCAGGGGCGTGCCGAGGTCGTAGCGCAGCGACGTGACGGCGAACGCCAGCCCGAAGCCGACAAAGATCAGGCCGGACAGGATGTCCGTGACAGCTCGCTTGCCGTTCAAGCGCCGACTCACCCCGCAGCGGTAGAGGGTGGTGGGCGGCCGGCCGGCCGCCCACCGCTTGCCGTGCTGCTACGAAGCCTTGACGCCCGCTTCCTCGATGATCGGCCCCCAGACGCCGAGCTGCTCTTCCAGCTGCTGGCGGTGGGCCTCCGGGGTCGCCCGGTCCGCCGCCACGGGTGCGGTGCCCAGCTCGGCCAGCTTGTCGATCACGCCCTGGTCGGCCAGGGCCACCTTGAGCGCCTCCGACAGGGTCTGGACGACCTCGTCCGGGGTGTCGGCCGGCACATACAGCCCGTGCCACACGGTGAGCTGCAGGTCCTCGAGGCCGGCCTCTGTGGCCGTCGGCAGGTCGGGGAGGCTCTCGATGCGCTCCTCCGTCGTCACCGCGTACGCCTTCACCTGGCCCGACTTGATCTGGCCGGTGGTGTTGGTGGTCTGGTCGCACATGAAGTCGACCTGGCCGCCCACGATGTCGGTGAGCGCCGGCCCGGTGCCCTCGTACGGCACCTCCTGCACCTTGACGCCGATGGCCTTCTGGAGCAGCAGGCCGCACAGGTGCGACGCGGCACCGATGCCGGCGTTGGCGTAGGTGACCTTGTCGGCGTTCGCCTTGACGTAGTCCACCAGCTCCTGGAGCGTGTTGGGCTGGAAGTCGCGGCGGGCGATGATCGTCATCGGCACCTCGGTCACCAGGCCGATGGTCTTGAAGTCCTCGAGGGGCTTGTACGGCAGGTCGGCATACAGCGCCGGTGCCGTCGACATGCCGATGTGATGCATGAGCACGGTGTATCCGTCCGGCTGGGCCTGTGACACCTCGCCGGCGGCGACCGTGCCACCCGCGCCCTCGACGTTCTGGACGACGATCTGGGCGCCCAGCTTGGCCGACATCGGATCGGCGATCAACCGCGTGACCGTGTCCGTCGGTCCGCCAGCCGAGAACGGAACGACGATGGTGATGTTCCGGTCCGGATACCCTTCCGCGCCGCCTCCACCGGACGTCCCTCCATCTGAGCCGTCCGAGCACGCGGCCACCACAAGTGCGGCAGCGACGAGAAGGGCAAGCGGCCTCACGGCTCCGAGCAGTCTGGCATACCTCATCCAGCCGACCTCCTTGTCTCCATCGACCCGCGACGGCCGAGAGATCTAGGCCTGATTTGGGAGCCTATCAGGCCCTGGGCCGCAAACCAGCCAGCGGCCCAAGAGTCAGGCCGGGACGGACTCGCATCCGTCCCGGCCTGAGGCCTCACCGAGCTGTTGCGGCGCTCCTTCAGGGGGTGATGCCGAAGGTCGCCAGGAAGGCGAGGCCGTCCGCCTGGTCGAGGCGGTAGGCGCCGCTGGTGCCAGAGCAGGTGGAGCTGGTCCCGAACGACACCACGGCCACCAGGGTGGTCGTGCCGGAGACGAAGATCGGCCCTCCGGAGTCACCGAAGCAGGTGCCGCCGGTGTTGGCGTTGCTGGAGAACTTCGCCGCCGTGCCCTTGCCGGCGCCCAGGACCCCGTTGAGGTTGACCAGCCGCAGCTCCGCCCGCCGCCGGGTGTCCCCGCCGAACGAGGTCTTCGGTCCCGAGCCCTCCAGGCCGTAGCCCACCGCGGTGTAGGGCTGCTGCTTGTCCTCCGCATAGAGCTCGTCGAGCAGGCCCAGCGTCGGCAGCTCCCCGTACGCGGGCAGGGTCACCGGCTCGCTGAGCCGCAGGACGCCCAGGTCGTGTTCGAAGAACGCGCCGTCGTCGTAGTCCGGATGCGGGTAGGCGGTGGCCCGGATCCACTCGTCGGAGGCGTTCAGCGCCGCCGACCACGCGTCGTAGCGGCCCTCGTTGTCGTCGGGGACGAACTGCGAGCTCGGCGGCAGGATGCTGTAGTCCGGCTCTTCCGCGAAGCTGATCCACACGTCGTTGCCGCCCGAGCCGGACTCGGTCGGCTCGCCGTTCAGCCCGGTTCCGAAGGTGCAGTGCCCGGCGGTGACCACGATCGTCGGGCTGACCAGCGTGCCCGAGCAGTTGAACCAGCCGCCGGGGTCGTCGAACCGAGGGTCAATCGCGGTCGGGTCGTAGAACAGCAGCTGCCCCACGTACGGGTGCGCCCCCGCGTCGGGCACTCCGCCCTTGATCGCCTGCGCGGGCGCGGCGGCCACCATCATGGCCAGCACCGCTCCCAGCACCAACAGAGCCCTCGCCCGCATGCGGCCCCCTTGCTCGCGATGCTCGCGATGAACCCGTCCTACTGATGGGAACGCCGCTCGGAGCTAGGGCGTTACGGACATCCCTCGCAGATGAGCCAAGCTCTGGCCTCGCGTGCGCGGCGGCGCTGCGGCGGTTCCAGGTCGGGAGGGCACGGGCGAGGGAGCTGGGTCCAAGGACCCGGATCCGTTCGGCACGGAGGGCGTCGGCCCACTCGATCCGGCCCAGGTGCCACTCGGCGAGCGCGCCCGGCTCGGCCTGGACGAACAGCTCCACCTCGAAACCGGGGTCCCTGCGGCACACCTCCGACCGCTCCCCATCGAAGACGACCCACAGCTCGGCGCCCTTCCTGGGCAGACCGGGGAACTGGAACCGGGCCACCACGCGGCGCTCGGGCAGGTGCTCGAGGGCGAGGTACCAGCTGACCCACGAGTGCAGGACGACGCCCGGGTCCAAGTGCTCGGGGGCCAGCTCCATCCAGCGTTCGCCCCAGGTTCCCAGGGCCTTCATGACGTCGGCCAGGTCCTTGCCGGCCTCGGTGAGCTGGTAGTGGGAGCGTCGTCCGGTGGGGTTGGGCGTCAGCTGGACGACGCCGGCCCGCTCCAGTTCCCGAAGCCTGGTCGTGAGGAGCGTCCGCGACAGGCCGGGAGCTCCCGCGGCGATCTCGGAGAAGGTGGTGGAGCCGAGGAGCAGGTTGCGGAGAATGATCGGCGTCCACCGCTCGGCCAGGACCTCGGACGCTCGAGCGATCGGGCAGTACTGGCCGTAGGTCTTCATGAGGGAAGTCTCCCAGTCCCACGACCCCTCCGCTAGTCCAGTTTCTGTTCTATACGCGGCCCTGGTCGTCCTCCAGGATCCGACCATCGGACACAGCGAGAGGAGCGGCCATGGTCGCGAACAACGACACCCAGACCGGAACGGCGTCCGGCGCGCGGGCCGAGCGCTACCGGCGCGCCGAGCGGGCCTTCTGGGACCGCCACGGCCTGGCCCCGGCCGAGCGGTTCGTCGAGGTGGGCTCTCCGCCCGTCCGGCTGCGGGTGCAGGAGCTCGGCTCGGGGGAGCCGGTCCTGTTCGTCAACGGCACCGGTGGCTCGGGTGCCTACTTCGCCCCGCTGCTCGGTGAGCTCCACGGCTTCCGGTGCCTGGTCCTCGACCGGCCCGGCTGGGGGCTGAGCGCGCCCGTGGACTTCTCGGGACGACCGTACCGGACGGTGGTCGCGGAGCTGCTGCGCGAGACCCTCGACGCGCTCGGCATCGACCGGGCGTGCCTCGTGGGCGGTTCCATCGGGAACCTCTGGGCGCTGCGGCTGGCCCAGGCTCACCGGTCGCGGGTGGACCGCCTGGTCCTGCTGGGCGGCGGGCCCCTGACCGCCCAGATCCCGGTGCCGGCATTCATCCGGCTCCTCCGCTCGCCGCTGGGGAAGGTCATCATCCGCGTCCCGGAGAAGCCGCAGATGGTGGCCAAGCAGCTGGCGGGGCTGGGGCACGCCACCGGTGACGGGCCCGGGCAGGTCCCGGCGGCGTTCGTCGACTGGCGCGTGGCCATGACGCGGGAGACCAACTGGCGACGGCACGAACGCGACATGGTCCGGTGCGTTGTAGGTCGCGGAGGCTTCGTGCCGGGCTTCGTGCTCCAGGACGTCGAGATCGCCGAGATCGCGCAACCCACGCTCATGGTGTACGGCACGGCGGATCCCGTCGGGTCGGTCGACATCTGGCGACGGTTCGTCGGCCGCATGCCGCGGGGCGAACTGGAGCTGGTGGACGGAGGGGGGCACCTGGTGTGGTACGACGACCCCGGCCGGGTCGGCGCCCGGGTGACGCAGTTCCTTACAAGCTGAGACCAGGGCAACCCACCGAGACACCGCTGAAGCGGTCGGCACCACCTCCCGCTGCCGCCCGGCTCAGGCGGCCCTCGGCGAGGCGTGCAGGTGCTCACGGAGGAAGCCGAGCTGATCGGCAAGGGTCCGGTCGCGCGGCAACGGACTGGTTGTGCCACCGGGTCTCGCCGGCATCCCCGGCCAGGGTCCCCAGGTGCCGCTGGGCCTCGTCGGTCGAGATCACCGCCACCTCGGGCCTGCCGATCATGGGGATGTACGCCGGCGACGCCCCGAGCCTGCCCCGTAGTGCATCCCAGAGGATCGCCGCCAGCAGCCGCAGCGAGGCCGCAGCCGAACGGTCCCTGGCGCGCGGGAATCCGTTGAAGGGGATCTGAGCCACCACCGCGGCGACCCCTGGGTCGTCGGCGGCGACCGAGATGACATGGGCACCACCGAGGGAGTTGCCCCAGAGCGCCACCCGGTCCGGGTCCAGATCGCCGCGTCCCCGGACCCAGGTCACGGCGGCTCGGATATCGTCGTGCTGGCTGGGAAGGTCGACCACCTGGCGCGGCTCGCCGCCGCTCTCCCCGAAGCCGCGGTAGTCGAAGACCAACGCGGCGATCCCGCTGGCGGCGAACCGTTCGGCATGGGGAACCAATCGGTCCATGGTCCCGCTGAACCCGTGCGCCAGGACGACACACGGCAGACGTTCGCCGGCTGCTCGGTGTGTATCCGGAAGGATCAGGTAGCCGGCCCGCCAGCCCCGGGGGGCGACCCGCATGGTAGGGCCGTGTCTGCGCCGGCAACTTCGGTGTCGTGACGACGCTCGTCTTCGGGCCGTGCCCGCGCCCCGAGCCACCGCCATCTCGAGAGGTCACCCGACCGGGCCAGAGAGGGCGTAGTCCGCCTCCTGAACGTTCGTTCGTCTCGTTCAGGTTGTGTGTGCATGCGCTGACACGTGTCCGAGCCTGGGCGACACTACCGGGAGATGCGGGAGGAGCTGTCATGAAGGCGTTCATCTACGAGAAGTACGGGCCGCCGGAGACACTCCGGATGGCCGAGGTCGACAAGCCGGCGCCAAACGCCGATGAAGCCCTGGTCAACGTGCGGGCAGCATCGGTCAATGCCGCGGACTGGCATGTGCTACGGGGCAAGCCGCTGTTCTCGCGGGCCACGCTGGGATTGCTGCGGCCCAAACACCAGATCCTCGGCGTCGATGTTGCCGGGCAGGTGGAGGCGGTCGGGAGCGGCGTCACCGGGTTCAAGCCCGGCGACGAGGTCTATGCCAACCTCCTGGACCACGGGTACGGCGGCTTTGCCGAGTACGTGTCGGTGCCGGTCGGCGTGATGTCGTTGAAGCCGGCGAACCTGTCGTTCGAGGAAGCGGCGGCGGTGCCGATGGCGGCGGTTACCGCGCTGCAGGGCCTTGGCCGCCACGGCGAGCTCCAGCCCTCCCAGAAGGTCCTGATCAACGGCGCCTCTGGGGGTGTTGGCAGCTTCGCGGTCCAGCTCGCCAAGGCCTCTGGGGCCGAGGTGACCGCCGTGACCAGCACCCGAAACCTCGACCTGGTCCGTTCCCTCGGGGCCGACCAGCTCATCGACTACACGAAAGAGGACTTCACTGGGGCTGGGCGGCGCTACGACCTCATCCTCGACACGGTCGGGAACCGATCGGTGCCCGACCTCCGACGTGCGTTGGCTGAGGGCGGCAAGGCGGCCGTCACCGGGTTCACCAGCGTGGCCAAGCTGCTGGGGGTCTCGCTGCGCGGCGGCAAAGCCATCGCCCAGGTGCAGGCGCATGTCACCGCCAAGGATCTGGAGCTGCTTTCGGAGCTGATCGCGGCCGGCAAGGTCCGCCCGCGGATCGATCGGCGCTATCGGTTCGCCGACATCCCCGCAGCCATCGCCTACCTGGAACAGGGCCGGGCCAGGGCGAAGGTGGTCGTGGAGGTGGCGTGAGCCACCCGCTGCCGTCCCCGTTGTCGGGCCCAAGGTTGCGGCGCAGAGATTCAGGGGCTGGGGAGACTCCCGGCACCGTTCTCTCTGCGGGTTGAGGGACGTGTCAGTCCTCTGTACCCGCCCCGCTCAGCAGGTCCGCGAGCTGCCTGGCGTTGGTCACCGCCTGGTCCCGATAGCAGTTGTCTAGACGCCACCAAGCGCTGCGCTGAACAGGGAAAACGCAGGTGGCAGGCGACCGTCCGGTGATATTTATCCGGACATCGATCCGTCTCGCCCAAGGGTCAGGCGCTCGGGCGGCTTATCCAGCATCCTGATCCAAACGCGAGCCCGCGCCAGATGCGGAGTAGGTCGCGGAACAACGCCGCCGTGGCGCGACCTGGCCGTGGTTGCGAAGCACCCGTCGTTGCATGGCGCCGGGCAGTGCTTGGCCAGATCGTTGACTATCTTGGCTGCGGCTCGTCGATCGGGCGGTGAGCTACTTGCCCTCGCCAAGCTTGGTGGCCTCGGCCGGCTCCTTGGCCTTGCCGTTCTGTGCCGCCGCGCCCTTCGGGTCGGCGGCGTCGGCGCCCAGCGCCTGGTCCCGTTGCATGCGGGTCCGCTCCAGCAGCCCGCTGATCTCGCCGTGCACCCGACCCAGGTCGTCCAGCAGTCCATCGCGGAACTCACGCACCTGATCGGTCTCATCCACCACCGCCGCCCGCTCTTGCTCCACCTCGGCGCGGATCTGGTCGGCCACCTCCCGCGCCTGCTCCAACACCCGCTGCGCCTCGGCGGTGACGTCGGCCCGCATCTGCTCGACCTGCTGTTGGGCCTTCTCGATGATGGTGTCGGCCCGGCGCCGGGCGTTCTCGACCATCTGCTCGGCCGTGCGGCCGGCCTCCTGTAATAGCGCGGCGGCCTCCCCGCCGACCTGTTCGAAGGATGGCGCTCGCTGCTGGAGGCTGGTGACCTCGTCTTGGAGCTCGGCCCGGGCCCGTTCGGCGGTGGCGTACTGGTCGACGGCCTCCTTCAGGCGGGCGGCGAGCTGGGAGAAGTAGGCGTCGACCTCCTCGCGGTCGTAGCCGCGCCGCACCACCTGAAAGGCCGGCGGTCCCTCGGCGTTGTGCTGTCCGGCCTCCGCGGTGTGCCGGCTGGCCTCTGCGTCCGGTTGGTATGCGCTCATGGCACCCCTCCATCCACGACGCGCACAACCCGTCGCTGCTGTCGAGGCAGCAAGATCGCATCTCCGGTACCTAGGGCGCAAATCGGCGAACACACTGTCAACGGTGCATCGGCATCCAGACTACAGGCCTAATCTGCCCATTTCGGGGATTTCCCAGGTTAAGGCTTCGCTGGACAACAGCCACTAATTGCTGGCAATACGCCCAGCTCGCAAAACACCCTGACCTCAGGACACTCTAGATCCTCCGCAGAATCCCGGCGCGAGCCGGGGAGCTGGTCAATGGTCTGTCCGAACGCCATGGCAACCAAGCACGCCGGCTGCAATGGAACGGCGTTTGGCGTCCCGATCACCTGGCGGTGGATCCTTCGCCACCCGAGGCTGGCATGCCATCCGGTGGGGTCCGTCATCCCGCCCAGGTCAGGCCCAGGAGCACCACCATCCGCTCGGGCTGCAGAACCCAGTAGGCCAGCAACCCTTGAGCGGCGCCAAAGCTCACCATCCATCCAGCATCACCAAGGCGGCGCCGGCGAAAGATCATGCTGGCTTCGGTCGGATCCACCCGAAGAACCGCGACAACGCCGGCGACCGAGCCGGCCAGCAGGGGCGGGGCGTCGCGGAGCCGCCGGTGGACCCGCTGGGTGATAAAGACCTGGTAGTTGGCTGCAGGTCGAGCAGCTGCGACCTCATCCCAGGCCAGCACCTCGGAGCGATCACCCTGGCGGATTCGCTCGATTAGGGCCCGCCACTCGGCAAGCTGCTCGGCCGAGGGCGTTGGTGGCTCGATCGGCAAGGGCGTCGCCTCGCTCATGCCGACAGCCTATCGACCATTCGAGCCTGATCCCCAGCCACCTCGGCATAATTGCGTAGGCGTCAGGGCGGTCCCAGAGCGCCGCCCCCAAAGGCGTTCTGCATAGATCGGTCTAGTACGCAGAGCGCCTGTTAATGCTGCAGGATCTCAGCAAGCACCATGGTCGCAATCGTCATTCATGGCAGGAAATTGTCGGGTTGTGCGGGCGCGGTTTGTCATGGTCGAGCTCCGGCAAGACTGCGCCCGGTAAGGAGGTATGTGATGTCGCAGTCCCCCGAGGACCTAACCCGCTCAGAACTCCGAGCCATCAGAGGCCACTACCAACGACGGGTCTGGCTCGCCTTCCTCATCCCGGCGCTGATCGCGGCCGCGCTTGGCTGGCTGCTGTTCCAGGACCAAAACGCCCAGTCGGGTGAGCCGTCCCAGGCGACGCCCCGGACCACCATCAGCGGTCCGATCACCAGGGAGGTCGTGTCCAAGAACTGTGTGGCCGCCCTCCAAGAGGCAAGCACGATGCTGGACCGGGCCGCCCAGGCCCTCAAGGACTGGCGGCTGCATGCCAAGGCCCTGGACGACTACCGCGAGGGCAGGATCAGTCTGGCCGAAGCCCGGAAACGGTGGGACAAGACGACCAAGGTGGGGCTGGCCGGTGCCGACCGGTTCGACAAGCAAGCCGAGGTCTATAAGAAGGCGGCCACCACCTGCAGATAGGTGGGCTGCGCCACAACCGTTGTTCCGGAGCGCGTTCCGGCGGTTTGCAGCTGGCCTGGCGACGGCCATCACACCCACATGGCTGACTGCCGGGAGCGCTATGCTCTAGCCACTCGACGTGGCCACAGGAATATCTGCGCTGATCAGAAGGTCTGCTAGCTGCCTGGCGTTGGTGACCGCCTGATCGCGGAAGCAGTTGTCTAGACTCGGCTGGGCGCTGTGCTGATCAGGGAAAACGCAGGCCACATGCGACCGTCTGGCGATATTTATCTGGACATCGAATCGCCCGGAGGTTGGGTGGAGTCGCCGGCGGGGCTGGGCGGCACCGGTGAAAGGTCGTTCGCGTCGTCCTGCTGGCCTGTGCGGTGGTCTGCTTCGAGGCGAGGCCCTTCTGGTACAGATGGAGCAGTTGCCTGCAGAGTCGCGGAAGGTTGCGATCCGTTCCTGCCCTTGATTGGGGTCGAGCCTGCAACCTTCCGGAACGTCACCCCCCCCCGACGATGCCACCGACAGCCCACTGACC
>JASLBL010000106.1 GCA_030146615.1 Actinomycetes bacterium
CGGTCAGACCCGACCACTGTCACTCCTCACCGTCCACCCATCACGGCAATCGTCGCGACCCTGTACAAGGCGCTATCGGCTGGTCCCATGCGCGGTTGAGCGGTTCGTACAGAAGGGAGGCCGCCGTGACGGCGGGTTCGGGCCTCGGTAGGATCGTGGCTGCGACGCAGAGTGGGCGTCCTGTTCACGCTCTGCGCGGAGGGGGCGGGCTGGTGACCTCAGAAGAGCACTCCGGAGCGAGCCGTGGCACGCTCCTGCTCGCCGACATCTCCGGGTACACCGCCTTCCTCCAGGCGGTCGCCGGAGCTCATGCCGCTGACATGGCCGCCGGCCGGTTCGTTCCCAAGGCGTACCCACTGCTGACCAGCCTGCTCGACGGGATCGTGGGACGAATTGCCCCACCGTTCGTCCTGTCCAAGCTCGAGGGGGACGCCGTCTTTGCCTTCGCCGCCGAAGGCGAGCTGGGCGTCCGCGGCCAATCGGTGGTGGACTGCCTGACCGCCTGCTACGAGGCCTATCGCGCTCGTCTGGACGAGGCACGCCAGATCATGGCCTGCACCTGCGATGCATGCCGGTCGATCGGCGGCCTGGAGCTCAAGTTCGTCGTGCACTACGGCGAGTACATCGTCCAGTCGATCGCCGGCCACCAGGAGCTGCTTGGCCCCGAGGTGACGATCTCCCACCTGCTGCTGAAGAACCACGTTGCCGACCTGATCGGCCGGTCGGCCTATGCCCTCGTCACCGAGTCGGCAGCGGCCCACCTCGGCGTTCCCCTGGAGCGTGCCGTCCCGATCACCGAGCAGTACGAGCATTACGCACCCGTCCGGGCGCGCGTCCTGACGCTGCCCTAGAAGGCCACGAGCGCGAGTCGCGGTTCTCCTTCTCGCGGTGCACGCTCCCGAGTGGCCGGCCGCTAACAGGTCGGGAAGCCCACCTGGCCGAGGGCGTCGCCGCCGGTCGGTCTGCTGGCGACGGTGCGCCGGGAAGCCTGGATCGACTGGGACGTCATCTTCCTGCTGCTGGGCATGGTCATCATCGGGGTGATCCGGCAGACCGGCCAGTTCGAATAACTGGCCGTCTGGTCGGCCAAGCGGGCTGGGGGGGCGGCCGTTCTGGATCCTGGCCGCCCTGACGGCCATCACGGCGGACCGGATCTGGTCCGCCGCTTCTGGGAGCTGCTCCCGCTCGTGGGCCAGGAGGTTCCCGCCGGCGAGCTCACCGTCGTGCTCGAGCGGGTGGACCCCGAGCTGGCGCGGACCGCCACCGCCGGGCCGCCAACCGCGGGACCTGTCGCCGAGAGCGCTTGATTGGTTACGCTACGCGTTGAGGGGTGCGGCGGCTGACAGCCCGCGGCGGGCGTTCTCGTGGATGCGGAGCCTATGTCCGGCGTGAAGGACAGCCTGCGACTGTCCATGTTGGGCGGGTTCGAGCTGCGGGCCGGTGAGCGGCTGGTCATCGACCGGGGCTGGAGACGGACCAGGTCCAAGGCCCTGCTGAAGCTGCTCGCACTCCAGCAGGCACGCGCCCTCCACCGTGAACAGGCCATGGAGCTGCTGTGGCCGCAGCTCGAACCGGCCGCCGCCGCCAACCAGCTCTACAAGAGCCTCCACTACCTCCGGGCCGAGCTCGCCCGGCGCGACGTCACCACGCCGGTGGTCGTGGTCAGCGGGGAGCTGGTCGCCCTCGCCGGCGAGGTTGCCGTCGACGTCGATGAGTTCCGTGCCCGCGCCCGGGCCGCCCGCAACCAGGGGGATCCGTCGCGGTACGAGCACGCCCTGGCGGTGTACGTAGGCGACCTGCTGCCCGAGGACGTGTTCGAGGAGTGGGCCGAGGAGCCTCGGGAGGAGCTCCGCACCCTTCGCCGGCGGCTGCTGCTGGAGCTCGGCCGCGTCTACCGGGCCGCCGAGCAGCCCGAGCGCGCCATCGAGGTCCTGCGCACCCTACTCGCCGACGATCCGCTGCAGGAGGAGGCGCACCGGCTGCTCATCCGCCTGTTCGTGAAGACGGGGGAGCGCCAGCAGGCCCTCCGGCAGTACCAGCGGTGCCGGGACATCCTCCGGCGCGAGCTCGGCGTGGAGCCATCGCCCGAGACCGAGCTCCTACACCGGGAGATCGTCGAGCGCGGCCTGGCCACGACGCCGACCCATGGCCCCGACCGGGCGCTGTTCCTCGAGGAGCTCGGCGACGTTCTGCGCCGCGCCGGCGACGCCACCCGCAGCGGGCCGCTGTACGAGGAGGCGGTCACCCTGCTGGAGGCCGCCGGCGACGCCCAGGCGGCCATGCAGGTTCGCGGCAAGGCGGTGCTGAGCCACATCCTGGGCGGCGAGGTGGCCGCGGCGGCGCGCCTGCTGGAGGCGACCGAGGCCGCGATCGGCGCCCAGTGGGAGGACTACCTGACCGCCCGCACCTACTACCTGCTGGCCCAGCTGCGCTGGCACAACGGCCGCTATGTGGAGGCCCTGGACGCGGCCGAACGGGCCCTGGCCGCGGCCCGGTCCAGCGGTGACCTGCGGGAACGGTCCCAGGCGTACGAGGTCCTGGCCCTGGCCTGCCACGCGCTCGGCGACTGGCGGCGAGGGGTCGGCTACGAGCTGGAGCGCCAGCAGCTCGCGGTCGAGGACGGGTTCGAGGTCGACGAGGCCCTGGAGACGCACCTGTGCCTGTGGGAGTACCACCTCTACGGCGATCGCCCCTATCCCGAGGTCGAGGCGTCGGTCCGGGCGACGCTGCAACGGGCCGAGTCGGTCGGCAACGTGCGGGCCATGGCGCTCTGCCAGCACGCCCTCGGCTCGGTCCATTTCCTGGTCGGCCGCTGGCCCGAGAGCGGCGACGAGCTCGACCGCAGCGTCCGACTGGCCCGCTCGGTCGGGGCGGCCCAGGGGGAGGTGATCGGCTCCCAGCGGCTCGGGCTGCTGGAGACGGCCATGGGCCGCCTGGAGGACGGCTACGAGCGGCTGCGCCGGACGGTCATGGTCGCCCGGGCGTCCGAGAGCGTCCAGGTCCGTCACCACAGCTTCACCCGCACGCTCGCCGCGCTCGCCCAGAACCGGCTCCAAGCCGGCCAGCTCGGCCAGGCCGTCGCCTACATCGACGAGAGCTTCGAGGTGCAGGGCGAGGTCGGCGAGTGCATCACCTGCGACGGGCTCCTGTACCCGGTCGCGGTCGTGGTCTTCCTGGCCACCGGCGACCTGGAGCGGGCCGATCGGGCCTGCGCCGGGGCGGAGGAGCTGGCCGCGTCCTTCGGCAGCCGAGCCCGAGGCGCCGGCGCCCAGCACGCACGCGGCCTGGTGGCGGCCAAGCGCGGCGACCTGGGGGCGGCCAGGACGGCACTGCAGGCCGCCATCACTAGCTTCGAGGCCGTCGGCCAGCCGTACGACGCGGCCCGGTCCATGCAGGCGCTCGCCGTCGTCGGGCGCAGAGCCGGGACCGACGACGGGGCGGCGGCCACCGACACGCTCGAGCGGCGCGCCCAGGACCTCTACGGCAGTCTCGGCGCCGACCCCGACCCCGACCGGCTCTCGGTCAGCCTCGCCTGAGCCGGGGAAGGTCCGGAGAAGGTCGCCCCCCTACGCTGCCGCCCAGCGCCCCCGGACCCACCGGGGCACGACAGGAGGAGGGGCAGATGCCGCTCTACATGGACATCCACGACAAGGTCGAAGGGGCCACCGCGACCGACGTCGCCGACGCCCACCGCAAGGACCTCGAGATCGAGGGCGACCACGGCGTCCGCTACCTGCGGTACTGGTTCAACGAGGAGACCGGCCGCATCTTCTGCCTGGCCGAGGGACCGAGCCGCGACGCCGTCGACCGGGTCCATCGGCTCTCCCACGGGCTCGCCGCCGACGAGATCCTCGAGGTCGTCGAGGGCTCGTGACCGTTCCAGCGACCGTTGGGGGTGTGCCATGGGGGCCGTACAGGTGCGGAACCTCGATCAGCCGGACGAGACGCGCCCGTTCCCGAACGGGGTCGTCGAGATGGTGACGGTCGCCGACACCATGATCGGGCGGGCACGATTCCAGCCGGGCTGGCGCTGGTCCAACGACGTCAGACCGATCGCCGGGACCGAGTGGTGCATGTTCCTGCACGAGGGCTACTGCGTGTCCGGGTCGGCGATCGTGCGGGCCGACGACGGCACCGAGACCCGGATCGGGCCCGGCGACGGGTACGTCATCCAGCCCGGCCACGACGCGTGGGTGGTCGGCGACGAACCATGGGTCACCGTCGACTTCTCGCAGGCGATGGCCGACTACGCCAAGCCCGGCTGAGGGCCGTGGCCGGCTGGCCGCCGGCGCGCTGCTCGAAGGCGACCAGCAATGGCGTGGCCACGAACACCGAGGAGTAGGTGCCGACCAGGATCCCGACCAGCAGGGCGAGGGCGAAGTCGGTCAGGGTGTCGCCACCGAGGACGAACAGGGCGGCCAGGAACACACCGTCCAGGGGCTTGCCGAGCCAGGCGAACAGCCCCAGCAGGATGGCCACGTCGTGGAACATGGCCAGCACGGCCGCCACCCCGAAGGTCCAGCGGAACCGGACGGCCAGGTAGCCGAGCTGCATGACCAGGGCCATCCCAAGGGCGAGGAGGGCCTTGCGGCGCAGCTCGGCGCCGATGGTGGGGCCGATGAACTCGTCCCGCAGCTCCTCGGACTGACCGCCGACGGTGGTGACGGCCTGCCGGACGCGGTCCTCGCCGGCCGGGTCGAGCTGGCCGGTGCGGACGGTCAGGTTGCCGTCCCCGGAGGCCTGGACGACCGCCCGAGGGAGGCCGGCGTCGGCCAGGGCCCGGCGGGCGGCGACCAGGTCGACCGGCCGGGTGGTCCGGTACTCGAGCAGCCGGCCACCGGTGAACTCCACCCCGAAGTTGGGGCCGCGGACGACGAGCCCGGCGCCGGCCAGCAGCAGCGCCACCAGCGACCCGGCCAGCCACCAGCGCGCCCGGCCGAGCAGGTCGGGCCGCGGGTGGTCAGCCAGCCGGCCAGCCGCCCGCCACCCTCCAGCCCGAGCAGCCGGGGGGCGTCGGCGCACCGCCGCCGCCCGGGTGGCCAGCTCGACCAGGACCCGGGTGACGACCAGGGCACAGAACAGCGACACCAGGACCCCGACCGACAAGGTCACCCCGAAGCCGCGCACCGCCCCCGAGGCCAGGAAGAACAGCAGCCCGGCGGCCAGCAGGGTGGTGACGCTGGAGTCGGCGATGGCGCTGACGGCCTTGGAGAACCCGCGGTCCAGCGACCTCCGGAGCCCGGCCCCGGCCCGGATCAGCAGCCCTGCCAGCGTGTCTGGACCTGCGCGTCGAGCTCGGCGCGGGCGTCGCCGACCGCCTCCCCGGTCAGGGCGGCTGGGCCGAGGCGGAGGCGGCCTCCCTCCTCGTCGGCCAGGACCAGCTCGTCCCCGTCGGCCGGCGGCCGGGTCGTGGCCGGCTCCTCCGCTGCCGGC
>JASLBL010000124.1 GCA_030146615.1 Actinomycetes bacterium
GCATCCAGAAGCGCACCCGGAACGGCAAGACGACCTACCGCGTGCAGTACAGGGACCCGAGCGGCGCCATGCGCGGCAAGGTGTTCGACCGCATCGCCGACGCCCGGGCATGGCTGCACCAGAACGAGACAGCCAAGAGCAACAACGCCTGGACGGATCCCCGGGCCGGCAAGACGACCCTGCGCAGCTACGCCGCCGCCTGGTGCGCGGCTCAGACCTTCGACGCGACGACCCGCGAGGCGGTCGCCCTGCGGCTGCGGCTGCACGTCGACCCGCACCTCGGCGACTACCCGGTGGCGGCGCTACGCCCGAGCGTCATCCAGGCTTGGGCGCGTGGCCTGCAGCAGCAGCTCGCGCCGAGCTACGTCCGGGTCGTGTTCGCCAACCTGAGCGCCATCCTGCAGGCGGCGGTCGATGACGGCGCCATCGCCCGCAACCCGTGCCGGGTCGGGTCGGTGAAGCCGCCGGCGCCCGACCGGCGCAAGATCCTGCCCTGGTCGGCTGAGCGGGTCGGCGAGGTGTCGGCGGCGCTGCCCGACCGCTACCGGGGGCTGATGGCCGTTGCCGCCGGGCTGGGGCTTCGGCAGGGCGAGTGCTTCGGCCTGGCCGTCGATGACGTCGACTTCCTGCGCGGCGTCGTCCACGTCCGCCGCCAAGTCCGCATCGTGGGCAACCAGCTCACCTTCGCCCCGCCCAAGACCGGCAAGACCCGCGACGTGCCCCTGCCCGAGTCAGTCGCGCTCCGGCTGGCGGCCCACCTGGAAGCCTGGCCGGCGGTGGCGGTCACGCTGCCCTGGCGTGAGCCAACCGGGCGGCCGGAGACGGCCCGGCTGGTCTTCACGACCCGGGAGCGGACGGCGCTGGCCCGGACGTACTTCAACCGCCACGTCTGGAAGCCGGCCCTCGAAGCGCCCAGGGTGCCGGCGACCCGGGACAACGGGATGCACGCGGCCCGCCACTACGACGCCAGCGCGCTCCTGGAAGACGGCGTGAACGTCCGGGCGGTGGCCGAGTACCTGGGCCACAACGACCCGGGCTTCACCCTGCGCGTGTATGCCCACCTTATGCCGTCCAGCGAAGGACGGGCCCGCGCCGCCATCGACCGCGCCCTGGGCGGTAGCCCGGTTGTAGCCCGAGTCGCCGCCCAGGACGCGTAATAGCTGGTCAGCGCGTTGCGGTGCTAGATGTCGTAGTAGAGGTGGAACTCCCACGGGTGGGGGCGGAGGCGGACGGCGTCGACCTCGTGCTCGCGCTTGTAGGCGAGCCAGGTGTCGATCACGTCCTGGGTGAACACGCCGCCCTCGAGCAGGAACTCGTGGTCGGCCTCCAGGGCGGCCAGGGCCTCGTCGAGGGAGCCGGGGACCTGGGGGACCTCGGCGAGCTCCTCGGGGGGCAGCTCGTAGAGGTCCTTGTCCAGCGGGCCGGCGGGCTCGATCTTGTTGCGGACACCGTCGAGGCCGGCCATCAGCATGGCCGCGAACGCCAGGTAGGGGTTGCAGGAGGGGTCGGGGACCCGGAACTCGACCCGCTTGGCCTTGGGGCTGCGCGAGTAGAGGGGGATGCGGGCCGCGGCCGAGCGGTTGCGCTGGGAGTAGACCAGGTTGACCGGAGCCTCGTAGCCGGGGACCAGCCGCCGGTAGGAGTTGGTGGTCGGGTTGGTGAAGGCGGTCAGGGCCGGGGCGTGGGCCAGCAGCCCGCCGATGTACCAGCGGCCCAGGTCGGACAGGCCGGCGTAGCCGGACTCGTCGTAGAACAGCGGCACCCCGTCGGTCCAGAGGCTCTGGTGGGTGTGCATGCCCGACCCGTTGTCCTGGAAGATCGGCTTGGGCATGAAGGTGACGGTCTTGCCGTGCTTGAGGGCCGTGTTCTTGATGATGTACTTGAACAGCATCAGCCGGTCGGCCGTCTCCAGCAGGGTGCCGAAGCGGATGTCGATCTCGGCCTGGCCGGCGGTGCCGACCTCGTGGTGCTGGACCTCGACCGGGATGCCGGCCGCCTCAAGGGTCAGGGCCATCTCCGAGCGCAGGTCCTGGTAGTGGTCGGTCGGCGGGACCGGGAAGTAGCCCTCCTTGTAGCGGGGCTTGTACCCGAGGTTGCGCCCGCCCTCCTCGGCTCCGGAGTTCCAGGCGCCCTCGACCGCGTCGACGTAGTAGAAGGCCGAGTGCTGGTCCTGGTCGAAGCGGACCGAGTCGAAGATGTAGAACTCGGCCTCCGGCCCCCAGTAGGAGAGCTGGGCGATGCCGGAGCCCTCAAGGTACTTCTCGGCCTTGGCGGCCACGTGGCGGGGGTCGCGGGTGTAGGGCTCACCGGTGACCGGGTCCTTGACGAAGCAGTTCAGGACCAGGGTCGGGTGGGTCCGGAACGGGTCCAGCACCGCCGTGCCCGGGTCGGGGACCAGGATCATGTCCGACTCCTGGATCTCCTGGAACCCCCGGATCGAGGAGCCGTCAAAGCCGAAGCCCTCGTCGAAGCTCTCCTCGGTCAGCTCGTGGGCCGGGACTGAGAAGTGCTGCATCAGGCCGGGCAGGTCGGCGAAACGCAGGTCCACGATCAGGACCTCGTTGTCTCGGATCAGGTTGAGAACGTCTCCGGGGGAGTCCGTCACGAGGGGTGCCTCCTTCGCATTTGGGCAGACGAGGGCGACGCTAGCAACCGGCGTTTGCCGAGCGGTTGCCTGTTTGTTTCGCCGGAGTAAACCAGACCGGACGGCCGTTCAGGCGCCGCGGGCGAAGTCGAACCGGCGAGCCTTGGGCGGGGCCAGGGACGCGTCGAACCACTGGAGCACCGGCTGACCGTGGGGGACGCTGGTGGCGTCGTCAACCGCCCTGGTCACGACCACCTCGTAGATCGTCGGGGGGCGAGGCTCGGCCGCCGACCGAACCTGCGCGGTCCCGTCGGCCCCGGGCATGGCCGCCCCAGCCAGCGTCCACCCGGCCCAGTTGCGCATGAACACCAGATACCGCTCGTCCCCGGCAACCGGGTCGAGCCCTTCCAGCTCCACCACCGACAGCCAGGTCCCCGGCCGGTAGGAGAGCCGCCCTTCGGGGCTGCCCACGTCCCCGAGTCCCGCGACGGGCGGCAGCGGATGGGTGACCTTGTCCGGGGCGGACAGGACGGCGGCGGCCTCGGCGGCGTGGCGGTCCTGGTCGAAGGCGCGAACGGCCCGGAACCCGAGCCAGGCGACGGCCAGGACCAGCAGCACGACCACGACCAGGCGGGGCACGGCTAGGCGTCGGTGGTGGCCCAGGCGGGGAGGCGGCCGCGTTGCTTGCGGACGGCCGCCTTGTGCATCTCGCCGGCGTGGTAGCTGGAGCGGACCAGGGCTCCCGACTCGACGTGGGCGAACCCGAGGGCCTCGGCGTGGGCCTTGAGGTCGGCGAACTCCTCGGGTGGGATGAACCGCTGGAGGTTCAGGTGGGCCTTGGTCGGCTGGAGGTACTGAGTGATTGTCAGCAGCTCGACCCCGACCGAGCGGAGGTCGGCCATGGTCTGGAGGACCTCGTCGCGCTCCTCGCCCATGCCCAGGATCAGGTTCGATTTGGTCGCGCAGCCATCGGGGAGCCAGGCCCGCGACCTGGCCAGCAGCTCCAGCGACCCGGCGTAGGTGAACCCGGGACGGATCCGCTTGTAGAGGCGGGGCACCGTCTCGACGTTGTGGCCCAGCACGTCCGGCTCGACGTCGGTGACCTGGCGCAGCGCCTCGGGCTTGCCGCGGAAGTCGGGGATCAGCACCTCGACCCCGCAGGACGGCAGGAGGGCCCGGACCTGGCGGACCGACTCGGCGAACAGCCAGGCGCCGCCGTCGCTGAGGTCGTCCCGGGCCACTCCGGTGATGACCGCGAACCGCAGGCCCATGCGGCCGATGGCGTGGGCGACCCGGCGCGGCTCGTCGGTGTCGTAGCCCTCGGGCTTGCCCGAGTGGATCTGGCAGAACGGGCACGCCCGGGTGCAGTGGTCCCCGCCGATCAGGAAGGTGGCCTCCCGGGCCTCCCAGCACTCGTAGATGTTGGGGCAGCCGGCCTGCTCGCACACCGTGTTGAGCTGCTCGTCGCGGACCAGGCCTTTGAGCTCGCGGTAGTTCGGGCCCTGGGACGCCTTCACCTTCAGCCAGGATGGCTTGCGGCCGAACGTGGCTTCGGTCGGCGGCGGCGATGGGGTGCGGGGCCACAACTCCAGAGTGCGGGCCCCGGGCGGGATCACGGGCTCAGGCATGGATGGTCTCCGGGTCGTAGTCCTCCGCCGGCAGATCCAGGGTAGCGGGGTCGACCCGGACAAGGGTGCGCTCCAGGCGGTCGGCCAGCTGGCGCTCGACCACCGGGATGACCTCGGCCACCGGCACCTGGCGCCCGAGCAGGCTGGACAGTGAGCAGGCGGCCTTGTCGGGCATGCCGCAGGGCACGATGGCGTTGAAGTAGGCCAGGTCGGTGGCGCAGTTCAGGGCGAAGCCGTGGCTGGTCACCCCGCGTGAGACCCGCATGCCGATGGCGCCCAGCTTGGCGTCGCCGACCCAGACCCCGGTGAGGTCGCCGCGCTCGCCCCGCGCCTCCAGCCCGAAGGCGGCGGCCACCTCCACCAGGGCCCATTCGACCCGGCCGACGAACCGCCAGATGTCTGGTGTGGGGTCGAGCAGGGTGATCGGGTAGCCGACCAGCTGACCGGGGCCGTGGTAGGTGACCTGGCCGCCACGGTCGCTGCGGACGACCTCGGCCCCGTTGGCGGTCAGCCAGGCCGCGTCGGCGAGCACGTCGGCGTCGCTGCCGCGCTTGCCGATGGTGTAGACGTGCGGGTGCTCCAGCAGCAGCACGGTGTCGGGGATGTCGCCGGCGGCCCGCCGTTCGACCAGGGCCCGCTGCCAGGCCCAGGCCCGCCGGTAGGGGACCGTCCCGGCGCGGACCGACCAGAGGGGGTCCGGGGGGCTCAAGCCTAGCCCCCCGGTCGATCGTTCCGGCATCTGCTACTCCCGTTCCAGGTTCAGGTCGCCCTCGAAGTCGGCCGCCTCTAGGACCTCTTTGACCTTGACGAGGAAGCGGGCGGCGTCGGCGCCGTCGATGATGCGGTGGTCGTAGGTGAGGATCCCGTACATCATGTGGCGGATCGCCACCACCTCGCCCAGGTCCGGGTCCTCGACCACGACCGGCCGCTTGACGATGGCCGGGGTGGCGAAGATGGCCGCGTTGGGCTGGTTGATGATGGGCGTGTCCCAGACCGCGCCCCGGCTGCCGGTGTTGGTGATCGAGATGGTCGAGCCGGACAGCTCGTCGGGGCCGATCTTGCCGTCCCGGGTCCGCTTGGCCACGTCCGCGACGGCCTTGGCCAGGCCGGCCAGGTTCAGCGACTCGGCGTTCTTGATCACCGGGACGAACAGGCCCTTGGGGGTGTCGACGGCCACGCCCAGGTGCACGTCCTGGTAGATGTGGAGATTCCCCTCCTCGTCCATGGCCGCGTTGACCGTCGGGTACTCCCTGATGGCCGCGACCAGGGCCAGGACGGCGAACGGCATGGGGGAGAGGGAGACGCCCTCGCGCTGCTTGAACTCCTCCTTGGCCCGCTCCCGGAGGCGCATGACCCGGGTCATGTCGATCTCGACGGCGCTGGTGAGCTGGGCGCTGGTCTGGAGCGAGGACACCATCCGCTCGGCGATCACCTTGCGCAGCCGGGTCGCGGGGACGACCTCCTCGCGCAGGCCCTTGGCCAGCGGCACGGCCACCCGCGGGCCGGCCGCCGGAGCGGCCGCCTGGCCCCTGGGCGCCCGGGCCTCGCCGCCGGACGGGGCCTTGGCGGCGGCCGGCTGCTGGCCGCGCTGCTGCACGTACGCCTCGATGTCCTCGCGGCGGACCCGGCCCCCGGAGCCGCTGCCCTGGACCTGGCTCAGGTCGACGTCGTGCTCGCGGGCCAGGCGCCGCACCAGCGGCGACACCCCGGCCGCGGCCTTGCCGTTGCCCTGCCCGTCGCTCTTGGACCGCTCCGGCCTGGCCTTGGCGGCCGGCTCGGCTTCGCGTTCGGGTGCGGGTTCCGCCGGCGCCTCCTGTTCCTGGTCCTCGGCGGCCTCCTCGGCCTCGGCGCCGGCGCCTTCCTCGGCCGTCTCCTCCTTGGCCGGGGCCTGCTCATCGGTCCCCTCGGTCTCCTGGGTGGCCTCGGCCGAGTCGCCGCCCCCGCCGCCGATCACGGCGAGCTCGGCGCCGACCTCGACCGTCTCGTCGGCCTGGACCTTGATCGACTGGAGGACCCCGGACACGGGGGAGGGGACCTCGGTGTCGACCTTGTCGGTGGAGATCTCGAACAGCGGCTCGTCCGCCTCGACCTGGTCGCCCTCCTGCTTGAGCCAGCGGGTGATGGTGCCCTCGGTGATCGACTCGCCCAGCTCGGGCATGGTCACCGTGGTCGTCCCGCCGTCGCTCGAGGCCTCCGGCTTCGGCTTCTGCTCGGCCGCGGGCTGCTCCTCGGCCTGCTCCTCGGCCTCGCCCTCGCCCTCGCCTTCGGCCTGGGCCGCCTCCGACTCCCGTTCCTCCTCCGAACCGGCCTCCTCGCTGCCCTCCTCAGCCTCGGCCGCCTCCTCGGCGGTGTCGCTGTCGGCCTCTCCGGAGTCCTTGGACTCCTTGGACTCCTCGGACTCCCCAGAGTCCTCGGCCTGGCCGGCCTCGCCGTCCTGCTCGATGATGGCCAGCTCGGCGCCGACCTCGACGGTCTCGTCGGCCTGCACCTTGATGGTCTTCAGGACTCCGGCGACGGGGGAGGGGACCTCGGTGTCGACCTTGTCGGTGGACACCTCGAACAGTGGCTCGTCCGCCTCGACCTGGTCACCTTCCTGCTTGAGCCAGCGGGTGATGGTGCCCTCGGTGATCGACTCGCCGAGCTCCGGCATCTTGACTGGTGTCGCCATTGGCCATCGTCTCCCGGCTCAGAGCTGGTGGAAGCGCCGTCCGGCGAGGGTCAGGTGGGCCTCGCCGACCGCCTCGGACAGGGTCGGGTGGGGGTGGATGTACTGGGCGACGTCGATCGGAAGCGCCTCCCAGTTGTAGATCAGCATCGCCTCGGCGACCAGGTCGGTGACCCGGGCGCCGACCAGGTGGATCCCGAGCACGGGCCCGTCCTTGGCGGCGACGACCTTGACCATGCCCCCCAGGCCGTGGATCAGGCCCTTGGCCGTGGCGTTGAACGGGAACTTGTTGACGACCACCTCGTGGCCCTGGTCCTTGGCCTGGGCCTCGGTCAGCCCGACCGACGCCACCTCCGGTGTGGAGAAGGTGACCCGCGGGATGCCGGCGTAGTCGATTGGCGGCGAGGACTGGCCGGCGACCGTCTCGGCGATCAGCATGCCCTCGGCGAAGGAGGCGTGGGCCAGGGCCAGCGACGGCGGCGGCAGCAGGTCGCCGACCGCGTACACGCCCTCGACGTCGGTCTCCAGGGTGTCCCAGCTCTTGGGGACCACGAAGCCGCGGTCCAGCTTGACCCCGAGCTCCTCGTAGCCGAGGTCCTGGGCCACCGGGCCGCGCCCGGTGGCGACCAGCAGCAGCTCGGCCGACACCTCCGAGGTCTTGCCCTTGGCGTCGGTCACCGTCACCGTGACCTGCTCGTCGGTGACCTTGGCGTCCTCCAGCTTGGTCTCGGTCATCGAGGTGATGCCTCGCTTCTTGAACGCGCGGGCCAGCTCGCGCTGGCTGTCGGCGTCCTCCAGCGGGACCAGGCCGGGCAGGACCTCGACGATGGTCACCTCGGCCCCCATGGAGCGCCAGAAGGAGGCGAACTCGACCCCGACCGCCCCGGCGCCGAGCACGATCACCGACTTGGGCAGGTAGTCGAGCTTGAGGGCGTGGTCGGAGTTGATCACCCGCTCGCCGTCGATCTCCAGGCCCGGGATCGACCTGGGCTGGGACCCGGTGGCCAGCACCAGGGCCCGCTTGGCGGTCAGCTCCCCGGTGCCCTCGACCTGGACGGTGCGGGGGCCGGTGACCCGGCCGCGGCCGCGGACGATGGCGATGCCGTCCTTCTTCAGGTGGCCCTCGAGGCCCTTGACGTTCTTGGTGACGATGTCCTCGCGGTTGGCCACCGTGGCCGAGTAGTCGATCGACTCGACCGACGCCTTGATGCCCCAGCGCTCCGACGCCTCGTGGACGCCGTCCATCACCTCGGCCGCGTGCAGCAGCGCCTTGGTCGGGATGCAGCCCCAGTTGAGGCAGGTGCCGCCGCAGCGGTCCTCCTTCTCCACCACGGCGACCTTGAGGCCGAGGCCGGCCGCCCGGATCGCGGTCGAGTACCCGCCGGTGCCGCTCCCCAGGACGACGAGGTCGTAGGAGTTCTCCGCCATGGCCGTCGGCTCCTTCTCGATCGGGATCCCGTGCCGAGTCTAGCGAGCGTCGTGGCCGGGCGCCCTGGAGTAGGCTCTAGGAGTGGCCGGGCCGCCGTGGGCGCCCCGGCCCGACCCTGTGTCCCTGCAAGGAGGACTGCCCGTGGAGGTCTCGGAGGTCATGACCAAGGAGGTCGTCACCGTCGGCCCGCACTACAACGTCGCCGACGTGGCCAGCCTCATGGACGCCAAGGGCATCGGCTCGGTGATCGTCCTCGAGGAGGAGCGGGTCC
>JASLBL010000140.1 GCA_030146615.1 Actinomycetes bacterium
CACCAGGGTGGCGGCGACCAGGCCGAGGTCGGAGCAGATGTTGTAGGCCCGCTCCAGGATCAATCGCTGCTTGCGGCCGCCGGCGTGGACCTCGGCCAGCCCGTCCAGGATGGTGGCGGTGCCGATCCCCAGGCGCAGCGACCCGGTGACGGTCCGCACCAGGTACCGGGCCTCCAGCGGCGTCGCCTGACCGAGCAGGTCGGTCAGCCCGGCCAGCTTGCGGCCCTGCGACCCCTCCCCCTCGGCCCGGGCGATCTCGTGCAGCCCGTCGAACACCGTCCCGACCTCGAGGGCCGCCGCCCGGTCGGGGTCCAGCTCCCCGAGCAGCTGCTCGGCGGCCAGCCCCAGGTCACCGGTGTCACGCAGCCCGGCCATGACCCGCTCGACGGGCACGCCGGCGGCCTGCGCGACCGCCCGGGCGGCCAGCCGCTCGGCCAGCCCCAGCTCCACCCCGGCGAAGTCGGGGGCGATCTGCCCCTGGCAGAGCAGCGCCACCGTCGGCAGCAGGTCGTCCGGGGTCTGCCGGAACAGCTCAGCCAGCCGATCGATCAACGCGATCCGCCCACTGGAGCGCTCCAGGTCCCGATAGGCCTCGGCAACGATCTGGTACCGCACCTCGCGCTCCCTCCACCCGACAGTCGTGCACGCAGGATATCGGCAGCCAGCCCAAGCGAACGGCCCGCCTCAGGCGCCACGGCGGCGCAGCTGCCAGGCGGCGAGTGCCGGCACGACCGACGTGTAGCGGCGCCGGCCGGCACGGGCAGGTACGGGTACAGCTTGTCCGACCAGTCGGCGGGCAGCAGGCGGGCCAGCAGCTGGGGCCCGAACAGCAGGCCGAACAGCCCGGCGACCGGTCGGGGGCATCAAGTGAGCTAGCAGCTTCACCTCCCCACCGCCAGAGGGCGCCTCGACGACCAGCGACCTTGTGACCGTGTCGGCGTTATCAGAGAAGACCGAGAACCGCAGGGCGTGACGCTGATCCAGTGGCAGGTCGGTGGCGAAGCCCGGGTCGAAGTCGAGGTCCTCGAAGGTGACCAGCCGCCACCGTGATCCATCAGCCAGGCACAGCACGTTGAGGTACTCGCGCTGGTCACGGCGCAGGTCCATCGGGTCACAGGCGCGTGAGCGCGGCACCCCCGCCCAGCGCGACTGCACCGGGTCGACATCGGGCCGGAGCGCACCATTGGTCGTCACACTGATCAGCCGGCCAAGACAACCCCGCGCCGGGCCGGCGCCCAGGTTCTCCACCCCGACCCGGACCCACAGGGCCGTGCCGTCCCCCTCGGTCTTGCCCTGACGGCACCACGGTTCGATGGCCTCGAAAGTGAGCCGCAGCCGCGGACCCCGGAGGCCGCCGAAGTAGCCCAGCGCCACCAGGGCGGTCGTGATCACCACCAGCACCGTGGCGATGGCGCCGGCCCAGGTCCCCACTGGACCCCACTCGACCCCAATAGTGATCATCGAACCCGACCTCGTCCCAATGACGCCGGGTCATGAAGCAGGCCAGCCCGAGTAGCGTTGGAAACACCCGCCCGCCGCAGCCGAGCCGGCCGCGGGTCGAGGGGCTGGAGTGACTGCCGGCGTGGGGTGAGGGCTGAAGCGGTGAGGAAGACCGGCCGAGTAGGCGTTCCGGTCACCCCCTCACCTTTCCACCCGCGCACTCCCTCATCTTCAAGACTTCCGCGTTGAGAACCGATGCACCGTCACCTCCTAGAGCGCACCGTCAGCGGACCGGGACGACTCCCGCAGGTGCTTGGCGCGGGCCCACTTCTCCCACCGCGTCTCCGGGGCGAACACCGTTCCCTCGGGGTACAGCGGCAGCCGTTCCAGGTTGCGACGGTCCCCGTCGATCCCGGTCTCGATCCGGATCTCGGACGTGTGGTTCTCCGGGGCGACCTCCAGCCGCAACCCGCACATCCTGCGGTCGGCCATGCTCGCGCAGCGGACCGTCTCCAGTCGTGTGCGGCGGCCCTCGGCGTCCTCGAAGACCGTGCTCCGCCTCAGGAGGCCGTCACGCAGATCCAGGACGCGGTGATGGGCGACGACCGTGCAGGTGTCGACGTCGAGGCGGACCCCGCCGACGAAGACGGTGGTGTCCACCCAGTCCGGGACGTTGACCAGGTCGATCACCGGGACGTTGTGGCGGTCGTAGACGCCGTTGAGGTACGTCCCCGACAGCTCTCCTCGGTGGCCCTCCTCCAGGCTTCCCCGGGTGCCGAGTCGCCCGTTCCCGACCGTGAACAGGGTTTCGTAGAAGTTCGCCCGCTCCGGGTCGAACCGCGATTCCTCGACCACCCACGCATCGGTTGCCATGTCGCTCCCGGGTCCGTCGCTCACGGTGACCTCGCCTCGGTGTCGTGTGCGGGCAGAAAACGTGCGAGGTCAGCCCTCGAAGGCGGTGCCGTAGGTGTCGGCGAGCTGCTTGTTGGTCTGCGGCAGCGAGAGGTAGACGTCGAGCGTCGAGCCGGTGCAGCGCTGCGCGCCCATCGCGTTGCCGTACTGCGCGGCCCGCACGATGTCGGCGTCCTGCAGGTAGCCGAACGCCAACCCGGCGGCGAACGAGTCGCCGGCGCCCGTCGTGTCCACCACGTGCTCGATCGGGATCCGCGGCACGATCCGCTCGGCGAGGTCGCCGTTCTCGTCCAGCCAGTACGCGGCGCAGCCGCGCTCGTCCAAGGTGACACAGACCGCCGTCACCCCGTGACCCAGGCAGTGCTCGGCGAACTCGGGAAGCGCCTCCGTTGCGATGGGCGCGCCGGCGTCGTGGTGCTCAAGCGCGATCTTCGACGGGAACCAGCTGCACCCGGCCTCCTCGAGGTTCATCTTCAGGAGGTCGATGTGCGGTAGCCACGAGTCCCGCTCCACCCACAGCCGCCGCCGGCGCTCCCCGCCGATGACCAACGTGCTGGTGGGGCCATGCGCGTCGAGCAGGATCGTGCCGGCGCTGTGCTCCTTGATGTAGACCAAGGTCGCCTGCCCGACCTCGTAGTCGGTGATGGGCACGCAGACGAACGCGTCGGCGTGCAGCGCGAACTCGACGTCCGCCGGCGTGATCGGGTCCATGAACCCGATCTGCTGCTCGATGCGGGTGTTCTGGTCGACATAGGTCAACTCGACGACCGCCCCGTGATCGCTCGCCGACCGCACGCCGGTGAGGTCGATATTGGGGAAGGCCGACAGCAGTTCCTTGATCGGCTCCTCGTCCTCCCGCCGGACGTGGACGATCGGGTAGATCCGGTCGTCGGCGTCGAGCAGTGCCGACAACGCGGCGACGGTGTAGAGGGCGCAGCCGTACTTCTCGAAGACCTCACCACGATGGGTGATGATGCGATCACGCGGGATGGGCCCGAGTACCGCGACGCTGCGGCTAGCAGACACGACCACCCTCCAGACTCCTCGACAGGGACAGGACGCTCCGCGGCGACGTGGATTCGGTACAGCGCTTGCTAGCTACCGGGAACCGGGCTAGACCCGTGCACGCGCCGTGGTCCGGTCCCGTTCGGCGCCCTCTACGCCGGGGATGGCGCTGCGATGCAACTCAGGCGTTGCCGAGCACATGGGACTGGAGCCACTGATTGCGGAAGGCGCCGCGCGGGTCAAGCCGCTCCTGCAAGCGCACGAAGTCGCCATGCCGCTCGTAGAGCGTGGCGATCGTCGCCGCGTTCATGTGAAAGAGCTTGCCCCAGTGCGGGCGCATATGGAACGGCGCCAGCGCCTCCTCGATCTCGGCGGTGATGCGCTCGACCGCGTCTTGCTCTCGCTTCCAGGTGAAGTGGAGCGCCACGCTCTCCTCCCTGTAGTTCATGCTCATCCACAGCTGGTCGGCAGCGACGGTGCGGATCTCGGTGACAAACAGGAGCGGCTGGATGCGGCTCGAGAACTCCCGCACGGCTGCGAAGGCCTCAACGGCGTGCCGGCGCGGAAGGAGGTACTCCGACTGGATCTCTTCGCCGCTGCTCGGCGTGAATCCCATCCGGAAGTGTGGGATGCGGTCCGACCAGGGACCGGGCCTGCCCAGCTGCGGGGTGCAGGGGGTGGGATCCATCACGCCGGTCGGATGCATCTCGGCGGTCGCCGGCACCGCGCCGAACAGATCTCCCTCCACGCGGTCGGGTTCATCCGTGCGGCGCTTGACCCACACCTGTTCCACGATCTCACCCCAGTGGGTGAAGAAGCTCACGCTGTTGGCGATCGAGGCGATCTCCTCGAAGTTCTGCTCGACCGCGTCCCAGCTCAGCCTCTCGTACACGCGCTGCTCGACCTCGTAAGCAGGTTGCACGTCGAGGGTGACCCACGTAATCACGCCGAGTGCCCCCAGCCCGACCACCATGCCATCGAAGTCAGGATCGCCCCGCGACACCCTCACGACCTCGCCACTGGATGTGACCAGCTCCAGCCCGGCCACGGCGGTGGCCAGGTTGCCATGCCGCATGCCCGAACCGTGCGTAGCGGTCGAAATCGAGCCGGCAACCGTGATGTGGGGTAGCGAGGCCATGTTGTGCAGCGCGAGGCCCTCATCGTTCAGTGTCTCGACCAACTCGCCGTACTTCACACCTCCGCCGAACGAGACCGTATTGGCCTGGCGGTCGACAGTGATCGCCTCCGGCAAGGACCCCACGTCCGTAAGGGTCTCGAGCGAGATCAGCTCTGACGAGTCGGCGATGTCGTTGAACGAATGGCGAGAACCGAGCGCATGGACGCTGGGGGCCTTGGTCACGATCTCTTGCAGCTCCTCGAGGGTCTGTGGCCTGTGGAGCTTCTCAGCCCGATAGGTGTAGTTACCAGCCCAGTTCCGTTCCGGGGTCGACGTCTCGGTCATGGCATTCCTCCTTTTGTCGGTCACGCCGTCGTCGCAGGCGTGCGCGATGGTGAGATGGCGACGAGGGCATTCGGGACGCCGCTGAAGGTGGTCACGATCGCGTCCGGCTCGGTTGGCTTGGACACCGGTCTCCTCCAGGGCCCGCTTCCACATGCGCGGACTGGGTGTCTTGGCGAGGTCGACCTGCTCTGGGTGGACGACCACGTCGAAGTAGCGGGTGGCGACGGCCCGGCTCAGTGAGCCACCCTGAGCCTCGCGCTGGGCGTCGTAGATCGACCAGAACTCCGTCTCGTCGATGCCGCCGTCGGGAGTCAGCTGCCGGGCGGCATTGAACACGGCGAGCGCCCAACTGTCGTCGTAGATGCAGTCGCCCGCGTCGACCATCACGAGGTCGATGCGGTCGGCTCCCACCAGCTCCAGCGGCAGCCGGGCGGCATGTCCGTGCAGCGTCTCGCGCCGGACCTCCATGGTCGGGTCGTAGGCGAGCTGGCTCAGGGTGGTGACATGTGAACCCTCCACCTCGTGGCCGGGGATGTTCGGACGCATCACCTTGTCGAAGAAGAGGGCACCGATGATCCCGCCGATGATCGGTCCAGTCGCCGATCAGCGACAGGCCGTGGTTGGGCCCGGGGAAGGCCACCGAGCCGAAGCCCATGAGCAACAGCATGATCCGCGGGCCCAGGTCGCGGGCCGGGTTGAACGACGCCTGCGAGATGGGGACGACGAACATGATCAGCAGGCCGATCGTGGCCCCGACGATCAACGGGAAGATCCACGCGGACGGGGCGTTGACATGGCGGGTCTCGAGCAGGGAGAGGATCACCAAGAGCAGGATCGCCGTGCCGCCAGAGCGTTGCGGAGACCCCGATGCCGAGACCGAGAACACGCAGCAGGAACGAGCCGACCACCTCACCGAGGATGATGGACTTCGTCGTCGGTTCCGGGGGCAGTACCTCTTCCTCTTCCTCGTTGCCGGCCAGCGCCCTGTCGGTCGTCGCTTCAGACATGGCTCTCTCCCGTCATTGGACGCAAGCTGCTATGGATGGCGAGACGGGGCCTTGCTCAACTCTGGCAAGCCCGCGTCAGCCCTTCGCTGCCCGGTCCAGGACGCCCAGACCAGGCTGAGGCAGCTCTGCTCACCAGGCAGGCGGCCGATCACCTTGACCCGGCGTTGGAGACGTATGCGACGTACCGAAAGTCGTCACAGGAGGATTGACTGGACAGGTCCTGGGCTCTTCACTTGGTTCATGACCGAGACGGCAACTGCGCCCTCTGCAACTGCGCCCTCCAGCATCGCGGTGCTCACCAGCGGCGGCGACGCCGGGGGCATGAACCCAGCCGTCCGCGCGGTGGTGCGGACAGCGGTGCATCACGGCATCCACGTCTACGCGGTGGCCGAGGGCTACCTGGGGCTGATCCAGGGCGGGGATGCCATCCGCCGGGTGGAGTCGGCGGATGTGGGCGGGATCCTGCAACGCGGCGGCACGATCCTCGGGACGGCACGGTCGATGGAGTTCCAGGAGCGGGACGGTCGCCGGCGGGCAGCGCGCAACCTGCTGGAGCTCGGCATCGACGCGCTGGTCGTGATCGGCGGCGACGGCAGCCTGACCGGCGCGAACCTGCTCCGCGAGGAATGGCCGGAGTTGCTGTCCGAGCTGGTGGACGCCGGCCAGGTACCTCCCAAGGTGGCCGCCGCGCACCCGTTCCTGCGGCTCGTAGGACTGGTCGGCTCGATCGACAACGACATGTTCGGCACCGACATGACGATCGGCGCCGACACGGCGCTGCACCGGATCACCGAAGCGCTGGATGCCATCCACAGCACCGCGTCCAGCCATCAGCGGACCTTCGTCGTCGAGGTCATGGGCCGACACTGCGGCTATCTCGCGTTGATGGGGTCGCTGGCCACCGGCGCAAACTGGGTCCTCATCCCGGAGCGTCCGCCGGAGCGGGACGACTGGGGCAGCGTCATGTGCGCTGTCCTGCGGGCCGGACGCGACCAGGGCCGCCGGCAAAACGTGGTGCTGGTCGCCGAAGGGGCACAGGACCGCGACGGCAAGCCGATCACGGTCGGCGACGTCAAGCGGTTGCTCGAGGAGGGACTCGGTGAGGACGCCCGGGTCACGATCCTGGGCCACGTCCAGCGCGGAGGTGCCCCCAGCGCCTTCGACCGGTATCTGGGAACGCTGCTCGGGCACGCGGCGGTCGAGCAGCTGTTAACCGATGCTCCCGGCACACCCGCGCAGCTTGTCGGCATCCGCGGGCACCAGGTGGTCAGCTCGCCGCTGCTGGACTGCATCGGGCAGACCCGCGCCGTCGGCGAGCGGATCAAGGCGCAGGACCTCGACGGGGCGATGCGGCTGCGCGGCGGCAGCTTCCGCGACTCGTTCAGCATTGTGGTGACGATGCAGCAGGCCGCCCCTCGGCCCACGGCCGCCGGGCGCCGTAGATTCCGGCTGGCGGTGGTGCACGGCGGCGGCCCCGCGCCGGGCATGAACACCGCGGTCCGGGCGGCGGTGCGGCTCGGCCTGGATCGCGGCTACACGGTGCTGGCGGTCAAGAACGGCTTCCGTGGGCTGCGCGATGGCGACATCCAGGAGATGCAGTGGATGAGCGTCAGCGGCTGGGTGTCATCCGGCGGCGCCGAAATCGGCACCAACCGGTACGTGCCGAGCGGGGACGCGATCGCGCAGACCGCCAAGCAGGTCGGCGCGCATCGGATCGACGGCCTGCTGATGATTGGTGGTTGGGCGGGGTACCAGGCCGCGCACGTGCTGCACAGCCATCGGCGCCAATATCCGGAGTTCGACATCCCGATCGTCTGCCTGCCGGCGACCATCAACAACGACCTACCCGGCACGGAGCTCAGCATCGGCAGCGACACGGCGTTGAACAGCATCGTGGCCGACGTCGACAAGATCAAGCAGTCGGCCGTGGCGTCGCTTCGATGCTTCGTCGTCGAGGTGAGGGGTCGGGACTGCGGCTATCTGGCGCTGATGAGCGGGCTGGCGACCGGCGCCGAACGCATGTACCTGCCCGAGGAGGGCATAACCCTCGATGGCCTGACCGCGGACGTCCAAGCGCTGACCGAAGGATTCCGCTCCGGCAAACGGCTGGGGCTGGTGATCCGCAGCGAGAACGCCGACCCGCTCTACACCACGGGCTTCATCACCTCGCTGTTTGAAAAGGAGGGCGGTGACCTGTTCGACGCCCGCGCGGCCATCCTCGGGCACACTCAAGAGGGCGGGGATCCCAGCCCATTCGACCGGATCCAAGCCACCCGACTGACGGCCCGCTGCATCGACTTCCTCTCTGACCAACTCGAATCCGGGACTCGCGCGAGCGCCATGATCGGCTTTCAGTCGGGCCGGCTGCAGTTCACCGACCTGACCTCCTATCCCACCCTGGTCGAGCGGGGCGTGCAACGACCAGTCGAACAACGGTGGATGGCACAACGGCCACTGGCACAGATCATGACCGTGTGACGTCCTGGGGTGTGCGACCGCCAGGGGCGCAGTTAGCTGCTCGGGATTGCGCTCATCTCACCGACCAATCGATGCATGGCAGCGGTTAGACGGTGTCATGTAATGGTTCGTGGCCGCGACCGTCGCCGACCTCATCCTTACGAGCACACAGAAGGGGCCCGGGCCCCTCCGCTAACAAAGCCGCTCACAACGGCCGCCTGAGCCACTCCACGGGCCACTCCGGATAAGTCGATGCCACGCTCGGAGGACATGGGCACTCCGTGATGGCCAGATCGTCGTCTACGGCGTCGGTGGCATTGCCGAGCAGGTGTGATGCCGATGGCACAGTAGGCACCGGCGTTGCCTTCGCCTGGCGGCTACCAGGCGCCAGCCGGCGTGATGGGCGGCCGGAGGCCGCTCAGGCTCAGGGTAGCCGGGCAACCTCGATCAGTACGCAGTCAGGACGACGATGGACCGCACGGCATCCGGCAGTCGCAGAAAGCGGCTCAGCGGACTGCCGAAGGTGTAGGAGCGGCCGGCCGGCCTGATCCTCAGGGCGCCGGAACACCGGACGCTCATGGATACAGCCGGTCATGTCATGAAGATCGCAGTAGGTCACGATCAGACTCCTTCTTCCGCCGGAGACGAGCACGGCCAGGCCCGTACCACCGCAGTGACGGGCGAGCAGACTCAGACGCCGTCCCATCTCAGCATGTATCGGCAGGATCGCCGGGTGGCCCGAGGACAGTGCCCGCCCAGGTCGGGAACGCTCCGAACCTGAAGGGGTCTTGAGGCCGCTGAGCGGACCCGCGAGCGGGTCGCCGACGCTACAGGCCGTAGCGCTCCTTGGTCTTGGGGTCGGCCGGATCCAGCAACGGCACCCCGCGCTCGGACCGCAGCCGCTGGACCTCATCCAAGTGCTCACGCACCCAGGCCGCCTCCTCGGGCGAGATCCGCCCACGATGGGGCAGCCCCCACTCCACCTTGCCCCTGCCCTTGGTCTGGCCGTCCCGAGCCGTGCGGCCACGTCGGCGGGGGGAGGCTGGGCGGTGCGGCTGCTGGGCGGCCACCGCGTTCATCAGGATCGTGTTCATGTCGCCGCCGGCGGCCAGCTGGTTGAACCGCTCCACCGACAGCAGCGCCCGCTGGCCGCTGCGCTCCCCCGGCTGGATGACCTCGATGGACACATACTGGTCACTGTCGGGCAGCTCCCCCAGCTCCTCGGGCAGCACATCGAGGGTGATGGGGCCCTGGTACTCGGGGTGCTGGTGCACGACCAGCTTGGCGAACTGCTCCTCGGTCGCCTGGCGACCCGAAAGGTCAGAGACACGGACCTGCTTCACCGCCACGACATAGCCTCCTCGGTCAGAGTCGGCCAAGCATAGCGAGGTTGCCGGGGCTGTTCTGGCTTCCAAGCGGCCGAGGTGGGCCGTTACCACCAGCTCGATCGTCCATGATCGGTCCAGGCGGCCGGTCATACGCGCCGGGGTGACGGTCGCCGACGAGCCGGCTCCTCCCGGCGGATGACAGCGAGCCCCAGCTGCGCCTGCCGGCCGACGGCCAAGTGTCACCCGGGGACCGACGACACAGCCCGCCTGGCGGCCTATCGTCGACGGTGTCCCAACAGGCGTCCCGGAGAGAGGGCGCCGACCAAGGAGCAGATTCATGTCCAGGACGTGTCCGGCCTGCTCGGCCAGGCTGGACCAACACACAACCAGCTGCCCGCACTGCGGTGTCGACCTCGCCGACGGCGCCGATTCGGCGGCCAGGGCGGCGACCGTAGACGAGACGGCCCGCACCACCGCAGTAGCCGCCCACCTGTCGACCTTCGCCGGGCTCGTCGTGCCCTTCGGGTCGGTCATCGGGCCACTTGCGGTCTGGCTGACCCGACGCGACCGGGACCCGTTCATCGACCAGGCCGGCCGCGAGGCGCTGAACTTCGGCATCTCCATCGCCATCTACGGCGCGGTCCTGCTGGTCGCCACCCTGATGCTGGTCGGCATCCCCCTGCTCATCGTCGGGGTGATCGGCTGGGTGGTGCTGGCCTCGCTGGCCGCCGTCAAGGCCAGCCAGGGCCAGGCCTACCGGTATCCGCTGACCCTGCGGCTGGTCCGCTAACCCGACCGGCCCAGCGTGCCCAGCCCCTGCGGCCGCGGGCACGCTGGGCTTGCCTCGCAGTCAGCGAGGAACCGGCACCTCCGCCGAGCGGAATGGCTCTTCAGACAAGCCCCTCGGCAACGAGTCGGTCCCTCTGCACCCTGCACCTTTGTAGAGCTGGGTGGTCCAGGCCGGTACCCTCGGGGACCTGGTGGCCGAGCTGACTCCGGCGAGGATGGTGGTCCGCAGGTCAGTGGCACCTCATCTGGACCCGATCCAGGGTCTGGCCGTCGGTGGTCTTGAACGCCTGGACCCACCGGCCCAAGGACGGGTAGTTGGGCACGATCTTCAAGATGCCGTACTTGCCTGCCACCCTGGACCGGCTGGCCGGGTGGATTCTCCCGAAGGGGATCAGCGAGTGGCCGCCCGTCCCGGCAATGACGATGGGCACGCCGGAGTGGCCGTCATCGCCGTCACCCGGACCCCAATCTTCGTCCACGTTGCCTTGGGTCCGGACTCGGGCCAGGCGCTCGTACGCATGGCTATGACTGGCAAGAAACAGGTCGACGTCGTTCAGCACCAGGGTTGGCCAGATGGCTGCCAGGTCGGGCGTCCCATAGCTGGGAGCTGCCGACGAGAGGTATGGGCTATGCCCGATGACCACCGTGCAGCCGAGCTTGTTCGCCGCCAGGTCGGCCTTTAGCCAGTTCAGCATGGCCCCCGAGCACCCACCTGGCACCACCGTGCAGGTCGTGTTGAGGACCACGAAGTGCCACGCCTCGGCGTTGAACGAGTAGTAGCCAGGGTGGGGTGGCGTCCTCCCAGCAAAGTATTGGTAGTAGTCGGCCCCGGCGGGTTGCAGCATTCTTATGGGACCAGGAGCCTGTCCCAGACACCCATTGGGGGAGGATGTCAGGTACTCGTGGTGCCCCGGCGCCGGTCGGGTTATTCCCTTGAACTGCCCCCAGCTCAGATCGTACGCGCCGAGGTAGTTCTGCATTTCCCCGCACTCATATTGGGTATCGCCTAGGGCCAGCACCAGCCCGATGCCATTCCCCGACGAAGGCGCGATCAGTCGGGCCGTCGCCTGGTCGTTCCTCGCCCCGCCGGCCTTCTGACTGATATCCCCCGCCGCCGCGATGTTGTCAGCCCACGCCGCTGGCCCCGCTGTCAGGACCATTAACAGCACAGCGGACAGCACGAAGATCCGCCGAGCCAGTTTTCCTCCCTCACAAGAGCCGAAGGGACGCGGCCCAAGGGCAGCCACACCTCACGACAATGAAACCACAGCTATTTGTCGCCTGGGAAGATGCGCGGGTCAGGCCACCATCCGAGGAACGCGGATTTTGCGGCCACATTCACCGGCGTCCGCATGCCTAGGGTGGTCGTGTCAATCTGGAGCTCTCAGTTCAGCAGCAGCTCACACCAGCCTGTCGGTGCCGTCATGGCGGCGCTGATGCTTGTCGGAACGTTGTGCTGGTGCTGGCGTGAACCCAGCCGCCAGCCGGCCTTAGCTGCCGGGCTTCGGCTCGCGGAACGGCGCACAACACCGACGCTCACAGAGCTCGTACCTGGTGATGTGGAGCAGCCAGGCAGCAGGAAATCCCCCTCCACCAGCTCCGCCCAGCCATGCTGCTCGGGCGCGACCGCCGGATCCGGTGGTGGGGTGCCCGGTGGGGCGCTGTACAGTTTGGCGAAGCCATACACCCAGCCGTTCTCGTCCTCGAGATCCCGTTCCGGATGCACGACCAGCAGCACTCGGTCCTGCAGGGCCATCCACTCCCGCTCCCCCAGCCCGCGGATCCTGGCCAGCTCCGCACCGATCATTGGGATGTAGGGCGTCCGGGCCGGGAACGGCGGGGCGCTGGTCCAGGACCACACCTCATCGGGCTGAAGCCGCTGCAGCTCCCGGGCCGCCCTGGCCACCCGAACCATCCGCGACTGTTCGGCTTCGATCCGCTCCACCTCGGCATCCTTGGCTGCACCCTCCAGGTCGGCGAGGCGCCGCCAGTGCCCGACCACCCCACGGATTCCCCCCGCCATCAACCGGGCCAGCCGCTCCTGCAAGCACGCGCCCGTACCCGGCGCCTGCGGGCGGCGCAGCATGCCATGGCCAGCTCCTGCCAGCCCTGCTCCTCGGGCGGCCGGTCCGGATCCGGCCGCGGTACGCCGGGCGGGGCCGTGTACACCCGGACCGGGCTACCCCACAGCTTGCGCCGGTCGTCAGAATGCAGCTCCTGCTGGACCACCAGCACGTCCCAGCCGGTCAGATCTTCCATCCCGTCGTAGAGACGGCGGGGTCGAGCCCCAAAAGGGCCCCACATAGCGGTAGCGGTGCCGATCCGCGGCCACCTCCACCTTCCGATAGGTATACAGCGCTCCCCACCCCACCAACACCGGGGTTCCCCGCCAGCGAGGATGGGTCAGGCCGATCTCGTCGGCGACCATGTCCTCGGGGCTCTCGAACACCGCCCCGGCCACTCGGACGGGCCATCCAGGATCTCGACCAACGGCATCCCGCCATGGTACTGCGGGCCCATCCCGCGCTCGATGGCTCCCCCATCCACCAGTACATCCCGGGCTGTGGCCACAGAGGAACCATTCTGACCATCCCTCAACGCCGCCAGCGCCCCCAGCCACAAGCCGGCGGTGCTGGCTTTGGGGGGAACTCGAGGTAGGGAACGGACTTCATCCCCTATTGGGTACAGCCGCGGATACGTTCAAGCAGATAGGCACCAGACGATTAGTTCCTGCCGCCTGGCTATGGGGCAATCACTACGCAGGAGCGTTGCCACCGCCCCGGTAGCCGGGTGTAGCTGACCGTGCGAGACGGCACCTGATGTGGTGCCGTAGGCTTCGCGGCAGCTGAGTGGATCGGCCTGTGTGCCGACCCGTCTCCCACGCAACCCCTTCCGCGACCGAATCTCGATCACCGTCCATGATCTTGATCCGGGCTGCTCATGAGTGCCGCAATGGCCACCGTGTCGACGGTGGCCTCGCCGAAGCTATCGGCAACTACCGGAATCACGACTTGCCGAATGCCCCCACGGCAGACCGTACGTTCCCGCGCGCACCGGTCGGGCCGCGGAGCGCCCCCCTGCCGGGTCCGCCAATACGACAACCGGGGCGCCGGAGGCCTACTTCTTGACTCGGTAGCGCAGGTGCGTGACGCCGGTGCCCTCGACCACCGCGACGGGCCCCTCGAACTGCACCGGCGTGGTGCGGAGCTCGGCGAACAGCGGCGTCCCCCCGCCCAGCACGACCGGCACCAGCTCGACGCCGACCTCGTCGAGCAGGCCGGCCTCTAGGCACTGCCGGGCCATCTGCCCGCCGTTGACAGCGACGTTCTTGTCCCCAGCCAGCTCCTTCGCCTTTGCCACCGCCGCCTCGATGCCGTCGGTGACGAAGACGAAGTTCTCGTCGTCCTCAGGACGGTCGTCGGGGCGCCGGTGGGTGAGCACGACCGTGGTCACGTTCATCGGGTGGCGCCCGCCCCAGGCGTTCGTCATGTCGTAGAGGTGCCGGCCGACGACCAGCGCGCCGGTGTTCTCCCACTCCGGCTTGATCAGCTCCGCGCTCGCCGCGGAGATGCGGGGCGGCGGCACGTCGGGACTGGCCGACGGGATCTCGACGTCGCCGTTGCCGTACCACTGGAACAGCAGATCGAAGCCGCTTTCTTCTGGTCCGGCGATGTAGCCGTCGAGCGACATCGTGCCGCCGGTGGTGACCTTGCCCATCTCATTGTCTCCTTCGCTGTTGGCTGTGTCGTCAACGCGTCGTACGGCAGGCCCTCCTTTCGACATCCGGCTTCAAGATTCTTTCAGCCGGCCGGGACGAGCACCGTCGCGACGGCGATCTCGACTGCAGAGCTCGGAGAATCCGGATGAGTGCTACCACCTTGTGGCATGACGCCGTGCCGGACGAGTTCATCGCGGCGGTGGACCACGATGTTCTGGACCTCGGCGGAAGGCCGGCCGGGGTGGCGCAAGCCGCGTCACACGTACCAGATCCTGACCAAGCGGCCGGGCCGGATGCGCAGCTGGGTTCGCCGGTGAGGCGACCGGGATCGGCGGGTCGCCTGGATCGAGGCGGCGGCCGAGAGCGGCTGGTGCGATCATGAGGACGTCGCCGAGGCGCCGTGGATGCCGGCCGGGTGCGCGCCCGATGCATCCGGACTGGGCGCGTGGGTTGCGCGATCAGTGCCAGGCCACCGGAGTCGCGTTCTTCTTCAAACTTCTCTGCACCACGGACGCTGGATCCATCCAGAGCGCCAGCGGCCGATCCGGAGTCACCCGCCGCTGCTCACCTCGACGCGGCCGCCGCACGCGAGCGGACAGCCTGTGCTGCGGCCACGAGTGCAGCAAGCCCGCCGGCACTCAACAGCAGGCCGGGTAGCGGGGCGACCAGCGACAGCCGCAGGGTCAAGATCGCCACCGCTGCTCCCATCACGATCGTGACGTGCTGACGAAGCCGGGCAGGGACCAGCAACGGCAGCGCGGCCTGCACCCCCACGACCAGCACGCTGCGCGCCACGAGGTCTGCCTCGTCAGCGAAGTCCAGGCCGAATGGTGCCTGCGCCTTGGCCGACCAGGCGTCGACCCGGCAGGCCCTCCAGGTGCTCAGGCACCAGGGGACCGCACAGCACGGTCGACCGGCCGTTCAACGCGACGGCATGGCCAGCTGCAACCAGGTGTTCCGCCAGGTGCCCCAGCCCAGCGCGACCCGCTGCACAGCCCCAGCTAGGAGACCATCATGGACCTGGAGGGGCTGGACAGCTTCACCCTCGCCCGAATAGCCTGGATCGAAGCGAAGAGACGCGCCGTGATGCCGCCCATGACGCCCCCTCCAGCGCCGACTCCCCGCGGCCTGAAGGAGGCCGACCAGGCCCGAGCATTCCAGGCGGCGTGGGAAGCCGGCTGGAACGCAGGCTGGAAGGCTGGGACCTGCGTTCCGCGGTCGATGTGGTCGTCTGGTACATGAATTCGCGGGTTGACCTGTGAGCATCCGTGATTCGACACGGTAGGCGCAGGGAGAACCGAGTAGAACAGAACGCAGACCGGGAAGGAGCCCTGACATGACTGCGCTGCCCAACATCGTCCTCGTGCACGGCGCCTGGGCCGACGGCTCCAGTTGGAGCGCCGTCATCGAGCACTTGCAGGCCGACGGGTACCGCGTCACCGCACCCCAGTTCCCGATGACCAGGCTGGCCGATGACGTCGCCCGGCTGCGCCAGGTCCTGGCCCGCCAGAACGGGCCAACCGTCGTTGCCGGGCACTCCTACGGCGGCCAGATCATCACCGCGCTCGGCACCGACACGCCCAACGTCGTTGGCCTGGTCTACATCGCCGCGTTCGGGCTGGATGAGGGCGAGTCGATCGGCGCCCTGCTGGACCAGGGGCCTCCGGGTCCCGCCCTGGCGCATCTCGACGTCGACCAGCAGGGCTTCGCCTGGCTGCCCGAGGACGACTTCGTCAACCACTTCGCGGCCGACGTCGACCCGGTCAAGGCCAAGGTCATGTTCGCGGTCCAGCAGCCGTTGCACTGGAGCGCCCTCGGGGAGGTGATGGGCGTCCCGGCCTGGAAGTCGCTGCCGTCCTGGTTCCTGATCGCCGACGGCGACCAGGCGATCCCGCCCGATGCCCAGCGGCAGTTCGCCCCTCGCATGGGCGCCACCACCGTGGAGGTCCCGACCAACCACGTGGCCATGGTCTCCCACCCAGATGAGGTGCTACAGCTCATCAAGACGGCCGCCCAGGCGGTGCCGACCGCAACCTGAGCGCTCACTCGACCTCATCCTTGTCAAAGCTCGACAGCCAAGGCGCCGTGCTATTCAGCACCCTTCCAAGTCGTGTCGTCCATAAGGGCCGCAGGGAGTGGACGACCGACCCGCCCGGGAGGCGTGCGGCACACCTAAATAGCGAAGCGGGCTGGTCAGCGCGGTCTTGCGTGTGACCCACTGGGCATGCGGCCAGCTCGACGTAAGCTGTGCAAGGGTGACCAACATGGTGGCCAACCTGGCGCTACACGCGATCGGGATCGCCGCGCTGCTGCTAATGCTAGTTGTTCCCCCGGTCGGGCGAGGCCCTGATCACCGGCTCACCGGACAGCAAAGGCAGGGGACATGAACCATCCCCGCCTACGCCAGCTCGGTTTCGTCGGCGCGGCCGGCGGGGCCGGCCTGCTGGTATGCCATCGACCGGATCGACAACGCCAGCATGCCAAGCGCCCAGTAGATCATCCCCGAGCCAGAATATGGGCAGGTATCTCGTAAACAGCAGGTTGCAGGTTCGAGCCCTGCCACGGCACCTGGCCGGCCTCTAGCAGATGGAGTGCGACAGCATCGAGCGGGCAATCGAGCACGCACCCGAGTCCCAGCGTGCCCACAGCTTGGTCGAAGTACCGAGGCGGCTGGGCCGGTCGGCAGCGATCTCTGCACGCGGAGGCGGGCCGGTCGTCCGTCGTCCAACAGGGACCAACCGGCTGCACGGTCGAGGCCGGTCGGCGTCGGCGCTGTGACCGGCCAGGCGGATGGTGATGGCAGCACCACCAAGGAGGTTGCCATGCGACCCATCCGGACCATCGCCCCCCTCACCCTGGGCCTTGCCGCCCTGGCCGTGGCGGGCTGCCAGAACCAACCCGACCAGCCAACCCCACCCGCCCCGAC
>JASLBL010000150.1 GCA_030146615.1 Actinomycetes bacterium
ATGCTCAACCCGGGCCTGGGCCGCGGTCGTCCGCCAGCCGCTGCGCCAGCGGCACCGCCGACAACGCGCCTGATGCGGATCACAACCCCGGCCGAGATCCAGCACCAGGAACGGCACCGCAGCCGCGGCGCCGGCGCGGCCGCCGCCCAGCGCCTCGGGCGGCGTGCGGCCCGCAACCATAGACTGCCGGCTCACGCTGCGTCACCACCGGTCCGGTCTTGGCCGCCGAGGGTGCGGTGGCGGCGCTGGCGGGCCCGGTCGACCGCTCGCAGCCGCTCGGCCGTGGCCAGGTCCTGACGGCGCCGCTGGCGGGCCAGGCACGAGGCCGCCCGGGTGCAGGGCTGGCAGTAGGGCGACAGCCGCCGGCCACGGCGGCGCCGGTAGAACTGGTCGGCCGGTTTGACCTGGCCGCAGCGGGGACAGCGCTTGGCCGTGGGGCGGCTCATGCCGCCGCCTCCTCGGTCGGGAAGGCGGCGTCCAGCAGGGCGTCGAACCGGTCGACGGGCAGCTCGACCAACAGGTCGTTGAGCTCCAGGTCATCCAGGGCGCGGACAGATGCGGCCAGCACCACACAGCGGGCGCCGCTGGCCGGGGTCACCCAGGCCAACGCCCCGACCGCATCGGCCCGTCGCCGCCACCAGCAGAGGCCGCCGATGGCGACCGGCTCGCCCTGGCGGGTCCGGGCTCGCCAGCCCGACCGGCCGGAGTCGCCGTCGCGCCAGCCGCGGGCCACCGTCCCAATCGGGCGGGGCGGGTCACCGGCTAGTACCGTCCAGCCTTCGGCCGGGGCCGCCGAGACCAGCCGCAGCCGCAGCCCGGGCGGGTTGACCGGGTGGGAGAGGGCCGCGTCGACCAGCGCCGTGAAGCGGTCGGGGGGCAGGTCGATGAGCAGGTCGTTGAGGTCGTCGTCGGGCAGGCGGCGGACGTGGGCGGCGAGTTGCCGGAAGCGGGCGCTCACGACAGCTCACCCCCAGCGCCAGCCGGGGGTGAGCTGGCGTGAGCGCCCGCTACCACCAGCTCGCCGCCCACGTCCGCCGCCTGCCCGACGACGACCTCAACGACCTGCTCATCGACCTGCCCACCGACCGCTATACGGCGCTGGTCGACACGGCCCTGTCCCACCCGGTCAACCCGGCCCGGCTGCGGCTGCGGCTGGTCTCGGCGGCACCGGCCGAGGGCTGGACGGTGCTGGCCGGGAAGCCACCCCGCCCGATCGGGTCGGTGGCCCGCGGCTGGCCCGACGGCGGGTCCGGCCGGTCGGGCTGGCGAGCCCGGACCCGCCAGGGCGAGCCGGTCGCCATCGGCGGCCTGTGCTGGTGGAGGCGGCGGGCCGACGCGGTCGGGGCGCTGGCCTGGGTGACCCCGGCCAGCGGCGCCCGCTGTGTGGTGCTGGCCGCCCACGTCCGCGCCCTGGAGGACCTGGAGCTCAACGACCTGCTGGTCGAGCTGCCCGTCGACCGGTTCGACGCCCTGCTGGACGCCGCGCTCGAGCCAGAGGAGTCGGCGGCATGAGCCGTCCCACGGCCAAGTGCTGTCCCCGCTGCGGCCAGATCAAGCCGGCCGACCAGTTCTACCGGCGCCGCCGTGGCCGGCGGCTGTCGCCCTACTGCCAGCCCTGCACCCGGGCCGCCTCGCGGGAGGTCCGCAACCGGCGCCGCCACGACCTGGCCGCGGCCGAGCAGGTGCGGGTGGTCGACCGGGTCCGCCAGCGCCGCCGCCGCACCCTGGGTGGTCCGGGCCCGAGCGGCGGTGATGCAGCCTAATGTGGTTGTCAAGCTGCCTTGGTGTGGCCGGGCTGGAATGGCTGGCGGCTGTGCAGCATCGCCCACAGCACGTTGATCCGTCGGCGGGCCAGGGCGATCAGGGCCTGATGGTGCCGCTGGCCCTGGCGGCGTTTGCGGGCGTAGAAGGCGCGGCTGTCGGGCGAGCGCAGCGAGCAGAACGCCGACTGGTACAAGACCCGCTTGAGGTCCTTGCTGCCCCCGGTTGGGCGGCGTTGGAACCGGAGCTTGCCCGACTGGTGCAGCACCGGGGCCAGCCCGGCCGCGGCGGCCAGCTGGTCGGCCGAGCCGAAGCGGGCCAGGTCGCCGGCGGAGGCGAGGAACTCCGCGGTCAAGATGGCGCCCATCCCGGGCAGGCTCTGGATCAGGGCGGCGTCGGGATGCTGGGCCAGCAGCCTGGCCAGGTCACCATCCAGCTCGGCCAGCCGGGCCCGGCAGGCCAGGGCCTCGCCGGCCAGCTCCCGGACCAGTCCGGCGGCCAGCTGCTCACCCGCCATGGCCAGCTGCTGGGCGGCCGCGGCGGCAACCGCCTGGGCGGCCAGGCGCTGGCGTTGGGGGCGGGCCAGGCCGACGCCGGCCAGGTGGTCCTCGAGCCGGCTGGGGCCGGCGGCGCGGACCTCGGCCGGGGTCACATAGCGGCACAGCAGCCACAGACCGCTTTTGGTGGTCAGGTCCAGCACCCGTTCCAGGCCCGGGTGGACACCGACCAGCAGGTCGTGGAGGCGGCCAAGCCGGCGGGTCTGCTCGCCGACCAGGTCGCGGCGCCGCCCGGCCACCAGGCGCAGCTGGACCAGCAGCTCGCCCTGGGGGCGCAGGGGGCGCAAGTCGTTGCGGGTGCGGACCTGCTCGGCGATCACCCGGGCGTCGCGGGGGTCGCTCTTGTTCTGCCCGCCGCGGGTGGCCAGGCGGGCCCGGTTGACCGCCAGCCCGGGCACATGGACCAGCCGCACCCCGGCCTGGCTGAGCACCGCCTCGGCCAGGCTGGCGATCCCGCCGACCACGTCCAGGCCCACCACCAGCTCCCCATCCAGCCCACCCAACTGCTCGGCCAGCTCGGCCAGCTGGGCGGGGTCGTTGCCGACCCGCCGGTCGAGCACGACCTGGCCGCGATCGTCGACCGCGGTCGCCCAGTGGACCTCCTTGGCGATGTCGATGCCTGCCCAGATCCCCATCCGCGCCTCCCTGCGCCGTGGCTGCCGGTGCCGCTGCCCTCCCTGGCCGGCACCGCCCTACACAGCGATGGGTCGCAGAGCCTAATCAGCGGTCCCGGAAGGGCGGCGGGGCGGGGGGACGTGCATCACGAGCCATCGACGGCAGCCAGCATGACAACCATCCCCACCCCGCCTGCGTCCCCGGATCCTGCCACGGACCAGCCAGGACGCAGCCGGAAAGGTAGGGCAGCATGAGTCGGCAGTCCATCGTTGCGGGCCGAACGCCGCCCGAGGCGCTGGGCCACAGCCGCGCCGACGCTGCGGCTGCGGTTCCGTTCCTGGTCCTGGATCTTGGCCGCGGTTGTGACCCGCACCAGGCGCGCTGCCGGCGCTGCCGCTGGCGCAGCAGGTGGCGGACGACGGCCGCCCAGGCCCGGGTTGAGCATGCCCGCCACCAGGCGGTCGCCCACGGCCCCGGCCGCCTGGCCCGGCGTGGCCGCCTCGGCCTGGCGGCCTGGGGGCGGCCGCGGTGAGGCCGGGGCCGCCCGGCTGGGGCTCCCCGCCTCCCCCGCACCTGTCCCCGCGTCGGCGTCCGGAGCTGGGCGGGGTGGCCGTGCTGGTGGTCGTCACGGTCCTGGCCACCCTGGCCGCCCCCCATGTCCGTACCATCCGTGGGCTGGTCTCGGGCGGCCTGGCTGAGCTGCCGGCCATCGGCCTTCCTGGCCGCGGCCCGGCTGCTAGCGACGCTGGGCCTCGGGCGGCGGCACGGGCCGGTCAGGCGGTCGCCTTCGCCCTTCGCCAGCGGGGCAAGCCGTATCGCTGGGGTGCCGAAGGCCCCCACACCTTTGACTGCTCCGGGCTGACCTGGGCGGCCTGGCGAGCCGCCGGGGTGACGATCCCCCGGACAGCGGCCGACCAACTCGCCAACCTTTCCCGGGTCCGGGGTCGGCTTCAGCCCGGCGACCTGGTGATCTATGCCAGCCGGGGCCCGTCGGGTCGGCATGTGGCGATGGTGGTCGGCCGGGGCCGGATGGTCGAGGCCCTGGGCCGGGGCATCCCGGTCCGCTCGACCAGCCTCCGCCCCGGCTGGCTGGGCGCCGTCCGACCCGAGGCCGGCCGATGACCGCCGCCTTCCTGGACTTCCTCGGCTGGGAGCAGTTGACCGCGGCCGAGCAGGCCGCCGCCCTGGGCGGTAGCTGCCTCGGGCTGGCCGTCTGGTTGGTGGCCCGGGCCCTGTTCGGCGGTCGGAGGCAGCGATGATTGCCGCCGTCTGGCTGCTCTCGCTTCCGTTTCGGCTGCTGGCGGCGCTCGGGCTGCGCCGCAGCGTGATCCTGGCCTGCCTGTTCGTCCTGGCCGTGACCGCCTACGGGGTCGCTGAGGACCTCGGCGTGCTCGACCCGCCGGCCCAGGCGGCTCCGGCCCCCGAGGCGGCCGCTGGCCAGCCCCGGCCCAGCCGCGCTGCGGTCGCCGACATTCCCGCCGGTTATCTGCGCCTGTATCGCCGGGCCGGCGCGCGCTACCGGATCCCCTGGCCGGTGCTGGCGGCCATCGGCAAGGTCGAGTCCGACCACGGCCGGGTCCGCCTCCCCGGGGTCCGCTCGGGCAGCAACTGGGCCGGGGCCTGTGGGCCCATGCAGCTCGGCTGTGTGCCCGGAAGCAAAGCCGGCAACGCCTGGGCCCGCTACGGCCACGGCCGCCCCCACGACCCCGCCCAGGCCATCCCGGCCGCGGCCCGCTACCTGGTCGACCACGGTGCCCGCCACAACCTCGACCGGGCCATCTTCGCCTACAACCACTCCCGGGCCTATGTGGCCAAGGTCAAGGCCCTCGCCCGCCGCTACGGCACCCGTGGGGGTGGGCGACAGTGACCGGCCGGATCGTCCTGCGCCTTGACTCGGGCTTGGGCTGGACCATGCCCCTGGTGGTGGCCGGCTGCGGGATCTGTGGGGCCGAGCTGGCCCGCCACCGCAGCGCCGATCGGGCCCTGCGGGCCGCCCGCCGCCGGCGCTGCCCGGCCTGTGGGACCCGCAGTGCCCGGCGGCTGCCCGGGACAACCAGCCTGGCCGCCGACGTCGCTGTAGTCCTCGGCCGGCCGCAGCCGATACGCC
>JASLBL010000205.1 GCA_030146615.1 Actinomycetes bacterium
TCGTAGAACACGAACGGCTCGGCCCCGACCCGCTGGTCGACCGAGCGCTGGAACACCTTGCGGTCGCGCCACAGGCCGAGGATGCGGGCGTCGAGGGCGGGGAGGTCGAGGTTGGGGTCGACCTCGGGGAACTGGCCCATCCGCTGATCGTCTCCTTCGCGTCGTCGTTCGCTCGGCGAAGGGACGAGGCCCGGGGGCCCCGCGGTACCACCCCTCGTGCCGGCGGCCTCGCGACCACCGGCCACTCACCGGCCGCCCGGCGCTGGTCCGGATGGCCTCCAGCTGTCACGGGCTGGCCCGGCTGCGTCTACTGGGCGCGGGGCGCCGTTCGGGCAGCGGCTCGGGGAGGATGTTCGAGAGGCGCCGTGCCGCCGGGCTCCCACCATCCCCGGCTCGCTGGCGGCCGTGCCGCCCCCTACTCGTTCCCGTCGTCGCCTGTATTGTGAGTCTACCCCGCCCCGGCAACCGCAATGGGCCAAGAGGATGGGCCGTCGTCGGAGGGACGCCATGGCACGCAAGAAGACCGCTGGGGCCGCAGCCGCGACCGGGGCCGAGCCGGCGCCGCGACCGCGCGGCCACCGCTCGCTCGTCACCAAGCGGGACCTCCAGGGCTACCGCCGGCGGCTCGAGGCCGAGCTGGCCGAGCTGCGTGGCCAGCGGGCCGACCTGGAGGAGTCGACCGAGGCCAGCCTGGCCGACGCCACCGGCGAGGTCGGCTTCGACGAGGAGTTCGCCGACGCCGGCAGCTTCACCTTCGAGCGCGAGCGCGACCTGTCGCTGGTCGACAACGCCAAGGACCTGATCGACAAGGTCGAGCACGCCCTCGGCCGGATCGACGCCGGCACGTTCGGCCGCTGCGAGGCCTGCGGCGGCGCCATCGAGGCCGAGCGGCTGGACGCCCTGCCGTACGCGACGCTGTGCCTGGCCGACGCCCGCCAGCGGGTCCGGCTGCGGTGACCATGGCCGCGACCGGGCGGTCCAGGCGGCTGCTGGCCCTGTACGGCACCGCCGCCGTCGTGCTCGCCCTCGACCAGCTCACCAAGCACCTGGTGGTCAGCAACCTGGCCGGGCGCCCTCCGGTCGACCTGATCGGCGACGTCGTCCAGTTCCGCTACACCACCAACTCCGGCGGGGCGTTCTCGCTGCTGACCGGGGCCCCGCTGTTCTTCGGGATCATGGCCATCGTGATCATCGGCGGGATCATCTACGCCTCCCGCCGCGCCCAGCCGCTGTCCATGCTGGTCGTGCTGGGCCTGATCCTCGGCGGGGCCCTCGGCAACCTGACCGACCGGCTGCTGCGGGGCGAGGGCCTGCTCCGGGGCGAGGTGGTCGACTTCGTCAAGGTCGGTATCTGGCCGGTGTTCAACCTGGCCGACTCCTGCGTCGTGGTCGGGGGGATCCTCCTGGCCATCCTCCTCGGCCGGGCCGAGAGCGACCCCGCCCAGGCCTCGGCCGACACCGACCGCGCTTGACCCCTCCCGGCGAGGCCGTGGCCGGGGCGGAGGCGGCCGGGCGCCGGCTGGACGAGGTGGTGGCCGAGCTGGCCGGGACCTCCCGGGCCCAGGCGGCCCGCTGGGCCGGCGACGGCCTGGTCGAGGTGGACGGCCGGCCCCGGCCCAAGGCCCACCGGCTGCGGGGCGGCGAGCGGCTGGCCTGGGCGCCGCCCCCGCCGCCGTCGGCCGGCGGGCCGGTGGCCGAGGACCGGCCGCTGACCGTCCGCTACGAGGACGACCGGCTGCTGGTCGTGGCCAAGCCGGCCGGCCTGGTCGTCCACCCCGGCCCCGGCCATCCCACCGGCACCCTGGTCAACGCCCTCCTCGGCCGGGCCGGGACCAGTCTGTCGGCCGGCGGGGGAGCGGCCGACCGGCCCGGCATCGTTCACCGGCTCGACAAGGACACCTCCGGGCTCCTGCTGGTGGCCAAGGACGACGCCACCCACCTGGCCCTGGCCCGCGACCTGGCCGCCCACCGGATCGAGCGCCGGTACCTGGCCCTGGTCCAGGGCCGCCTCCCCGCCGAGGAGGGCACGGTCGACGCCTCCGTCGGCCGCCACCCCCGCGACCGCAAGCGCATGGCCGTGGTCCCGGCCGGCCGCCCCGCCGTCACCCACTGGCGGGTCCTGGAGACCTTCCCGGCCGTCCAGCTGACCGAGGCCACCCTGGAGACCGGCCGCACCCACCAGGTCCGGGTCCACCTGGCCTCCCTCCGTCACCCCCTGGCCGGCGACCGCACCTACGGCGCCGACCCCACCCTGGCCGCCCGCCTGGGCCTGCCCCGCCCCTTCCTCCACGCCTGGCGCCTGGCCTTCGACCACCCCTGGACCGGTTCCCGGGTCGAGCTCACCGAGCCCCTCCCTCCCGACCTCCAGTCGGTCCTCGACCGCCTCCGCGGCTAGTCCTCCAGGTCCTGGAGGGAGTCGCCGATCAGCCAGAGCATCGGGGGCCAGAGGCCGACGAACAGGGCTCGGCGCTCGGCGTTGTCGCGGTGCTCCTGGTCGACCGTCTTGGCCCGGACCCAGAGGCCGAGGCAGAGGGCGATCGACCCGAGCGACGCCGCCTGCAGGTAGGTGCTGCGCAGGCCGGCCGCGTGCAGCGCCTTGACCAGCATCATCCCTCCTCGTGGTCCGTGTGTGCGGCAACCCCGGGGGTAGACCATCACGAAAGGGAGAAACATGGGAACCGAGACGAGCCTGGGCCGGCGGGCCGGCACCGTGGTCAGGTGGCCGGTCGGGATGGGGCTGGCCTTCTGGCGCTACCTGTGGCGGACCATGCCGCTGCACCGCAGCGACGAGACCGGGTCGCCGGAGCAGGACCTGCCCCCGCCGCTGCCCGTCGGGCTGGCCGGCGGGCGCCTCCAGCGGCTCGAGGACGGGACCGGGCCGCTGTTCCGGCGCTGCTACCGGGTGTGGATCGAGGGCTCCCGGCTCACCCCCGAGGAGCTGATGGCCGAGGTGCTGCGCGAGCCCAACCGGGCCGCCCCCATCGAGGTGGCCGTGTTCCGCAAGACCAGGGGCGGCGAGGGGCTGCTCCAGGAGGGGGACGAGTTCGTGGTCCGCATGCCCGGCCCCTGGGACGGGCCGGTGGTGGTGGTCGACCGGACCCCGACCTCGTTCCGGTTCGCCACCCTCCGGGGCCACCTGGAGGCCGGCCAGATCGAGTTCCGGGCCCGGCCCGAGGACGAGGGCATCCGCTTCGAGATCGAGTCCTGGGCCCGCAGCGGCGACTGGCTGGCCGGCCTGCTGTACGACCGGGTCCGGCTGGCCAAGGAGATGCAGCTGCACATGTGGACCCACTTCTGCGAGCGGGCGGCCAAGCTGGCCGGCGGCCGCATCCGGGGCGGCATCCACATCGACACCCGCCGGGTCGAGGCCGAGGTGGCCGGTGGCCGTTGACCGCCCCCGGGGCAGCCGCCGGGCCCTGGCGGCCCTGGCCGGCAAGGGCTTCAACTTCGACCCCGACCAGCGCGACCACTACACGACCGAGAACGGCTGGAAGGTCGACGACTACCTCCAGCCGCTCCCGGCCGAGCCGCCCGGCCCGCCCGTCCCGGGGGGCAGCTTCGAGGTCGCCCGGCAGCTGATGCGCGACTACGAGTTCGCCGACCCGGCCATCGTCCGGGCCGTCTACGCCGAGGACAGCCCCTTCGAGACCCGCGACATGCTGCTCGAGGGCCGCTTCTACGGCCTCCGGTTCCACCTCGGCGTCCGGGTCGGCGGGCTGGTCGACGACGAGCTCGACGTCGACGGCCGCCCGGCCCGGCGCTGGGGCTGGAACTACCGCACCCTCCAGGGGCACCTGGAGGCCGGCCAGATGGACTACGAGGTCCGCAAGTGGCTGGACAGCGGCGAGGTCGAGTTCCGGATCCACGCCTTCTCCCGCCCGGCCCACATCCCCAACCCGGTCATCCGGCTCGGCTTCCGGGTGTTCGGCCGCTGGGTCCAGCGCCGCTTCGCCAGGCACGCCTGCCAGCGGATGGCCCGGCTGACGGCCGCCCGGGCGACGGTCAGGGCGGCCGCCACCGACCCTCCGGCCACAAGTCCATAAGCTGGCGGTTCTCTCCGAAACCGTTGTGCCGCAACGATTTCGGACACCCGGAGGTGATTGCCCGCGGGACGTGCGGGGTGTAGGCTCCGACCCGGAATTACAGCCGTGTTATTTGTCCACAGGCTGTGGGAAACTCCGGTCCAGCGGCAATCGCACCAGCGGTAGGGAGAGCAACAGCAGTCATGCCGGGCAGCTTCGCGCACCTCCACGTGCACACCGAGTACTCGATGCTCGACGGCGCCGCCCGGGTCGACGACCTGTTCGCCGAGGCCGCCCGCATGGGGATGCCGGCCCTGGCCATGACCGACCACGGCCAGCTGTTCGGGGCCGTCGACTTCTACCTGGCCGGCCAGAAGCACGGGGTCAAGCCAATTCTGGGCGTGGAAGCCTACCTGGCCCCCGGCTCCCGGTTCGAGAAGCAGCGGCGCGACGTCGCCGAGCCCTACAGCCACCTGACCCTGCTGGCCGAGAACCAGACCGGCTACGCCAACCTGCTCCAGCTGGCCTCGGCGGCCTCGCTGGAGGGCTACTTCTACAAGCCCCGCATGGACCGGGAGCTGTTCGAGCGCTACGGCGAGGGCCTGATCGCCACCTCCGGCTGCCTCGGCTCCGAGGTCAACCAGCGGCTGCTCAAGGGCGACCGCAAGGGTGCGGCCGCGACCCTGGCCGAGTTCCGCGACCTGTTCGGGACCGGCAACTACTTCGTCGAGCTGCACGACCACGGCCTGCCCGAGCAGCGCCGGGTCAACCCCGACCTGATCGCCCTGGCCGGCGACCTCGGCCTGCCCCTGCTGGCCGCCAACGACCTGCACTACACCCGCAAGGCCGACGCCTCCCCGCACGAGGTCCTGCTCTGCATCCAGACCGGGGCCGTGCTGGCCGACCCCAAGCGGTTCAAGCTGGGCGACGGGTCCGAGGAGTTCTACCTCAAGTCGCCGGCCGAGATGCGGGCCCTGTTCGCCGACCACCCCGACGCCTGCGACAACACCCTCGAGGTGGCCGAGCGCTGCAACGTCCAGCTGCGCTTCGGCGAGAACCTCCTGCCCCACTTCGACGTGCCCGACGGCCACACCCTCGAGTCCTGGCTGCGGGCCGAGGTCGAGCGGGGCGCGGCCGAGCGCTACGGGAACTCGTTCGGGGGTGCGGTCCGGGAACGCATCGACTACGAACTGCGGGTCATCTCAGAGCTCGGCTTCGCCGGCTACTTCCTGATCGTGGCCGACCTGTGCCGCCACGCCCGCGAGCACGGCATCCGGGTCGGCCCTGGGCGGGGGAGCGCCGCCGGCTCCTGCGTCTCCTACTGCCTGCGCATCACCGACCTCGACCCGATCGCCTACGGGCTGATGTTCGAGCGGTTCCTCAACCCGGGCCGCAACGAGATGCCTGACATCGACCTGGACTTCGACGAGCGCCGGCGCGGCGACATGATCCGCTACGCCACCGAGAAGTACGGCGCCGACCACGTCGCCCAGATCGTCACCTTCTCCACCATCAAGGCCAAGCAGGCCATCCGCGACTCGGCCCGGGTGCTCGGGTTCCCCTACAAGCTCGGGGACGACCTGGCCAAGGCCATGCCCCCGCCGGTGCTGGGCAAGGAGCGCTCCCTGGCCGAGGCGTTCAAGCTCTCGGCCGAGCTGCGCACGGCTCGCGACAGCGACCCGGAGGCCCGCCAGGTGCTCGACACCGCCGCCGGCCTCGAGGGGCTGCGTCGCCAGTGGGGGGTGCACGCGGCCGCGGTGGTGATCTCCCGCGACCCGCTGGTCGAGCAGGTCCCGATCATGAAGCGGGAGGCCGACGGGGCGATCATCACCCAGTACGAGATGAACGGGGTGGCCAAGCTCGGGCTGCTCAAGATGGACTTCCTCGGCCTGCGCAACCTCACCGTGCTCGACGACACCCTGGTCCACCTGCGGGCCAAGGGGATCGAGCTGGACCTGGGGGCGCTGCCCACCGACGACCCGGCCACCTTCAAGATGCTCCAGGCCGGCGACTCCGACGGCGTCTTCCAGATGGAGTCCGAGGGCATGCGGCGGCTGCTGCGCCAGCTCCGCCCGGACCGGTTCGAGGACATCGTCGCCCTGATCGCCCTGTACCGGCCGGGCCCGATGGAGGAGATCCCCAAGTACATCGCGGGCAAGCGCGACCCCAGGACGGTCAAGCACCTGCACCCGCTGATGGCCGAGATCACCGCCGACACCCACGGGGTGCTGGTCTACCAGGAGCAGATCATCACCCTGCTCCAGAAGGTGGCCGGCTACACCGCCGGCGAGGCCGACCTGGTCCGCAAGGCCATCGGCAAGAAGATCGAAGCCCTGATGCGCAAGGAGGAGCCGCGCTTTCTGGCCGGCTGCCGCGAGAAGGGCCTCACCGACGACCAGGCGGCCACCCTGTGGCGGCTGATCCAGCCGTTCGCCGGCTACTCCTTCAACCGGGCCCACGCCGCCGGCTACGGCCTGGTCGCCTGGCAGACCGCCTACCTCAAGGCCCACCACCCGGTGGAGTACATGGCGGCCCTGCTGACCAGCGTCAAGGACGACAAGGACGCCCGCCCCAAGTACCTCGGGTCCTGCCGGCGCATGGCCATCACCGTGCTGCCCCCAGACGTCAACGAGTCCGACTCGGACTTCACCCCAGCCGACGGGCGGTCGATCCGCTATGGCCTCAGTGCGGTGCGGAACGTCGGCGAGCAGGTGGTGGAGGCGATCATCGCCGCCCGCCGGGAGAAGGGCCGCTTCACCGACTTCTTCGACTTCTGCGAGAAGGTCGACATCGGGGTGCTCAACAAGCGGGTCATCGAGTCGCTGATCAAGGCGGGCGCCTTCGACTCCCTGGGCATGCCCCGGCGGGGCCTGTTCGAGGTCCACGAGGTGGCCGTGGACCGGGTCACGGCCCGCAAGCGGGCCGAGGCGGCCGGCCAGTTCTCCCTGTTCGGCGGCCTGGGCGACGGCGAGGCGGTGGTCACCGAGCCGCTCCCCCCGGTCGGGACCGAGGAGTGGGAGAAGTCCCAGCGCCTGGCCTTCGAGAAGGAGATGCTGGGCCAGTACGTCTCCGACCACCCGCTGCTCGGCCTGGAGCACGTCCTGTCCCGGTCCGCCGACACCGCCCTGTCGTCGCTCACCGAGCGCTCCGACGGGGCCGTGGTCACCGTGGCCGGGATCCTGGCCAAGCTGACCAAGAAGTTCACCAAGCGGGGCGAGGTCTACGTCATCGCCGACCTCGAGGACCTGGACGGCGGGGCCGAGTGCATCTTCTTCCCCCAGGTCTACACCCAGCACCAGGGCATCCTCGTCCAGGACGCGGTGATGGTGGTCAAGGCCCGGGTCGACGCCCGCGACGAGACCCCCAAGCTGGTCGCCCTCGAGGTCAAGCCGCCCAACCTCGCCGAGCCCGGGTCGGCCCCGGTGGTCCTCAACCTGGAGGCCAGGGCCTGCAACGACGGCGTGGTCACCCGGATCAAGCACATCCTCGGCTCCCACCGCGGCAAGTCCCCGGTCCACCTCCAGATCCGCGGGGCCCGCTCCACTATGGTCGTCCGCCTCGGCGACGAGTTCCGGGTCGACCCCCGCAACGGCCTCTACGCCGAGATCAAGGCCGAGCTGGGCCCGGACGCGCTCCTGACCTGACCGCCGCCCGGTAGGGTGGCTCCTCGGCAGCACGGGCGAGGAGGGAGCTGGGCAATGGGGCACCAGGTACGGGGCGTGATCGCCCGATCCGAACGGGCGCCGGTCGAGCTGGTGACGGTGCGGGTGCCCGACCCGGGTCCCGGGGAGGTGCTGGTCCGGGTGCAGGCCTGCGGGGTCTGCCACACCGACCTGCACTACCGCGAGGGGGCGATCAACGACCAGTTCCCGTTCCTGCTCGGCCACGAGGCCGCCGGCAAGGTCGAGGCCGTCGGGCCCGACGTGGCCAACGTGGCCCCGGGCGACTTCGTGGTCCTGGCCTGGCGGGCGCCGTGCGGGCAGTGCCGCTCCTGCCTGCGGGGCCGGCCCTGGTACTGCTTCGACAGCCGCAACGCCAGCCAGCAGATGACCCTGGAGGACGGCACCCCGCTAACGGCCGCCATCGGCATCGGGGCCTTCGCCGAGCTGTGCCTGGTCGCCGCCGGGCAGGCGGTCAAGGTCGACCCTGCCGTCCGGCCCGAGGCGGCCGGGCTGGTCGGCTGCGGGATCATGGCCGGCTTCGGGGCGATCATCAACACCGCCAAGGTCGAGCGGGGCGACATGGTGGCCGTGTTCGGCTGCGGCGGGGTCGGGAACGCCGCCATCCACGCCGCCGCCCTGGTCGGTGCCCGCAAGGTCATCGCCGTCGACCTCGACCGGCGAAAGCTGGAGCTGGCCCGGCAGTTCGGGGCCACCGACCTCGTCGACTCCAGCCAGGTCAACCCGGTCAGTGTCATCCGCGAGCTCACCGGCGGGTTCGGCGCCGACGTCACCGTGGAGGCGGTCGGCCACCCCGACGTGTTCAAGCAGGCCTTCCACGCCCGCGACCACGCCGGCACCCTGGTCCAGGTCGGCGTGCCCAACCCGCAGATGCGCATCGACGTCCGCATGCTCGACTTCTACGGCCGCGGCGGGTCGCTGCGGCCGGCCTGGTACGGCGACTGCCTGCCCACCCGCGACTTCCCAATATTGATCGACCTGTACCTGCGCGGCCGTTACGATCTCGACCGGTTCGTCTCCGAGACCATCGCCCTCGACCAGGTCGAGGAGGCGTTCACCAAGATGCAACGGAACGAGGTGCTGCGCTCGGTGGTGGTCTTCCCAGATGCCTGAGACGTCGACCCTGGCCCTGTTCGCGGTGGCCGCGGTCACCCTGCTGGTGATCCCCGGCCCGGCCGTGCTCTACATCGTCACCCGCAGCGTCGACCAGGGCCGGGCCGCCGGCCTGGCCTCGGTCTGCGGGATCCACGTCGGCACCCTGGTGCACGTGGCCGCGGCCGCCCTCGGCCTGTCGGCCCTGCTGGTCTCCTCGGCCACCGCCTATGACACCGTCCGCTGGCTCGGTGCCGCCTACCTGGTCTGGCTCGGGGTCAGGCGCCTGCTGGCCCGGGACGAGGACGCCCCGGCAGCCGCCGGCCCCGGCGTCCGCCGGCCCGGCCTGCGCCGCATCTTCGCCCAGGGCGTGGTCGTCAACGTCCTCAACCCCAAGACGGCCCTGTTCTTCTTCGCCTTCCTGCCCCAGTTCGTCGACACCTCCCGGGGCTCGGTGCCGTTCCAGGTGGTCGTGTTCGGGGTCGCCTTCGTCCTGCTCGGCCTGCTCAGCGACGGCGCCTACGCCCTGGCCGCCTCCACCGGGGCCGGCTGGCTGCGCCGCCGGCCCGGGGTGGCCCGGGCGTCGCGGCTGGCCTCGGGCGGGATCCTGATCAGCCTCGGCGTGACGACCGCCCTGGCCGGGTCGCGCTCCTCGGCCCAGTAGGCGCCTCGGTGGACAGCCAGTGCAGCAGCAGCTGCTGGGCGACCCCGGCCGCCTCGCCCCAGTGGGCGGT
>JASLBL010000237.1 GCA_030146615.1 Actinomycetes bacterium
GGTCCACGCTCCGAGGGTACCCAAGGCCCAACCGACAAGCGTCACCGACCTTGGAGGGCACGCCGCCGGGCCGAGCGCTCGAAGGTTCACGGCGAGTTTGGCTCAGATTGAGGGCCTCCGACTGTCAGCAGCTGTCAGCAACGATCCAACACATGGCCTCGCGTCGCATCACGGCGCCTCGTCCCTCAACCTCTCTGAGCAGGTCTGATGTGGTGCCGAGCGAGGCGGCGGAGGGCCGCGTGAGGTGGTATCGATGGCATGGCATGCAGGGGGCAGGGTCCGACCCGACCTCCTTGGTCATCCAAAGTAATGAGGTCCACCACATCGTGGTCTGCGGCCGGCCGGGAGATCGACCCCGAACGGTCAACAGCGCTAGGCCGAGCAACACCGGGCCGAGGAGGCCGACCGCGATGCGGATCGTCTGACCGGGTTCCGTCAGGAGCCGTCAGGAGGTTCACGAGATGGGTGACCGCTCCGGCCGTGGAGAGGAAGACGGAACTCCACGGGTGGCGGTGGTGGGTGAAGCCGACCGCTCGCAGGGCGACTGCGGCCAGGATGACAACGGCGACCAGGCAGGCCAGCGCTCGCCAGGCCCGCAGGCCGTAGCGGAGACCAGCCAGTAAGGGGTCGGGATGGCGCGTTCCACCCGTCCGCGGGACGCCTCACCGGTGTGGCTGGGGACTCGGCGTTGCCGTGGCCACGGCGTGCGCGGCGCGATCGATCTCACACGTCCCAGAAGGCGAGCTCGTGGCGGAGGCTGGTCAGGAAGGCACGCTCGCAAGCGGCCAGGTGGGCCGCTGGCAGGCCGCCGGTCGCCCGGTCCAGCAGGGCCGCGCACCAGGCGGCCAGGTCGGCGAAGCCGGGGTCGGCGTAGGTCTCGATCCAGCGTCGGTAGCGGGGCTCGGTCGGCAGGCCAGTCGCGGCCATCGCCCGACCCAGCTCGGAGTAGCCCCACATGCACGGCAGCAGCGCGGCCAGCACCTCGGCGAACTCGGCGGTCGCGGCGGTGCGGAGCAGGAAGTCGGTGTAGGCGGCGCATTGGGGCGATTTCTCGGCCCGGTCCAGGTCAGCCTGGGCAAGGCCGAATTCGGCAGCGTAGGCGCGGTGCAGCAACAACTCGTCATGGAAGGTGGAGTGGGCCAGGTCGACCAGGCGGCCCAGGGTGTCGGTGTCGGGCGCCCGGGCGGCGGCCAGAGCGAACAGCCGCACGTAGTCGAGCAGGAACAGGTAGTCCTGCACTAGCCAGGAGCGAAATCGCGTCTGGTCCAGGTCGCCGTTGGCGATCCCGCGCACGGTGGGATGGGCGAGTTGGCGCTCCAGGTTCGGCCGCCCGAGCGCGAACAGGCGCTGGCTCAGTCCGGCCATGCCTGGCTGCTCCAGCACATCTCCCAGAAGGCCAGCTCGAACCGGGCGGCGCCGGTGAAGAGGACGCCGAGACGCTCGGCCAGAGCGGGCGACGGCGCCCCGGCGAGCTCGTCAAGGTCGCGGCCGAGGGCGGTGACGAAAGCTCGGAACGCGTCGCCGCTCCAATTCTGGATCCAGGCGTGGTAGGCGGAGTCGGCCGGGCTGAGGGTGGCGACGGCGGTCCAGGTGTCCAGGTAGGCGCGCTCGGCCGCGTACAGGGCGGCAAGCCCCTCCAGGACGCCGTCGTATGCGGCGCAGAGAAGATAGGAGGTATAGCCGAGACAGACCGGCCAGGGCTCGGCGTCGGGCGCAAAACCCTGATCGGTGGCGGTCTGGGTGAAGGCGTCCGCCTCGAGGACCAGGCTGCGGTCGAGGGCGGCTAGCAGGCCGTCGAGCCGCGACGGCAGGCCGTGGGCGCGGAGCGCGGCCACCACCCGCCGCTCCTCCACCACGAAGACCCGGTCCTGCTGGACCCACGCCTGTAGCGCGACCGCCGGCAGGGTGCCCTGAGCCAGGCCGAGCACGAAGGGGTGCCCGGCCATGGCCGCCCAGACGGCCCGGTTGGCCTCGACAAGGCGGTCGGTGAACGTCCTCCTCATGGGGCGATCCTAACGACCGCGCCGTGGCGGTGCGTCAGTTGTGGGGAGCAACTCGTGACTCGGCCGCGACGCCAGCGTAGGCTTCTCGGCAGGTGCCGGGATTGTCCGATACAGGCTCGGGAGGACGCCATGGAGCTGACCCAGGACAAGGCCCTCTGGCTCTACGACCACATGGTGACCATCCGAGCCTTCGAGGAACGAGTGGCGAAGCTGTTCGCCGATGGCCGCATCCCCGGATTCGTGCACCTGTACGCCGGTGAGGAGGCGGTCGCGGTCGGCGTCTGCGCCCACCTCCAGGACCAGGACTTCATCACCTCGACCCACCGCGGGCACGGCCACTGCATCGCCAAGGGCGTCCAGCTCGGCCCGATGATGGCGGAGCTGTTGGGGCGGGTGGACGGCTCCTGCAAGGGCAAAGGTGGCTCGATGCACATCGCCGACATCTCTCGCGGCATGCTCGGCGCCAACGGCATCGTCGGGGGCGGGCCGCCGCTGGCCTGCGGGGCCGGGCTCACGGCCAAGCGAAGGGGCACCGGCGCCGTGTGCGTCTGCTTCTTTGGTGACGGCGCGGCCGAGCAGGGCACGACCCACGAGGGCATGAACCTGGCCGCGATCTGGAAGCTGCCGGTGATCTTCGTGGCCGAGAACAACGGCTTCGCTGAGTCGACCCCGGTCGGCTACCACTGTGCGGCGAACAACATCGCCGACCGAGCCGCCTCCTACAACATTCCCGGCGTCTCGGTCGACGGCTATGACGTGATCGCCGTGTACGAGGCGGCGGAGGAGGCGGTGGCCAGGGCCCGCCGGGGTGACGGTCCGACCCTGATCGAGGCCAAGACCTGGCGCTACTTCGGTCACTTCGAGGGGGACCAGATCACCTATCGGACTGCCGAGCAGTCGGCCGCCTACCGGGAGCACGACCCGCTCACCTTCTTCGCCAAGCAGGCGGTAGACCGGGGCCTGTTGACCGCGGACCAGGTCGAGGAGCGCAACCAGGCTGCCGAGGCCGCCGTCGATGAGGCGATCGCGTTCGCTGAGCAGAGCCCCCAGCCGCCGCCCGAGGACGCGCTCACCGACGTCTACGTCGCCTACCGGTAGGCCGGGAGGTCCACCATGGCTGTTTCCACCCGCACGCTCACCTTCCGGGAGGCCGTCAACGAGGCGCTGGTCGTCGAGATGGAGCGCGACCCCGACGTGATCCTCATGGGCGAGGACGTCGCCGGGGGCGCCACCGTCCCGGGGTTCGAGCAGGAGGACGCCTGGGGCGGGGTCCTCGGGGTCACCAAAGGCCTCGTCCAGCGCTTCGGCCGCGACCGCGTACTCGACACGCCGATCTCGGAGTCCGGGTACATCGGCGCCGCCGTCGGAGCCGCGGCGACGGGGCTGCGTCCGGTCGCCGAGCTGATGTTCGTCGACTTCTTCGGGGTCTGCATGGACCAGATCTTCAATCAGGGCGCCAAGCTCCGGTACATGTTCGGCGGGAAGGCCCGCGTGCCCATGGTGATCCGCACCATGATCGGGGCCGGCTTCCGGGCCGCCGGCCAGCACTCCGGCTGCCACTACTCGGTCTTCACCCACATGCCGGGGCTGAAGACGGTCGTGCCGTCAACCCCGGCCGACGCCAAGGGGCTGCTCGCCGCGTCGATCCGCGACGACGACCCGGTGCTGTTCTTCGAGCACAAGCTGCTGTACGACGTGACCGGCGAGGTGCCCGAGGGCGAGTACCTCGTCGAGCTCGGCCGGGCCGACGTCAAGCGCGAGGGTGACCGGGCCACCGTGGTCGCCATCGGCCGGATGGTCCACCTCGCCCTGGAGGCGGCCGAGACGCTGGCTACCGGGGGGGTCGAGGCGGAGGTGATCGACCCACGGACCCTGTCCCCGCTCGACGACGAGGCGATCCTGGCTTCGGTACGCAAGACCGGCCGGCTGGTGGTGGTCGACGAGGACAACCCGCGCTGCTCGATGGCCACCGACATCGCCGCCCTAGTCGCCTCCCAGGCCTTCGACCACCTGGATGCCCCGCCGCAGCTAGTCACCGCGCCGCACACGCCGGTGCCGTTCTCCCCCGTGCTGGAGGACTTCTACATCCCCACCCCGGAGCGCATCGCCCAAGCGGTCCAGGCCACCCTGTAGCGAGGTCGGCGCCATGATCACCGAGGTGCGCATGCCCAAGCTCGGCATGGCGATGAAGAAGGGCGCGGTCACCAAGTGGCTCAAGGCCGAAGGCGAGGCCGTCCAAGAGGGGACGGAGCTGTTCGAGCTGGCGACCGAGAAGATCACCGCGCTCGTCCCCGCCCCGGCCTCAGGCCTGCTGGGCCGGGTGGTCGCCGACCAGGGGACCGAGCTGCCTGTCGGCGCCCTGCTGGCCCTCATCGGCGAGCCGGGCGACACCTTCCCGCCCAAGGAGGAGCTGGCCGCCGCCCCGCCGCTGGCGAGCCCTTCCGCGACCCCGGCGGCGGCCGCCCCCGCCGTGGGAGCCGTGGCGGCCCCGGCCAAGGGGAGTGGCGAGGGGGCGCCGGCCTCGCCGGCGGCCCGGCGCCGGGCCAAGGAGCTCGGGGTGGACATCGCGCTCGTCTCGCCGAGCGCCCCGGGCAAGCGGATCATGGTGGAGGACGTGGAGGCGTTCGCGGCCGCCGCCGAGGCGGAGCCGGCCCCGGCGGGGCGGGTCATCCCCTTCGTGGGGATCCGCAAGGTGGTGGCCGAGCGGCTCACCGAGAGCTTGCACACGATGGCCCAGGTCACGGTCTCGCGGGAGGTCGACACCAGCGGCCTGGTGGCCAGGCGGGCGACGCTTGCCGCCGGGTTCGAGGCGGCCACCGGCGCCCGCCTCACCTACACCGACCTGCTGGTGGAGATCGTTGCCCGCCTGCTGGACGATCACCCGCTGCTGAACGCGACCCTGACCGACCAGGGCATCGTGTGCCCTCCTGCAGTCCACATGGGTGTGGCCGTCGCCCTCGAGGACGGGCTGATCGTGCCGGTCATCCGCGACGCGGGCAGCCGGTCGCTGGCCGAGATCGCCCGGGATCGGGCCGACCTGGCCGCCAAGGCCCAGGCCGGGACCCTGTCGCTGGAGGAGGTCGAGGGCGGCACGTTCACGATTTCCAACCTGGGCAGCTTCGGCGCCGACGCCTTCACCCCGATCGTGAACCCCCCGCAGTGCGCGATCCTCGGCATTGGCCGGATCGTCGACAAGCCGGTGGCGGTCGCCGGACGGGTCGAGGTCCGACCAATGGTGTGGCTGTCGCTCACCTTTGATCATCGGATCGTGGACGGCGCCCCAGCGGCCCGCTTCCTCCAAGAACTCGGCGACCGCCTGGGCGCCCCCGGGTAGGGATGGAGCGGTCTTGGCCACCACGGTCGGCCTCATCGCGAACCCGGCGGCGGGGCGGGACATCCGTCGCCTGACCGCCCACGCCTCGGTGGTGCCCAACCACGAGAAGGCGTCGATCGTTCGCCGCGTGCTCCACGGCCTGGCCGCGGTCGGCGTGGACACGGTCGTGTACCTGGCCGACAACGTCGGGATCGTCGCCGCCGCGGTCGACGGCGCCCGCCCGCCGGTGGCCATGGAGGCGCTCGACCTCTGGGCTCGCGGCTGGGCGTCGGACTCCACCGAGGCCGCCCGTCGACTCGCGGCCGCCGGGGTGGGGGCGATCGTGACCCTTGGTGGCGACGGGACCAACCGGGCGGTGGCCGCGGCTTGTGGCGATGTGCCCCTGGTGGCGATCTCCACCGGCACCAACAACGTCTTCCCGACCATGGTCGACGGCACCGTGGCGGGGCTGGCGGCCGGCCTGGTCGCGACCGGGGTGGTCGAGCCCGACCGGGTGACCACAAGGGTCAAGCGTGTCGAGGTCCAGGCCGCCGGCGCGACCGATTTCGCGCTCATCGACGCCGCCGCCTGCACCGACCCCTTCGTCGGGACCAGGGCCATCTGGGACGCGGAGCGGGTGCGGGCGCTGGTGCTGACCCGGGCGGAGCCCTGGTCGGTCGGCCTGTCGGCCATCGGCGGCCGTCTGCGCCCGCTCGCTCCCGACGAGCCGGCCGGCCTCTACGTGCAGCTCGGGGACGGGCCGGAGGTCCTCGCCGCCGTCGCACCCGGAGTGGTAGCCCGCGTCCAGGTCGCGGACTGGCGGCTGCTCGAGCTCGGCGAGCCGGTCGCGTTCGGCGGCGACGCCCGCACCGTCGCGCTCGACGGCGAACGGGAGCTGGCCGTGGATGGCGGCGCGACCGCGGCGGTGACCCTGACCGGCCCGCGAGTGGTCGACATCCGGGCGGCCCTCCAGGCGGCGGTCAGCCATGGCTGACCTCGTGGTGGTGGGCGGCGGGCCGGCCGGGGTGGCCGCCGCCCTGGCTGGCCGGCGGGCGGGCGCCGACGTCGTCCTCATCGAGCGAGGTCTGCTCGGCGGCACCTGCGTCCACGCCGGCTGCATCCCCTCAGCCGCCTACCACACCGCCGGCTCGGTCCTGCATGACCTGCGCCGGGGCGGCGCCGTGGGGGTGGAGGTGGGGACCGCCACCCTGGCCTGGGATCGGGTCCAGGCGTGGGCGTCCCGGACCAGTGAGGCGGTCGCCGCCGGCGTCCGCGCCCAGCTTTCCTACGCCCGGGTCACGGTGGAGCAGCGAACGGTCACGGTCGGATCCGGCGGGGTGGAGGGCTACCAGGGCGTCCCGGCCGTGGTTGCCGCCGGCGCGCGGTCCGTAGCCCCCGACGGCGAGCTCTCCAACGACGACGTGATGGGGCTCGCCGAGCCGCCGGCCAGCCTGCTCGTGGTCGGGGCCTCGCGGTTCTCGCTGGAGTGGGCGGACCTGTTCGCGGCCGCTGGCAGCCGCGTCACTGTGGTCGTGCCCGGCGAGCGCGTCCTGCCCGAGGAAGACGCTGACCTGGCCGGGTTCCTGCAGCTCGCGCTCGAGGAGCGCGGGGTGGCGTTCGTGGCCGACGCCCCTGACGCGGCCCCCCAGCCGATCCTTTCCGCCGACACCCGCCAGCCCAACCTGCCTGGCCTGGAGGTCGACGCGACCTGTCGGACGTCCCTGCCCGGCGTGTGGGCGGCCGGCGACGTCACCGGGCCGCGCTGGCTGTCCAACCGGGCCCGCGCCCAAGGCGAGGCAGCCGCCGCTAACGCCCTGGGCGGCTCGGTAAAGGTCCGGGAGGAGCGCCTGCCCAGGAGCGTCAACACCTATCCGGAGCTTGCCGCGGTCGGCCTTACCGAGGCTCAGGCGGCCGCTCGCGGACTCCAGGCCGCGGTTGGGTTCGCCGACCTCGCCACCAACCCGCGAGCGCTGACCCTCGACCGGGCAGCCGGGGCATTCAAGCTGATTGTCGACCCCGAGTTCGGCGAGATCCTCGGCGCCCACATGGTGGGCGTGGGCGCGAGTGAGGTGATCGCCCAGGTCGCGGTGGCCATGCAGCTTGAGGCGGACTACCGCGACCTCGCCCGGGTCGCCCACGTCCACCCCAGCCTCGCCGAGCTGGTGACCGAGGCAGCCGCGTCGGTCTGAAGCGGTTTACTCCTGCTGCTCCTCGGCCGACCGCGCAGCCTGGGCGACCTCGTCGAGATCATCCAGCCGCCCGCCGCCGGGGCTGTCTTCATCCGCCGCCTTGTCAGCCAGCTCGGCTCTGGGTGCTTCCCCGCCAGGACCTTCCAACACCGATCGGGCCAGCGCCTCTTGAGTGCTCTCGTCCAGCTCCTCGCTGTTGCGGTCGGCTCGTTCCTGCTCCTCCACCTGGATCACCTCCGGCAACGGTGTGGCATGCACAGTGTTCCCTCGCATCAGGCAATCGAAGAGTCATGGACGCCGAGAGGCTGCAACCAGCCAACAGGAGCGAAAACGACGTCTAACAACGACGTCTAACAAGGAGCCAGTGACCTCCGGGTACCTTTGCGAGCTGAGGGTGAGCCCGGCCTATTGTTCGGGGCTTCATCGGCACGCCAGGGCCCCTGGGAACCACGGCCTGGCCTTGTTCAGACGCCTGAGGCCCGGTTCCCGTAGGTGCTCAGCCGCCGCGGTGCAGTTCCCGCTCGCGGAGCTCGACGCGGCGGATCTTGCCGGAGATGGTCTTGGGCAGCTCGACGGTGAACTCGATCTCACGCGGGTACTTGTAGGGGGCGGTGACGGTGCGGCAGTGCTCCTGGAGCTCGGCGACCAGGGCGTCGGAGCCTTGGTGGCCGGGGGCGAGCACGACGTAGGCCTTGACGGTCTGGCCGCGCAGCGGGTCGGGCTTGCCGACCACCGCCGCCTCGGCCACCGCCGGGTGCTCGACCAGGGCGGACTCGACCTCAAAGGGGCCGATCCGGTAGGCGGCCGAGGTGATCACGTCGTCGGCGCGGCCGACGAACCAGAAGTAGCCGTCCTCGTCCACGTATGCCCGGTCGCCGGTGTCGTAGAAGTCGCCGCGGAACGCGGCCGCGGTCGCCTCCGGGTCGCGCCAGTAGCCGGTGAACATCCCGACCGGCCGCTCCGGGCGGACCCGGACGGCCACGTGGCCTTCCTGGCCGGGGCCGAGGACCCGGGCGTCGTCGTCGATCACGACCACGTCGAAGCCGGGGACCGGCTTGCCCATCGAGCCCGGCCGCACCTCGAGGCAGCGGAAGTTGGCCACCAGATTGACGGTCTCGGTCTGGCCGTAGCCGTCGTAGATGGTGAGTGCGGTGGCCTCCTGCCAGACCTTGATCACCTCGGGGTTGAGCGGCTCCCCGGCCGAGACGCAGTGGCGCAGCCGCGACCAGTCGTAGGCGGCCAGGTCGAGCAGGACCAGCGCCCGGTAGACGGTCGGCGGGGCGCAGAAGGTGGTGACCCCGTGGTCGCCGATCAGTCGCAACATGAGGTCGAAGTCGGGCTTGCCGCGCACGTCCCAGAGGACGACGGCCGCACCGAGCGCCCACTGGCCGAACAGCTTGCCCCAGGCCGCCTTGGCCCAGCCGAAGTCGCTGACCGTCCAGTGCAGGTCGTCGGGCTTGAGGTCTTGCCAGAAGCGGGCGGTGAGCTGGTGGCCGATCCCCAGCGAGGCCTGGGTGTGCAACACCATCTTGGGGTGGGCGACCGTACCCGAGGTGAAGTAGAGCAGCATCGGGTCGTCGGACCTGGTCGGCTCCGCCTCCGGGGGGCCGTCTCCGGCGCCGGCCAGGCCGTCAGCCCACGAGACCCAGCCGCCGGCCTGGCCGGATTCCTCGTCTGGGATGCCGCCGTAGCCTCCGCCGGCCAGGTAGACCCGGGTCCGGAGGCTGGGGCAGTCAGCGGCGACCTGGTCGACCTTGGTGGTGCCTTCGGCGTCGACCACGACCACGCTGGCCTCGGCGCTGTTGATCCGGTAGGCAATGTCGCGGGGGGTGAGCAGGGTGGTGGCCGGCATCGGGACGGCGCCCAGCTTGATGCAGCCGAGGACCACGTCGTACCAGTCGGGCACGCGGGGCAGCATCACGAACACCCGGTCGCCCTTGGCGACCCCCTGGCCGGCCAGGAACCGGGCCGCCCGGTCGGAGGCGGCGGCCAGGTCGGCGAAGCTGAAGCGGCGGACGTCGCCGCCGTCCGGCCCGACCGCCAGCAGGGCGAGCTTGTCGGGCTCGGTCGCCGCGCGGGCGTCGACCACGTCGCGGGCGTAGTTGTAGACCTCGGGGACCTCGAGCCGGAACGACGCCCGGGTCGCCAGGTAGTCGGTCATGTTCGGCGGCAGATCGCGCATGATGGGCCTCCCGGTCCAGGGGAGCATCCTGAGCGAGAGCCTAGCGCGCTGGCACCGCCTCCTTACAGCAGCGGCCACGTAGGCCCCCGGCGTCCCCAGCCCGAATGAATCAAGACACCATCCGGGGCGATATCGGCGGCTCGCCGCGCTACTTGGCTGGCGGTTGCTTTGTGTGTGTGTGTGTGTGTGTTCGCTTCGCTTCGTCGGGCGGGTGCTGTGCGAGGAAGGCGTTGACAGCGGACGCCTGGACGCGTAGGCAAACGGCAGCAGCCGTCGCCCACTGGGGGTAGCCATGGCCGTTCAGCGTCCCGCACCCGAGGACCTCGCCGCGATCGCCCGCCAGTTCCACTTCGGCATCCCCCAGGAGCGGATGCCCGCCTTCGAGGCGCTGGTCGAGGGGTTCCTGGCCCCCTACGACCGGCTCGACGAGCTCCAGGAGCCCAAGCGGCAGCCGCGCTACCCGCGCGACGGCGGGGCCGCCCCACAGCCAGAGGAGAACCGGCTCGGGGCCTGGGCCTGGCGGGTCCGGATCGAAGGCGCCGGCGGGGGGCCGCTGGCCGGGCGGACCGTCGCCATCAAGGACAACGTCGCCGTGGCCGGCGTGCCCATGCGAAACGGGACGGCGCTGCTGGACGGCTATGTGCCCGACGAGGACGCCACCGTGGTCGAGCGGGTCCTGGACGCCGGCGGCACCATCCTCGGTAAGGCGGTCTGCGAGAGCCTGTGCTTCTCGGGCGGCAGCCACACCGCCGACAGTGGCCCGGTCCGCAACCCCTATGACCCGGCCCGCTCCACCGGCGGCTCCTCGACCGGGTCGGCCGCGCTGGTCGCCGCCGGCGAGGTCGACATGGCCATCGGCGGCGACCAGGGCGGGTCGGTGCGGATCCCGAGCTGCTGGTCGGGCATCTACGGCCTGAAGCCGACCTGGGGCCTGGTCCCGTACACGGGGGCGTTCCCGATCGAGACCTCCCTCGACCACCTCGGCCCGATGGCCGCCACCACCAGGGACGTGGCCCTGCTGCTGTCGGTGCTGGCCGGCCCGGACGGGCTCGACCCGCGCCAGCACGCCGGGCTGCAGGCCGCCGACTACCTGGGCGCGCTCACCGGCGACGTCGCCGGGCTGCGCCTGGCCGTGGTCCGGGAGGGGTTCGGCATCGCCGGGCTGTCCGAGGCCGACGTCGATGAGGCGGTCCGGGAGGCGGCCCGCGCCTTCGAGCGGCTCGGCGCCAAGGTCGAGGAGGTCTCGATCCCCTGGCAC
>JASLBL010000243.1 GCA_030146615.1 Actinomycetes bacterium
CTCCCGGCGCCCCGGCCGGGCCGCAGGGATCCGGGGGCGCCGCCTCCGGGGCACAGGGGTCCGGCGGTGCGGCCGGCGCGGGCGCCGGGGGCCCGCCAGCCGCACCGCCGACCACGTCCCCGCCGGCCACCACCCCGCCCGGCCCCCTCGACCCGGTCGAGGAGCTGCTCGGCCCGGTCGTCTCCACCCTGCTGCCCTAGAGCCCGGGCCCGGCCGGCCCCAGGCGGCCCACTTCCCTTGCTGGGCCCGGGCTCGACGCCCCCAGTCCTGCTAGCCTGATGCCGACGATGTCCAGCTCGCCCGCCACCACCCCGCCGCAGCCGCCGTCCCCGGGGCGCCGCAAGCGCGAGATCCTCGGCCCGACCGGCCTGATCGTGATGGTGGTGGCCATCCTGGCCTTCACCGCGGTGGCGATCGCCATCGAGCTGGCCTCCAACCGCGGCAAGACCTTCAAGGCCGCGGTGTCCGTGCTCGGCCCGGTCGAGGGCAGCCAGAACCAGGTCCGCCTGATGTTCCGGGTCACCAACACCGGCACCCGGGCCGGCCGCCCCGACAAGTGCGAGGCCGTGCTCTACAACATCAGCGGCGAACGGGTCGGAGTCGGCGCGGTCAGCCTCAAGGACCCCATCCAGCCCGGGGCGACCCACAACGAGCCGGCCATCGGCACCGCCGCCGAGCCCCCGGTCAACGGCACCGTCCACTGCCGGGCCCTGGAGCCCGGCTGATCCCGGTCAGCGCCGCACGCTGAGGACCAGATGGGCCGGCTCGAGCCCGGCCGCCTCCGATCAGCTGGAGCTGGGCAAGCTCGCCTGGGATGTCACGTGCTCAACAGGAAGCCGAAACCGGCGCTCGAGGATCGCCGGCAGGTTCCCCTTGAGCCAGCGCGACACCCCCGGCGGGAAGGTCGACAGCACGATCCGGTCGTAGCCGGGATGGGCCTGGAGCTCGTCGCCGACCGCCTCCAGCGGCGAGTGGCTGCCGACCCGGGCCTCGGCCACCGGCACCCCGGCGCCGGCCAGGGCGGCCATCGCCTCGCTGGCCCGGCGGCGGGCCAGCTGCCTGGCCTCGCCCTCCTCCCAGTTGTGGAGCAGGTGCCCGGTCGGGGTCGCCGGGACCAGCAGGGTGAAGACGGCCGCCGGGTCGGCGGCGGCCAGCGCCTTGACCCGTTCCAGCAGCTCCGGGCTCCCGGCCGTCTGGTGGGCGACGATCAGGTAGCGGGCCATGCGCGCCTCCCTCGGCTGGACTGTGGATGTGGTTGTGCGCCCACCCGGGCGCGGTGTCAAGATCGGGCCATGTCCGCCTTCCAGGTCGACTCCGAGATCGGCCAGCTCCGCAAGGTCCTGCTCCACCGCCCGGACCTGGAGCTGACCCGCCTGACCCCGGCCAACATCGCCGACATGCTGTTCGACGAGATCATGTGGGCTGAGCGGGCCCGCATCGAGCACCAGGCGTTCGCCGACGTCCTGCGTTCCCGCGGGGTCGAGGTGTTCCAGCTGGCCGACCTGCTGGCCACCGCCCTGGCCGACGAGGGCGGCCGCAAGGAGCTGCTGGACCGGGTGGTCACCGTGGACGGCTTCGGGGCCGGGCTGGCGCCCGAGCTGCGGGCCTGGTTCGACTCGCTGGACGCGGCCGAGCTGGTCACCTACCTGATCGGCGGGGTCATCCCCGAGGACCTGCCCTTCCGGCCCGAGGGGCTGGTCGGGGCCAGCTTCCACCCGACGGCGTTCGTGCTCCCCCCGCTGCCCAACCAGCTGTTCATGCGGGACACCTCGGCCTGGATGTACGGCGGGGTGTCGATCAACCCGATGGCCTTCCCGTCCCGGCGGCGCGAGACCATGCACCTGGAGACCGTCTACCGGCGCCACCCGATGTTCGCCGCCGCCGACTTCCCCATCTGGTACGGCGGCGACGGGATCGACCACTACCCGGCGGTCGTCGAGGGCGGCGACATCCTGGTCATCGGGCACCGGGCCCTGCTCGTGGGCATGGGAGAGCGCACCACCCACCAGGGGGTGGAGGCCCTGGCCAGGCGGCTGTTCGACGTCGGGGTGCTGGACACCCTGGTCGCGGTCGAGCTGCCCAAGGTCCGGGCCTACATGCACCTGGACACCGTCCTGACTCAGGTCGACCGCGACGCCTTCGTGGTCTACCCGGGGCTGCGCCAGAAGATGCGGCCGTTCGTGGTCACCCCCGGGCGCGGCCGCCACCTGGAGGTCCGGGCCGAGGACGAGCTGTTCGCCACCCTGGCCCGGGTCCTGGACGTGCCCCGCATCCGCACCTTCGAGACCGGCGGCAACGAGATGCTGGCCGCCCGCGAGCAGTGGGACGACGGCAACAACGTGCTCGCCGTCGCCCCCGGGGTGGTGGTCGCCTACGAGCGCAACGTCGACACCAACCAGCGGCTGCGCGACGACGGGGTCGAGGTCCTGACCATCCCCGGCTTCGAGCTCGGCCGGGGCCGCGGCGGCCCCCGCTGCATGAGCTGCCCCCTGGAGCGCGACCCGGTCGGCTAGTCCGGCGGCGCCAGGCGCCCCCCGGCGCGGGCACGCACCTGGCGGGAGCTCTGCTCGGCCTCCCGGACGACCCGGCCGACGTCGAAGGCGACCAGCTCCCGGTGGCGCTTGAGGATGCGGCCGTCGATCATCACGGTGTCGACGTTGGCCGGGGTGGCCGAGCGCACGATGGTCGACTCCAGATCGACCACGGGCGCGACGTTCAGGTCGCTGGCGTCGATCAGGATGAGGTCGGCCCGCTTGCCCGGCGTGAGCGAGCCCGTGACCGCCTCCAGGCCCAGTGCCCGCGCCCCGTTGATGGTGGCCAGCTCGATGCAGCGGCGGAAGCCGAGCGGCTCCAGGTCCTTGGTGTCGGTGCCCTGCCAGGGGATGCCCAGGTTCCAGGCGACGTTCATGGCCTCGAACAGGTTGACCGGGGCCAGGGAGGCGGCGTCGATCGACAGGGTGACGCAGACCCCGGCGGCAAGCATGCGCAGGAGCGCTGCTCGGGGGTCCCCGGCCTCACCCAGCCGCAGCTCGGAGTGGACGGCGAAGCTGAGCGGGGTGCCGGTCCGGGCCATCGCCTGACGGTCGGCCTCGGTGGCGGCCAGGAAGTGGCACAGCAGGAAGGCGGGGCCGAGGTAGCCCTTGGCCTCGAGCTCGGGGGCGCTGACGGCCGTGCTGCCGCCCTGCACCGTGTGGATCGCGACCGGCAGCCCGCGCGCGGTCGCCTCCGCCATCTCCCGGTCGAAGACCGCCATCTCGCCCAGGTCGGGGCCGCGCAGGTTGACCCCAAGGTGGACCAGCCCATCGAACGGCGACCCGGGTCCGAACCACTGCCGGCGGACCCGGTCGATGTCGCCGAAGTCCAGGGCCTCGTCCTCCGGCAGCAGGTCGCGGTGCCCATAGGAGTACCGGGCCCGCACCAGGCCGTCCCGGTGGGCCGCCAGCTCGGCGTCGGCGTGGCCGGGGGAGCGGGTGTTGTGGGACCAGTTGTGGACGGTCGTGATGCCGGCGGCCACGCACTCGACCAGGCCGAGGGTGACGCTGCGGTAGAAATCCTCCGGCTGGTACGCCGCCGAGGTGGCCCACTTGGCCGGGAAGTACTCGAAGCCCTCGGCGACGTAGTTGCGGCCCAGCGTGCTCCACATGTGGAAGTGGCTGTCGACCAGGCCGGGCATGACGATCATGTGGGAGGCGTCGACGACCTCGGCGTCGGGGGCGTGCAGCCCGGCGCCGACGGCCACGATCCGGCCGTCCCGCACGTGCACGTCGGCCCGGGGCAGCGTCCCGAGCTCCGGGTCCATGGAGACAACCGCCCCGCCTCGGAGCAGGTAGTGGCCGCGGCGCGGCGCGGGTCGTTCGGTCATGGTCGCTCCCTTCTCACAGGCCCACCAGCTCGGCCAGGACGGCCGGGTCGTCGCGCAGGGTGGCCGGCGGCCCCGTCCAGGCGATCGTGCCCGCCTCCCCGAGGACGCAGACCCGGTCGGCCACCGCCAGGGCCAGGTCGACGTTCTGCTCGGCCAGCAGCACGGCCAGGCCCTGGAGTTTGAGCTGGCGCAACCGGTCGAGGATCAGGTCGAGCACGGCCGGGGCAAGTCCCTCCGAAGGCTCGTCCATCAGCAGCAGGCGAGGGTTGGTCATGAGGGACCGCCCGATGGCGAGCATCTGCTGCTCGCCGCCCGACAGCGTCCATCCGGCCTGGCGACGGCGCTCGACCAGCCGCGGGAACAGCTCGTAGACGCGTCCCAGGTCCCAGGCCCCGGCGGGCCGGGCCACGATCTGGAGATTCTCCTCGACCGTCAGGCTCCCGAAGACCCGGCGACCCTGGGGGACCAGGCTGACGCCGCGCCGGGCCACCTGGTAGCTCGGCAGGGCCGAGACGTCCTCGCCCGCGAGCCGGACCGAGCCCCCGGTCAGCCGTGGCGGCCGGAGGCCGGCAATGGCCCGCAGCAGGGTCGTCTTGCCCATCCCGTTGCGTCCCAGCAACGCCAGCAGCTCGCCCTCGGCCAGCCCCAGGTCGACGCCGCGCAGCACCGTGCCGGTGGCGTAGCCGGCCGACAGGCCGTCGACCTCAAGCATCGACGGCCCGACCCAGGTAGACCGCTTGCACGGTGGCGTCGCGGCGGACCTCACCCGGCGGGCCGAGGGCGATCGGCCGCCCGTTGTGGAGGCACAGCACCTGGTCGGCGAGACTCAGGGCCAGGGTCATGTCATGCTCGATGAGCACCAGCGGGAGGGTCCGGGGGAGCGACTGGAGCAGCTCCCGGAACCTGGCCCGCTCGCCGGCCGACAGGCCGGCGGCCGGCTCGTCGAGCAGCAACAGGCGAGGCTGGGTGGCCAGGGCCAAGGCGACCTCGAGCTGACGCTGCTCGCCGTGGGAGAGATCGGCCACCCGATCCCCGGCCCGGGAGCCGATCCCGGCCCGCTCGAGGCCCTCCATGGCCGCGGCCTCGATGCGGTCGCCCCGGGCGATGGGGGCCAGGAACCGCCACCGGCCCGGCTCCCGGGCCTGTACCGCCAGCCGGACGTTGTCGAGCACCGACAGCCCGCTGAACAGGTTGCTCACCTGGAAGGTGCGCGACAGGCCCATCCGAGCCCGCCGGTGGGCGGGGACGCGGGTCACGTCGCGCCCGAACAGCTGGATCCGGCCCGCGCTGGGCGCCAGGTCCCCGGCGATGAGCCGGAACAGGGTGGTCTTGCCGGCCCCGTTGGGCCCGATGATGGCCAGCCGCTGACGGGGTCCCAGCGACAGCGAGACCCCGTCCACGGCGATCAGCCCACCAAAGCGCCCGACCACGCCGTCCAGTCGCAGGACCGGCCCGGGTTGCCCGTCCGGCGTCACCGGCTCACTGCCCGGTGTAGTCCCGGCTGAACACGGGGTGCTCGAGGAACGCCTCCTTGCCCTCGGTCCCGAACTGGCTCACCTCCGGGAAGGTCTGCTCCACGACGGCCCACAGCGTCCCGTCGTCTCGCCGCTGGACCCGCGTCCGGTACACCGGCCCGACCACGTTGTTGGTGTCGTCGAAGGTCAGGGTGCCGTACAGGCTCTCGGACAGCGTCACCTGCCTGGCCGCGCTGATGAAGTCGGCGCCCTCGATCTTGCCGCCGGTCTTCTTCAGCGCCTCGGCGATCACCTGGGCCATGGTGTAGGCCCCGGCCGCGTACAGCGAGGGGATCTCCTTGTGCTGCTGTTCGTAGGCCTGGACGAAGCTGCGCACCAGCGGAGCGTCGCGCCCCTCGGCCCAGTAGGTGAAGCTCTGCAGGCCCACCGCCTCGGGGCCCACCTCGCGCAGGAACACCTGGTCGGCGAAGCAGCAGTTGCCGACCAGCGGGATCTTGTCCTTGAGCCCGAGCCCGGTCCAGGCCTTGTAGAGCTGGATGGCGTCGGGACCGCCGGCCGAGCCGATGAACACCACGTCGGGGTTGGCCTGCCTGGCCTGGGCGGCGTAGGTGCTGAAGTCCTGGGTGCCGAGCGGATGCCAGACCTGCCTGTCGATCTTGCCGCCGGCCCTGACGAACGCGCTGACGAAGCCGCCGCAGCTCTCCCAGCCGAAGGCGTAGTCCGGGCAGATGGTGACGGCGGTCCGGTGTCCCTGGTCGTAGGCCCATTGACCGGCCGGGAAGTTGGACTGGCTGCTGGTGTAGCCGACGCGCAGCACCAGTGGGTTGAACTTGCGCTGGGTGAGGTCATCGGCGCCCGTCATCTGCACCGTCGGCAGGCCCTTGCCGGCGACATAGCCGGCCACGGCGTAGGCGGTGTTGGCCAGGATCGGTCCGGCGACCAACTGGACCTGCTGCTGCTCGACGAGGCGACGCGCCTTGGTGAGAGCCACCTCGGGATCGCCGGTGTCGTCCTCGTAGACGGTCTGGACGGTCACGTCGCCCGCCTTGCCGCCGTTCTGCTGCCAGTACATCTCCCAGCCGCGGCGCATGTCGGTGCCGAGCGCGGCCACAAAGCCGGTGACCGGCGAGATGAACCCGAGCTTGACCGTGCCGCCGGTCCCGGCGCCGCCGCCGTCCTCGTCGGGGGCGCAGGCCGCCGCGGCGAGGGTGAGGGCGAGGCTGACGAGCAGCAGGCGGGCGGCCCCCTGCCGGCCCTTGCATCTCCTGGGGATCATGACCCCTCCTTCCGAGGTCGAGGTGAGCGCCGATATGCCAGATCCTGGAGGCCGCCGACGATGCCGCGGGGCGCGAACAGCACGACCAGGATGAGCACCAACCCGAGGGCCGTCTGCCAGCGCTCGAGATAGGAGCTGAGCCAGAACTCCGCCGCCACCACGATCCCGGCGCCGACGAGTGGGCCCAGCAGCGTCCCGGTGCCGCCGACGATGACCATCACCACCGCCAGGGCCGACCGCGGGAACGACGCCGCCGACGGGCTCAGGAACTCCGAGTTCCAGGCCAGCAGGACCCCGGCGCAGCCGGCGAAGGCCCCCGAGGCCACGACGGCCGCGAACTTCACCGCCGGCACCGAGTAGCCGAGGCTGGTCATCCGGCTCGGGCTCTCGCGGACCCCTCGCAGGATCAGCCCGAACGGCGAGCGTGACAGCGCGGCCAGGGCGAGCAGGCAGACGCCGTACACCCCGGCGCTGAAGAAGTAGAACGTCCACCACTCCCCGACCAGCCCGGGTCGGCGGATGCCGGTCAGCCCGTTCTGGCCGCCGGTGACGCTCGACAGCTTGAGGGCCAGCCCGAACACCGTGATCCCCAGGGCCAGGGTGATCATCAGGAACACGATCCCGCTGGTGTGCATGGTGGTGAGGGCGTAGACGGCGCTCACGGCCAGGGTGAGCGCGACCGCGACTCCCAGGGCCGCCGGCAGCCCAAGGCCGTGGACGGTGGCCCAGGCCACTCCGTAGGCTCCGGCGGCGGCGATGCCGGCCTGGCCGATCGACACCAGACCGGCCAGGCCGGCCAGCAGGTTGACGCTACCGGCGAGCAGGGCGGCGATGAAGGTCAGCGTGAGCAGGGAGACGACGTAGCTGGGAAGCACGTAGGGGGCGGCGACCACGGCCCCGATCCCGGCCGCGAGCGCGGCCGCGCCCGCCCAGCGGCCGGCGCTCATGTCCTGGACCTGCCGAACAGGCCCGTGGGGCGGAACATGAGCACGATCGCCATGGGCGCGAACACCGCGAAGGACGAGAGCTCGGGGACCCAGGCCTTGGAGAAGGCGTCCACCAGCCCGATCAGCGCGCTGCCGACCGCCGCCCCCTGGAGGCTGCCCAGGCCGCCGACCACGACCACGACCAGCGCGAACAGCAGGATGTCGGTGTCGGCCCCCGGCCTTATGGTGAGCAGCCCGGCGGCGACCACGCCGGCCAGTCCGGCGAGCGCCGCGCCGAACACGAACATCCCGGTGAACACCCGGGGAACGTTGATCCCAAGCGACCCGGCGATCTCGCGGTCGTCCACACCGGCCCGGATCAGCGCTCCCAGCCGGGTGCGGTGCTGGACGCCGTAGAGCAGGACCCCGAGGGCCACCGCCAGCGAGAGCACGAAGAGCCGGTAGGTCGGGTAGGTGATGGGACCGAGCTGCACGCTGCCCGACAGCGCCGAGGGGACCGTGATCGACCGCGGGTTGCCGCCGAAGACGGCCAGGCAGGCGTCGGCCAGCACCAGGGCGATGCCGACGGTGAGCAGGACCTCGGGCAGCTCCTGGCCCCGCACCCGCCGCAGCAGGAGGCGTTCGGACGCCAGCCCGATGGCCGCGGCGGCGGCCATCCCGGCCACCACGGCCCCCAGGAAGCTGCCGGTGGCCGTGACCGTGACGATGCCGACGTAGCCGCCGACGAGGTAGAAGGCGCCGTGGGCCAGGTTGACGATGTGCATCAGGCCGAAGACGAGGGTGAACCCGCTCGCGAGCACGAACAGCAGCGCTCCGAAGCTGAGTCCGTTCAGCGCCTGCAGCAGGAGCTCGTCAACCGACATCGCCCGGCACGGCCAGGAGGCTCACCTCGACCAAGGCGTTTAGGAATACTGGACGGCTGTCCAGGACCACTGTACGCACGGCCGGAGGCCTGTCAAGCAGCGCCTGCCGGCCACCCGAGCTGTGACCGGCGTCTGGGCGGTCAGGGCACCGTGAGCGGCTCGGGGCCCTCGTCCAGGACGGCCACCGTATGCTCGAAATGGGCCGAGCGGGAGCCGTCGCGGGTGGCCACCGCCCAGCCGTCGGGGCGGTGGACGTAGGCCGCGTCGCCGTCGACGAACATCGGCTCGATGGCCAGGACCAGGCCGTCGCGCAGGCGGGGGCCCCGGCCGGGGCGGCCGTCGTTGTCGACCGACGGGTCCTCGTGGAGGAGCTGGCCGACGCCATGGCCGCCGTGGTCGGCCAGGATGCCGTAGCCGGACGCGCGGGCGACCTGGCCGACGGCGTGGCTGATGTCGGACAGCCGGTTGCCCACCCGGGCCTGCTCGATCCCGGCCCACAGGGCCCGTTCGGTGGCGTCCAGCAGCCGCCGGGCGGCCGGGTCGATCTCGCCCACCGGCACGGTCACGGCGGCGTCGGCGTGGTAGCCGTCGACCACCGCGCCGCAGTCGATCGAGAGCACGTCACCCTCCCGCAGGCGACGGCGGTCGGGGATGCCGTGGACGATCACCTCGTTGACCGACAGGCACAGGCTGGCCGGGAACGGGGTCGGGGCGAAGCGGGGGTGGTAGCCGAGGAACGACGCCGTGGCCCCCTCCCTGGCAATCGTCCTGGCCCCGAGCTCGTCCAGCTCCCGCAGGCTCACCCCGGGCCGGACCGCGGCCACCACCCGCTCCAGGGTCCGGGCGACGACCCGGCCGGCCCGGCGCATGGTGGCGATCTCGTCCCGGGACTTCAGGATGACCATTGCCGCTCCTCGGCGTCGTCGTCGGCTTCCTCGGCCGGTGGGCGGCGGCGTTCCCGCAGCCACAGCCACACCGACCCGCCCACCACCAGGGCCAGGGAGATCCAGCCGTTGCGGGACAGCCCGAGCAGCCGGAAGGTGGTGTCGGTGCGCAGCAGCTCCAACCCGAACCGCCCGGCGCCGTACAGGACGAGGTAGAGCAGGGACAGGCTGCCCGGCCGCAGCCGTCGGGTGGCCGAGACCCGCAGCAGGATGGCCACCACGGCCAGGTTCCACAGCGACTCGTACAGGAAGGTGGGGTGGAAGGTGGCGAACTCGGCGTAGCGGTCGGGCCGGTGCTCGGGGTCGACCTCAAGCGCCCAGGGCACGGTCGTCGGGGTGCCGAACAGCTCCTGGTTGAAGTAGTTGCCCCAGCGGCCGAAGGCCTGGGCCAGGGGGATGGCCGGGATCGCGGCGTCCAGGGCCCGGAGCACGGGCAGCCCGCGCCGGCGGGCCACCCACAGCCCGGTCAGGATGCCGACGGTCAGCCCGCCGTACAGGGCCAGCCCGCCCTGCCAGATGGCGAACACCTCCAGCGGGTTGTCGCGGAAGTCGCCGGTGTGGGTGATCACGTAGCCGAGCCGACCGCCCAGGAACCCGGCCACCACCCCCCAGATGGCCGGCCGCTCCAGCTCGCCCGGCTTGCCCCCGGCCTGGACCCAGCGCCGGTTGGCCAGCCAGAACGCGGCCAGCACCCCCAGGGCGATGCACAGCCCGTACAGGTGGAAGAACAGCGACCCGAGGCTGAACCCGTTGGTCGGCGGGGCCGGGATGAACGCCAGCATCTAGGGCTCCAGGACCCCGGCCACGGCCTTGTCGACGGCGGCCAGGACCTCGTCGTCGAGGCGGCGGCCGGCGGCGGCGCAGGTGTCCTCCAGCTGCTCGGGCCGGGACGCGCCCACGATCGCCGACGCCACCGTGTCGGTGCGCAGGACCCAGGCCAGGGCCAGCTGGGCCATGGTCAGGCCGGCCTCGTCGGCCACCACCCGGAGCCGCTCGACCGCGTCCAGGACCTCGTCGGTGAGGAAGCGGCCGACAAAGGAGCCCATCTTGCGCGACGCCGCCCGGCTGTCGGGCGGGGGCGTCTCGCCCTTGCGGTACTTGCCGGTCAGCACCCCCTGGGCCAGCGGCGACCACACGACCTGGCCGACCCCCTCGCGGGCGCACAGACCCAGCACCTCGGCCTCGATGCGGCGGCGCAGGATCGAGTACTCGGGCTGGTTGGACACCAGCCGGTCCAGCCCCAGGTCGTCGGCCAGGGCGAGGGCCTCGCCGATCTGGCCGGCGGTCCACTCGCTCACCCCGACGTAGTGGACCTTGCCCTGGCGGACCAGGTCGTCCAGGGCCCGCAGGGTCTCCTCCAGCGGGGTCTCGTCGTCGAAGCGGTGGCACTGGTACAGGTCGAGGTAGTCGGTGCGGAGCCGGCGCAGGCTGGCGTGGCAGGACTCCATGATGTGCTTGCGGGACAGGCCGCGGTCGTTCGGGCCGTCCCCGACCGGGAAGTACACCTTGGTCGCGAGCACATAGGAGGAGCGGGGGAAGCCGTCCAGGGCCTCGCCCATGACCTCCTCGGCCGCCCCCCGGCCGTACACGTCGGCGGTGTCGAAGAAGTTCACCCCAAGCTCATAGGCCCGGGCCACGCACGCCTTGGCCCGGTCGGCCTCGACCCCGACCCCGTAGGTGAGCCAGGAGCCGAGCCCGATCTCCGACACCCTGACCCCGCTGGCCCCCAGCCGCCGGTACTCCACCTGTCCCCGCGCCTCCTTCAGCTCGTCTCGTGCTGCGGCCGCCCGACCAGCTGGCCGCCCCCGCGGACGACCAGCTCGTCGCGGAGCGCCCACAGGACCGGGAAGAACCGGTAGCGGGTGGTCCGCTGCAGGTAGGCGATGGCCATCCCGCCGGTGCCCCGCGCATGGTCGCCGAGCGTACGCTGCACCAGCGCCACGTGCTCCTGGCGCCAGCGGATCCAGCGCTCGTCGTAGTCGACCAGGGCCTCGCAGACCAGGTAGAAGTCGGTCCGCGGCCCCGGGTCGACATACAGGTCAGCCCAGCCGGCGAGGTCGTCGATGCCAAGGCGGGCGCCCGCCCCGGCGTGGGCGTCGGCCAGGGACCGCTCGGCCAGCCGGGCGGCCAGCTGGTCGGGCAGCCGGCCTCCGTACTCGATCTCCAGCGCCTTGAGGTAGGCGGGCTCGCGCAGCCCCGACCGCAGCTCCAGCTCCCGGAACTGGACCGACTGGGAGCCGCTGGCCGTCCCCAGGTAGCTGCGGAACTGCTGCAGGTCCCAGGGGGGCAGGCTGTGCAGGCTGCGCATCTGGTCCAGGGCGTGCTCCAGGGTGTGGTTGACCCGCCCGAGCAGGGCCAGGGCGCGCCCGAAGGCGTCGGCGTCGAGCAGGTCCACGATCCGGCCCAGGTCGTGCTGGAGCAGCTTCATCCACAGCTCGAGCGCCTGGTGGACGACGATGAAGTGCAGCTCCTCGGGATGGGGCGGCCGGGAGCGGGGCTGCTGGAGGGCCAGCAGCTCCGGGACCCGCAGATAGCTGCCGTAGGTCAGCTCATCGGTGTCCATCGACCCCCCTTGGTCGCGACGGTCGCCGCCAAGAGCCTAGCGCTGGTGGATCCGGAATTGCCCGCGCGTCCCGCCCTACTTAGCATGAGCAGTGAGACGGTGGCCTGTCGAAGGGAGCAGCCGGGTGCGCAGGACCGCGATCCTCTTTGGCGGCATCGCCGTGCTCGCCCTGCTGCTGACCCCGGCGACCGGGGCCGCGACCGCCCGCGCGACCGCCCGCGCGGCCCCCGCCACCGACGCGCCCCAGCAGCTGCCAGCCGACAGCCCGCCACTC
>JASLBL010000389.1 GCA_030146615.1 Actinomycetes bacterium
CGGCCGCGTTTCTGCAGCGCTCGGTAGCGCTGACACGAGACCCGGCGCGACGGACGGAGCGCGCGCTGGCCGCGGCCCAGGCCAGCCTCCAGGCCGGCGCGTTCGACGCGGCGCTCGGGCTCCTGGCCACGGCGGAGGCCACAGCGCTCGACGAGTTCCAGCGTGCCCGGGTGGACCTGCTACGGGCCCACGTCGCCTTCATCTCGTTTACTGGCAGCGATGCTCCCGCGCTGCTGCTGAAGGCGGCGAGGCGGCTCGAGCCGTTCGACCTGGAGCTCGCGCGCGACACCTACCTGACCGCCCACGGCGCGGCGCTCGTCGCCGGGCATCTCGCGGGAGAAAATGTCCTCCTGGAGATCTGCCGCGCCGTGCGGGCGCTCCCTCCACCGCCGGGTACTCCGCGTCCCCTCGACCTGCTGCTTGACGGCCTCGCTCTGCTGACCACCGAGGGACACGCCGCCGCCACTCCGACGTTGCAGCGAGCAGCGAAAGCGATCGCCGACATCCCCGTGGAAGACGTCCTGCTGTGGGGCTGGATAGCGTCGTCCGCCAGCGCTCTCCTGTGGGACATCGAGGGTATGCGCGCGAGCGCCGCGCGAGAGGTCCGGCTCCTCCGCGACGCTGGCGCGCTTGCGGCGCTGCCAGCCTCCCTCTCCAATTTGGCGATAGCAACCGCATGGATGGGCGACTTCGCGGATGCCGCCTCGCTCATCGCGGAGACCGACAGCGTGGCGGCGGCGACCGGGAGCCGCCAGGCGCCCTACGCCTTGCTGAGGCTCCGGGCACTGCAGGGGAGGGAGGCCGAGGCCTCCACGGCGATAGCGACCGCCACCGAGCTGGCCGCGCCCGGGCAAGGGCTGGCGGCGGCGTGGGCGCACTGGGCGGCCGCCGTCCTCTACAACGGCCTCGCCCGCTACGAGGAGGCAGCATCCGCGGCCCGGCAAGCCACCGCAGACCTCCGCAGCTGGTCGTCCATGTGGGTGCTGCCCGAGCTGGTCGAGGCGGCCGTGCGCGCAGGAGAGGCCGAGCTCGCCCGTGACGCGCTCGAGCGGCTGGCGGAGAGGACCCAGCCCTGCGGCACCGACTTCGCGCTCGGCATCGAGGCGCGCTCCCGGGCGCTGCTGAGCGACGGCGCGGGCGCCGACGACTTGTATCGCGAAGCGATCGATCGGCTGCGCCGTACCCGGCTCCGTCCCGAACTCGCCCGCGCGCAGCTGCTCTATGGCGAGCGGCTCCGCCGCGAGGGCCGCCGCGTTGATGCGCGCGAGCAGCTACGCACCGCCCACGCCATGTTCGCCGCGATCGGCATGGAGGCCTTCGCCGAGCGCGCCCGCCGAGAGCTGCTGGCCACCGGCGAGCGGGTGCGCAAGCGCACCGTGGAGACCAGTAGTGAGCTGACCGCCCAGGAGGCCCTGATCGCGCGGCTGGCCCGGGACGGTCTCTCCAACCCGGAGATCGGCACCCGGCTGTTCATCAGTGCGCGCACGGTCAAGTACCACCTGGGCAAAGTGTTCACCAAGCTGGACATCAGCTCCCGCGCCCAGCTGCATCGGGCCCTGCCCAGCGACCCGACCACCGTCCGGTCGGGCTAGCCGCGGCCAGTCGGCGCGCTGCCGGGCCACGACTGTCCACTCGGACTGTCCAGTGGCCGGACGCGAACGCCGGTCGGCGCCAACGACACTTGGCCGGCCGCGTGCGCCGTGTCGACACAGCAAATTGCGACGAATGTCCCGGACGGTCGACGGGTTGCCCGTCGGGTTGTCCCCTGCACCGATGAGAGGAAACGGCAATGTCTGAGAGCACCACGGCCGGCCCACGTCCCACATCGCCAGGCGCAGCGACCGAGGACGCCACCATCCGCCCCTTCCACGTCAGCGTCCCCGAGGCGGAGCTCGAGGACCTGCGGGCGCGCATCGCGGCGACGCGCTGGCCCGAAAAGGAGACCGTCGAGGACACGTCGCAGGGCGTGCAGCTCGCGACGATGCAGGCACTCGCGCGCTATTGGGCGACCGAGTACGACTGGCGCAAGTGCGAGGCGAGGCTGAACGCCGTGCCGCAGTTCATCACCGAGATCGACGGGCTGGACATCCACTTCGTCCACGTTCGCTCCAAGCACGAAGACGCGCTGCCACTCGTCGTCTGCCACGGATGGCCCGGCTCGTTCATCGAGCAGCTGAAGATCGTCGATCTGCTCACCGACCCGACCGCGCACGGCGCGAGCGCGTCGGACGCCTTCCACGTGGTGATCCCAAACATGCCGGGCTACGGGTTCTCGGGCAAGCCGACCACGACCGGGTGGGGCCCGATCCGCATCGCGGGCGCGTGGGTCGAGCTGATGAAGCGCCTCGGCTACGCGCAGTTCGTGGCGGCAGGCGGCGACTGGGGCGGGGTCGTCGTCGAGGTGATGGCCGGCGGCCGCGACGCCCCCGCGTCGCCTGAGCCGGCACCGCCGGAGCTGCTCGGGATCCACACCAACTTCGCTGGGGTGGTTCCGCCCGAGATCGACAAGGCAATCCAGACCGGCAGCCCGCTGCCGTCCGATCTCTCAGACGACGAACGACGCGCGACAGAGCAGCTGGGCTTCCTCTATCAGCACGTGGCCTACGGGCTCATGATGGGTACGCGCCCGCAGACGCTGTACGGACTGGCCGACTCACCCGTCGACCTGGCGGCGTTCATGCTCGACCACGACGCGGCGAGCTACGAGCTGATCTCTCGCGTCTTTGTCGATGGGGCCCAGGAAGGCCTGACCCGCGACGATGTGCTCGACAACATCACGCTGTTCTGGTTGACGAACACGGGGGTCTCCGCCTCGCGCCTGTACTGGGAGTGGCTGTCCCGGGACAAGGGCACCTACCTCTCCGTCAAGAACGTCACCGTCCCGGTCGCCGTGAGCGTCTTCCCCGACGAGGTCTACCAGGCGCCGCGGAGCTGGGCGGAGCAGGCGTACCCCAACCTCATCCACTTCAACGAGGTCGACAGAGGCGGGCACTTCGCCGCCTGGGAGCAGCCGGAGCTGTACGCCTCCGAGCTGCGCGCGGGGCTCCGCTCGCTTCGCTAGATGTCGGTCTTCGCACGTGTGCACTTGCCCTCGCTCGGCGCGGCGACCGGGTGGCTCAACTCCGAGCCACCCGGCCTCCGCCGAGGGAGGCTCGGCGTACTTGATCGGCGTGCTCGGCGTCCCGCCTTGTAAGGAGCGACCGATGGACCAGGAGGCAAGCGAATGGACGAGGTTCCTCAGAAGAGCCAACCAGCTCTTCCGCGCGACCACGCACCCCGCGGCGGTCCAGTTGCCCGTTGAAGGAAGGATGCCTTCCCTCGACAGCGCGATCGGGTGGCTCAACTCGCGGCCATTGACGGCAGCCGGTCTGCGCGGCCGCGTCGTCTTGGTCAACTTCTGGACCTACACCTGCATCAACTGGCTCCGCACCCTGCCCTACCTCCGCGCCTGGTCCGACAAGTACCAGGACCAGGGCCTGGTGGTCATCGGCGTGCACACGCCGGAGTTCGACGTCGAGCACGACCTCGACAACGTCCGCCGAGCCGCCAAGGACCTGCGGGTTACCTATCCGATCGCGATCGACAGCGACTATGGGATCTGGAATGCCTTCGGGAACCGCTATTGGCCGGCGTTCTACTTCGTCGATACGCAAGGACAGATCCGGCACCACCGCTTCGGCGAGGGCGAGTACGAGCAGTCCGAGATGATCCTGCAGCAACTGCTGGCCGAGGTCGGCAGCGGTGGCATCGGCGAGGACCTGGTGTCGGTCGATCCCGGTGGGGTTGAAGCCGCTGCCGACTGGGACAGCTTGTGGTCCCCGGAGAACTATCTCGGCTACCAGCGCACCCAGAACTTCGCCTCTCCCGACGGTGCGGTGTTGGGTACGCGGCAGGTCTACGCTGTCCCCGCGCGGTTGCGGCTCAACCATTGGGCCCTTGCTGGAGACTGGACGGTCGAGCGGCAGGCCATCGTGCTCAACGAGGCCGGTGGGCGGATCGTCTACCGCTTTCACGCTCGCGATCTGCACCTGGTCATGGGACCGGCCGCGCCAGGGAGTCCCATCCGGTTTCGGGTGCTGCTCGACGGGCAGCCGGTGGTCGCCGCGCACGGCGTCGACGTCGACGACCAGGGCAACGCCACGGTCACCGAACCACGCCTGTACCAGCTCGTCCGCCAGCCTGGCCTGGTTACCGAGCGCACCTTCGAGATCACCTTCCTCGACCCAGGCGTCCACGCCTACGCCTTCACCTTCGGCTAGGTCGGGGACACGTGGACAGCTGGGTGACCGATTTCCTCGCCGCGCCATGACGACGAGCGGCCTTCCCGGTTGGAACCCCTCCAGAGCGTGCGCGCCGGGTCCAGGAGGTCGCCTACTACCAGGCCGGCCTATCCGCGTCGACCCGCCGCAATCCACAGCCGCCGCGGCGGACACCGCGCAGCCGCCATTCGCCAAGCTCACGGAGCGACCGGATCTGGCATCGCCTCGCCGCCGCCGGCTGTCATCGCTTGCTCAGGTGGTCATTCTCGGGGTCATTCCACAGGCCACAACTCAACCGGACTAGACCGGACTCACCAGAAGCGCCGCCCAACCTGACCTGGCCAGACCTAACTGAACCGTAGAGAACACAAGATTGGCAGTTATCTCCTAAACGGCTCTTCTCACCGATCCGTGGGTGTCTTGAGGGTCTGATGTGACTGCACGCCGCTGCCCGTCTACGGTTCCGGCTCTCTGAGGGCTGGATCCGGAAGAAGGGAAACGGCGTGCGATCGGCAAGGCTATGGGCCAGGCTGCTCGGTGTCGAGCAGGCGGTCGTCGAACGGGTCTGCCTCGACCAGGATGAGCAGACGCTGGTGGTGTCGGTGCGGCCCCGCAAGGGGGTCAGGCGCCGCTGCGGTCGGTGTGGCCGGCGCTGCCCCGGCTTCGACCAAGGCGAGGGCCGGCGGCGCTGGCGGGCGTTGGACCTGGGCCTGGTCCGCGCCTACCTGGAGGCCGAGGCGCCCAGGGTCTGCTGCCCCGAGCACGGGGTGGTGGTGGCCGCCGTGCCCTGGGCACGCCACGGCGCTGGCCACACCCGCGCATTCGACGACACCGCTGCCTGGCTGGCGGTCCACACCTCCAAGCAGGCGGTGCGCCAGCTGCTGCGGGTGGCCTGGGCGACGGTCGGGCGCATCATCACCCGCGTCGTCGCCGACGCCGAGGCCAGCCGGGACCGCTTGGCCGGGCTGCGGCGGATCGGCATCGATGAGGTGTCGTACAAGAAGGGCCACCGGTACCTGACGGTGGTGGTCGACCACGACGCCGGGCGGCTGGTGTGGGCCGCCCCCGGCCATGACGCGACCACGCTTGGCCGCCTGCTTCGACGACCTCGGCCAGGCGCGCTGCCAGCAGCTGCGGCTGGTCAGCGCCGACGCCGCCCCCTGGATCGCGACCGTGGTGGCCGAGCGCTGCCCCCAAGCAAGGCTCTGCCTGGACCCGTTCCACGTCGTCAAGTGGGCCACCGACGCACTCGACCAGGTGCGCCGCGAGGTGTGGAACGCGGCCCGCAAGCACGGGCAGGGTGCGCTGGCGCGCGAGCTCAA
>JASLBL010000457.1 GCA_030146615.1 Actinomycetes bacterium
ACCTGGTCCGCCGCGACCTGCGGCGGATGGGCGTCAGCCACCTCCCCAGCCGCCCCCGGCCCCGCACCCGGGCCAACCCGGCCGGCCTCACCGACCGCCAGCTCGAGGTCCTCGAGCTGCTAACCGAGGGCCTGACCAACGCCGAGATCGCCGGCCGCCTGGTCGTCTCGGTCCGCACCGTCGACCACCATGTGGCCGCCATCCTGGCCAAGCTCAACGTCGGCTCCCGCCGCGAGGCCGCCCGGGCCGTTCCTAATCTGGCGCGGAGATAGGCAACGGTTGCCGATGTCGGCGCCGCCGGCGGCGGGTACGGTCGGCGGACCATGTCATCACTCAGTCTCACCGGCGCCGGAATTCGCGACGCCGGTCCTTCCGACCTGCCGGCCGCCCGGCGGGTGCTGCTGGCCGCCTACCAGGAGTACGCGGCCACGCTGCCGCCGGCCGTGTTCGGCCGCTACCTGACCGACATCCTCGACGTCGAGGCCCGGCGCGAGGCCGGGCAGGTGCTGGTGGCCGAGCACCGCGGGCGGGTCGTGGGCACCGTCACCTACTACGCCGACGCCGGCCAGGAGGGGCTCGGGTGGCCGGCCGGCTGGGCCGGGCTGCGGGCGCTCGGGGTCGAGCCGAGGGCGCGGGGGCTGGGCATCGGCCGGGCGCTGCTCGGGGAATGCCTGGGGCGGGCCCGAGCGGCCGGGGCGCCGGTGCTGTGCCTGCACACGGCCGAGTTCATGGCCGCCGCCATGGCCATCTACGAGGCGGCCGGCTTCCGCCGCGACCCGGCCTACGACTTCGACGCCACCGGCGGGCTCGGCCTCAGGGGCGTCCGGCCCGTCCCGATCCTCGCCTACCGGCTCGACCTCGCCGCCCACCCGACCAGGAGCACACGATGAACTACGAGCAAGTCCGCGACCTGCTGGTGACCCAGTGGACCTACACCGGCGGACCCAACGAGGCCAAGGGGTCCGAGATCTACACCGACGAGTCGGTGCTGGAGTTCCCCCAGTCCGGGGAGCGGTTCGTGGGCCGGGACAACATCCTGGCCTGGCGCCAGGAGTACCCGGCCCGGCTCGACTTCGAGCCGCGGGAGCTGCGGGGCGGCGGCGACCTCTGGATCGCCGAGACCGGCCTGCGCTACGACGGCGGCGAGCCGGTCAGCGTGGTCAAGATCCTCCAGTTCCGCGGGGACAAGGTGGAGCGGGAGACGCTGTACTTCGCCGACCCGTTCCCGGCCCCGGACTGGCGGGCGCCGTACGCCGACGACGGCGTCGTCGACCGACGCGGCGACCTGCCGGCCCACGTCGCCGGCGGGAGCTGAGCCTATTCGCGGTGGACCTGGAGCCGCGCCCCTGAGGTGCGGACCCGGATCAGGTAGCGGCCGGTGCCGCTGCCCTCGGCCCGCCAGACGCCGCCGTTGTTGATCAGGCCGGCGCCACCGAAGTTGTTGACGCTGAGGCCGTCGACCCGGACCTCGACGGTGGTCGACCGGGGCAGGTAGAGGTCGACCAGGCCGGTCGAGAGCTGGAGGTCGACCGGCACCTCGACGGCCGGGTCGCCGAGGCGGACGGCCAGGCGGGAGACCCCGGACTGGAAGGTGACCCGGCGCAGGTCGAGCGCGCGCAGGTCCAGGTCGGCGGTGACCGCCCCGGCCGAGACGTCGAGCTGCCAGTCCAGCGAGGTGTTGAGCCGGACCCGCCAGTCGTTGCCGCGGTTGCGGGCCAGCACCCCCCGCTGGGAGGGCGAGCGCAGGTCGAGCACGGCCAGGTCGTCGGCCGTGGTGACCTGGGCGCTGGGCTCGCCGGGGCCGCGCAGGTCGGCCGCGTACAGGCCGGGCGCCCCGGGCTCGACCTTGAGCTGGCCGCCGCCCATGCTGGCCCGCAGCTCGGCCCGGGCCGCCCCGGGCGGGACGGGCTGGCTGCGGGTGGCGGTGACCCCCGGGCCAGGCGAGGACAGCGACAGCACCAGCGGCCCGACCACGGCCACCACCAGCAGAAGGGCGCCGACCGCGCGCAGCGAGCCGCGGCCGGTCCCACGGCCGACCCGCTCCAGCCCGATCCCGATGAGGGCCAGGGGAACGGCCAGCAGGATCGTCTGGACGATCGAGGTGACCCGGGTGGCCAGGGTGGCGATGATGACAGCCAGGCCGACGGCCAGCAGCACCAGGCCGGTCCAGTAGGCGCCCGGCCGGGCCCTTGGCGGGTCCCGGTCCTCGGGGTAGAACAGCTCCGGGTCGCCGGGCTCGGTGGGCCGGGTCGTGGTCACGTCGATGATGTCGGGCCGCTGCACGTCCCTGGCCACCCTCACTCCTCCCGCTTGGCAGTCAAGGGGAGTATCCGTCGTTCGCCGGGAATCGGGGAAATCACGGCCGCCCGACCATGGCCGCCAGTCGCTCGGTGAGGCCGGCGGCGGCCCGGCGGGCATCCTCGAGGCGGGCGGCGCGGTCGGCCAGGTCGTCGCGGACCGGCCCGGCGGCCATCCGGCCCAGGTTGAAGGTGACCGTCGAGACGCCGCCCTCGAGGCCGGCCCGGAGCAGGTGGGCGGCGACCAGCTGGTCGCTGGCCGTCCGGGCCAGGCCCATCCCGGCCAGCTCGGCGGCCAGGCCCAGCCCGTCGGCGGCCAGCTCGGCGGTGGCCAGCGGGACCTCGGTGGCGTCGACCCTGGCCGCCTCGGCGGCCCTGGTCGCCCCCGGGTCGCCCTCGGTGGCCCGGGCCGCGCGGACGGTGGCCACCATGCGCTCGTAGACCCCGGCGTCGGTGCGCTCCTGCTCGACCAGGGTGGCCCGGAGCCGGTCGGCCTCCTCGGCCAGCCGGTCCAGGCGCCCGGCCCCGTCCGGCTCGGCCTTGCGGGCGCCGATCCTGGCCGACATGGCCAGCAGGGCGCAGCCGAGGGCGGCGGCCACGGCCGAGGCGCTGCCGCCGCCCGGGGTGACGGTCGGGGCGGCGTAGGCGTCGAGCCAGCCGTGCTCGCCGAGCCGGTGCTGAGGGCTCATCGGGTCTCCTCGGGAGGTCGGGGCCCCGTCGCCGAGCCCGCCATGGCGTGCAGTGCCCCCTCCAGCCGTCGTTCCAGCAGCAGCTCGGGGGTGAAGCCGCGCAGGCGCAGGTCGGCCGGGTCGACGCCGGCCAGGGCGGCCGCCGGGACCAGCCCGACGATCTCGGAGGCCTCGACCCGGGCCCCGGCCCGCTCGGCCAGCTCGGCCACGGCGGCGAAGGCCGCCGCCGGCGGGGTCACCCGGTAGTCGAGCAGGTTCATCGACACCTGCACCAAGCCCTGTCTCTCCGGGGGACCCCCCCGGCCGCGGGAGCGGGCCACCCCCATGGCCCGGACGGCCGGCAGGCCGCCGTCCCGCTCCCGGACCGCCGCCGCGATCCGGCGGGCCAGGTCCAGGCCGGCTCCGCCCAGCTCCACGTTGTAGGCGATCAGGACCTCCCGGGCCCCGACCGCGGTCGCCCCGGCGGTCGGGTGCAGCCCGGGCCCGCCCAGGTCGGGGGCCCGCTCCGGGGCCGCCGGGACCGCGGCCAAGGCGTCTCGGAGGGCCTCGAACCCGCGGCCGCGCACGGCCGGCAGGGCGGCCCGCTCGGGCCGGCGGGCGGCGGCCCCGTACAGGTAGACCGGGACCCCGGCCTCGGTGGCGATCCGCCGGCCGGCCCGGGCGGCCAGGGCGGCGCAGTCCAGGTCGGGGTCGGCGGCGCCGCTGAGCCGGGTCGCCTCGCCCAGGGGGACGAACGGCAGCACGTCCAGGGCCCCCATCCTCGGGTGGACCCCCCGGTGGGTGGTCAGGTCGATCAGCCGGGCGCAGGCCGCCGCCCCGGCCACGGCCGCCTCGACCAGGGCCGGTCCCGGCCCGGCCAGGGTCAGCACGGTCCGGTTGTGGTCGGGGTCGCTGGACCGGTCAAGGACCAGTGCCTCGGGATCGGCCCCGGCGAAGGCGGCCACGATCTCGTCCACCACCTCCGGCCGCCGCCCCTCCGAGAGGTTGGGCACGGCCTCGACCAGCCGGTCGCGGACGGTCACGACCCGGTCCCGACGACGACGGTGCCGGCCTTGACGACCACCTCGGCCAGGTTGACCCCCAGGTGATAGGGCAGGTCGAGGTAGCTCCGCCCGGCCAGCACGACCAGGTCGCAGGCGGCCCCCGGGGCGAGCCGGCCGGCCGTTGCCGCCCGCCCGACCGCCCGGGCGGCGCCGTCGGTGGCCGCCAGCACCGCCTCCTCGGGGGTGAGGCCGCCGTGCACGCAGGCCAGGGCCACCATCAGCTGCATCGACTCGCTGTAGCAGGTGCCGGGGTTGCAGTCGGTGCCGAGGGCCAGGGTCACCCCGGCCTCGCGCAGCACCTGGGCCGGGGCGGCCCGGCCGGTGCCGAGCAGGAAGCTGGTCCCGGGCAGCAGCACCGCCACCGTGCCGGCGGCGGCCAGTGCCTTGGCCTCCTGCTCGTCGCAGAACAGCAGGTGGTCGGCTGAGGTGCAGCCGAGCTCGGCGGCCAGGGCGGCCCCGCCGGTCGAGCCGAGCTCGTTGGCGTGCAGCTTGCCCCGAAGGCCGTGACGGGCGCCGGCCTCCAGCACCCGCCGGGACTCCTCGACGGTCAGGGCCCCCCGGTCGCAGAACGCGTCCACGAACTCGGCCAGGGGGGCGCACGCCGGCAGCATCTCCCGCTCCAGCAGGTCCAGGTAGCCGCCGCGGTCGCCGGCGTACTCCTCGGGGACCAGGTGGGCGCCGAGGAAGGTCGGGACCACCTCGACCGGGGACCGGGCGGCCACCTCGGCCAGGACCTCCAGGCTGCGGCGCTCGTCGTCGACGGTGAGGCCGTAGCCCGACTTGGCCTCAAGGGTGGTGGTCCCGTGGGCCAGGGCGGTGGCCAGCCGCCGGCCCGCGGTCGCCTCCAGCTCGGCGTCGGTGGCGGCCCGGGTCTCGCGGACGGTGCGGTTGATGCCGCCCCCGGCGGCCAGCGCCTCCTCGTACCCGACCCCGCGCAGCCGGGCCGCGAACTCGTCCGCCCGGTCCCCGGCGAACACCAGGTGGGTGTGGGCGTCCACGAACCCGGGGAGGACCGCCCGGCCGCCGGCGTCGAGCCGGGTCGCGCCCGCGGCCACCTCCAGGCCGGCCACCCCGGCCTCGGGGCCGGCGTAGACGACCCGGCCCCCGGCGGCCGCCACCGCCCCCCGCTCGACCAGGCCGAGCGGCCCCTCCCCGAGCGCCGGGTCGCAGGTGACCAGCTGGCCGGCCCCGGTGAGGAGGAAGTCGGCCGGTCCCGTCATGGCGCTCCCGGGCCGGCCACCCCGGGCAGGTCCAGGCCGCGCTCGGCCGCGACCTGGCGGGCCTGGTCGTAGCCGGCGTCGGCGTGGCGCATGACCCCGGTGCCGGGGTCGTTGGTGAGGACCAGCTCGACCCGCCGGGCGGCCTCCTCGGTGCCGTCGGCGACCACCACCACCCCGGCGTGGATGGAGCGGCCGATGCCGACCCCGCCGCCGTGGTGGACGCTGACCCAGGAGGCCCCCGAGGCCACGTTCAGCAGGGCGTTGAGGATCGGCCAGTCGGCGATGGCGTCGGAGCCGTCGGCCATGGCCTCGGTCTCCCGGTAGGGGCTGGCCACCGACCCGGCGTCCAGGTGGTCGCGCCCGATCACGATCGGGGCCTGGACCTCGCCCCGGGCGACCAGCTCGTTGAAGGCCAGCCCGGCCTGGTGGCGCTCACCGTAGCCGAGCCAGCAGATCCGCGCCGGGAGCCCCTGGAACCGGACCCGCTCGGCGGCCATCGCCAGCCAGCGGCGCAGGTGCTCGTCGTCGCCGAACAGCTCCAGGACGGCCCGGTCGGTGCGGGCGATGTCGGCCGGGTCGCCGGAGAGGGCGGCCCACCGGAACGGCCCCTTGCCCTCGCAGAACAGCGGCCGGATGTAGGCGGGCACGAACCCGGGGTAGGCGAAGGCGTCGCCGAACCCGGCCGTCCGGGCCTCGCCGCGCAGGTTGTTGCCGTAGTCGAACACCTCGGCCCCGGCCCGCTGGAACCCGACCATGGCCTCGCAGTGGCGGGCCATCGACTCCCGGGCCTGCTTGACGTAGCCGGACGGGTCCCCGGCGCGGGCCGAGGGGGCGCCGCCGGGGTCGACCCCGCTGGGGACGTACCCGCCGAGGGGGTCGTGGGCCGAGGTCTGGTCGGTGACCACGTCGGGCCGGAACCCGGCCGCCAGCAGCTCGGGGAAGACGTCGGCGGCGTTGCCGACCAGCCCGACCGACACCGCCCGGCCCTCGGCGGCCGCCCGCTCGACCCTGGCGACCGCGTCGGCCAGGTCGTCGGCCTGCTCGTCGAGGTAGCCGCCCTCGAGACGCCGGGTCAGCCGCTCGGGGTCCACCTCGACGCACAGCGCGACCCCCTCGTTCATGGTCACGGCCAGCGGCTGGGCCCCGCCCATGCCGCCGAGGCCGGCGGTGAGCACGACCTTGCCGCGGAGGCTGTCCCAGCCGTTGACCTGGGCCACGGCGGCGAAGGTCTCGTAGGTGCCCTGGAGGATCCCCTGGGTGCCGATGTAGATCCAGGACCCGGCCGTCATCTGCCCGTACATGGTCAGCCCGGCCGCCTCCAGCTCCCGGAACTGGTCCCAGCTGGCCCACTCCGGCACCAGCAGCGAGTTGGCCAGCAGCACCCGGGGGGCGAAGCTGTGGGTCCGGAACACCCCCACCGGCTTGCCCGACTGGACCAGCAGGGTCTCGTCGTCGCCGAGGCGGCGCAGGGTGGCCACGATCCGGTCGAAGCTCGCCCAGTTCCGGGCCGCCCGGCCGGTGCCGCCGTACACGACCAGGTCCTCGGGCCGCTCGGCCACCTCGGGGTCGAGGTTGTTGCAGAGCATCCGCAGGGCGGCCTCCTGCTGCCAGCCGGGGCACGACAGCTCGGTTCCGCGTGGAGCGCGGACGACCCTAGCCAAGGGGGCCCACCACCTCCTCGGCCGCCGCCACCAGGGAGCGGTCGGCGACCATGCGCTCCAGGGCGGCCAGGTCGGGGGCCAGGTAGCGGTCCTCGTCCAGGGGCGGGACCTCCTCCCGGACCCGGTCGAGCACGGCCGCCGCCGCCGCCCCCGGCCGCAGCGGGGCGCGCAGGTCGATCGCCTGGGCGGCGCACAGGGCCTCGATGGCCAGGGCCCGGCGGACGTTGGCGATCACCCGGCGCAGCTTCAGCCCGGCCGTCCAGCCCATGGAGACGTGGTCCTCCTGGTTGCCCGAGGTCGGGATCGAGTCCACCGAGGCCGGGTGGGCCAGCACCTTGCAGTCGGCCACCAGGGCGGCCGCCGTGTACTGGGTCAGCATCAGGCCCGAGTTGAGGCCCGGGTCGCGGGCCAGGAACGGGGGCAGGTCGTGGTTGAGGGCCGGGTCGAGCAGCCGGTCGACCCGCCGCTCGGCGATGTCGGCCAGCTCGGTGAGGGCGATGGCCAGGAAGTCGAGCACGAAGGCGAGCGGCTCGCCGTGGAAGTTCCCCACCGAGACGACCTCGTCGGTGTCGGCGAACACCACCGGGTTGTCGGTGACCGAGCCCAGCTCACGCTCGACCACCTGGCGGGCGAAGGCGACCACGTCCCGGCAGGCCCCGTGGACCTGGGGGGCGCAGCGCAGCGAGTAGGCGTCCTGGATGGCGTGGTCCGAGTGGCGGTGGCTGGCCAGGATGGGCGAGCCGGCCAGCATGGTCCGGAGGTTGGCCGCGCTGGCCACCTGGCCGGGGTGGGGGCGGAGCTCGTGCAGGCGGGCCTGGAAGGGCCGGTCGGTGCCGAGCAGGCCCTCGATCGACATGGCGCAGGCCACGTCGGCCATGGCCGCCAGGGCCTCGGCGTCGGCCACGGCCAGGCAGGCCAGGGCGAGCATCCCCTCGGTCCCGTTGACCAGCGACAGGCCCTCCTTGAAGGAGAGCCGGAGCGGCGCCAGCCCGGCCAGGCGCAACCCCTCGGCCGCGGGAAGGCGGCGCCCGTCCACCAGCACCTCGCCCTCGCCGAGCAGGGGCAGGGCCAGGTGGGCGAGCTGGGCCAAGTCGCCGGAGGCGCCGACCGAGCCGTGCTCGGGGATCACCGGGATGACCCCGGCGGCCAGCAGGGCGACCAGTGCCTCCACGACCTGCGGCCGCACCCCCGAGTGGCCCTGGGTGAGGGTGCGGGCCCGCAGCAGCTGCATGCCCCTGACCACCTCGACCTCCAGCGGGTCGCCGGTGGCGGTGGCGTGGGACAGGACGATCCGGCGCTGGAGCTCCTCCAGGTCGGCGGGGGCGACGGCGGTGTTGGCGAGCAGCCCGAACCCGGTGGAGACCCCGTACACCTGCCGCCCCTCGGCCACCGCCCGCTCGACCACGTCGCGGGCGCCGGCCATGCGCTTGCGGCCCTCCTCGCCCAGCTCCACCGGGACCCGGCCCCGAGCAACGGCCACCACCTCGGCCACGCCCAGCGGCCCGCCGGTCAGCACCACCCGGTCGGGACCGGCCGTTTGGTCGCCGCGTCGCGTCATGCCCGCATCGTAGGTCGGGGCGGACGCCCCGTCACGCCTTCGTGCTACTTCTAGGCGCAATGTCCTCCGACCCGGTCCGGGAGGTGGCGGCCGTGATTGCCGCTCGGCCATCTGGGTAACCAGGAAGAACACGACACGAGCTTGCCTAGGTAGCGCCCTAGCCGACCTGCCGGATGCCAGATCGGTATGCGGAAGTTGCCTCTGAGGGGATGCAAGATCAACTGAGTTAGGCCATCCTGGTGGTGCGTCCCGGCGCCGACCGGGAGGAGCAAGGAGACGACGACTATGGGCACCGACGACAGCGGCACCGCCACCCCGACCCTGCAGCGCGAGGTCTGCGACAAGTGCGGCTCGCGCATGGAGCTGGAGAGCTCGGCCTACGGGTTCGAGCGCTGGAAGTGCCCGAAGTGCCAGCAGATCGTCGGCATCGACCGCGACCCCGAGGTCGGCAGCCGCTTCCAGATCGCCCGCGGCCAGCCCTGGAACTACTCCCCGGACGCGTTCAAGAACTGACGCCGGGGATCCAGAGGAACATCAGCAGCGACCACAGGGCGTGGGAGACCACGCTGGGCACGAGGCTCCCCGTGACCTGGCGCTGTCGCGCCCACACCGTCCCGCAGACCAGCGCGGCCAGGGGAAGGGCCAGGCTCCCGGACAGGGCGACGAAGCCGGCATAGGCCAGGGTGGTCAGGATCACCGGCCGCCATCCCGGCCCGTAGCGCCTGGTCAGGCGGGCGAACACCGCCCCCCGCCACAGCACCTCCTCGCTCGGCGAGGTCGCGAACACGATCACCAGCACGGCCAGCGCCCCCGGGGCGGTCGTCCGGGTCAAGTCGACGACGCTCTGGATCCTTGGGGCCAGCGGGGTCTGCTGGACCAGCAGCGCCCCGGCGCAGAAGAGCAGGTACAGCGCCAGGCCCGAGCTCACCCCCATGGCGACCAGCCGCCGGGTCGGCCGCAGCCGCCGGCGGAGATACGGGTGCCAGGCCGCCCACCAGGAGAAGGCCGAGAACGCCACCATCGCCGACCAGAACGGCACCACCCGGAACTGGAACGCGGCCGGGTAGACGACCGCCATCGCCGCCAGGGCGGCCGGCAGCGCCCAGGCGGGCCTGGCCGGCCTGTTCTCGCGGCCCGGCTCCTCGAGCCGACCGGCCAGGCCCGGGCTGTCGGTCGGGGCCGGGTCGGGACCGGGCTCGGCGAGGTCGCGGCGTGGGACCCAGCCTGGCCGGTGCGGTGCCTCGGGAGGGGGCGCGTCGGTCGGGTGGGTGCGCGGAGGCCGGCGCACCCGGCTCACGGGTTCGCGCCGCCCGGATCTGGGGGGATCGCCATACCCGCAGCATAGGCGGGGGCGGTCACGACCGCCGCTCCGAGCCGCTGCTACCATCGCACCCGCCGACCCCAGAGCCTCCGAGGATCAGCGCGTGCCCGAAACCGTCGTCCACCTGGTTCGCCACGGGCAGGTGGAGAACCCGCGCCGGGTACTGTACGGCCGGCTGCCCGGCTACCACCTGTCACGCCGCGGCCAGGCCCAGGCCGACCTGCTGGCCGCCTACTTCGCCGGCACGCCCCTGGCCGCGGTGGTCGCCAGCCCGCTCGAGCGGGCCCAGCAGACGGCCGCCCCGATCGCCGCCGCCCACGGCCTCGAGGTCCGCTCCGACCTGCGGCTGATCGAGACCAGCAACGTCTTCGAGGGCGTGGCCGGCAACATCGCCTGGTACATCGTCCGCCACCCCAAGCTGTGGTGGAAGCTCCGCGACCTCCGGGCGCCGTCCTGGGGCGAGCGCAACGTGGACATGGTCGAGCGGGTCCACGCGGCCGTGGACGCGGCCCGAGACGAGTTCGCCGGCCGCCGCGTCGTGCTCGTCTCCCACCAGGCGCCGATCTGGGTGGCCCGGCTGGCCTTCGAGCGCCGCCGCCTGGCCCACTGGCCGGGCTGGCGGCGCTGCGCCCTGGCCAGCGTGACCACCCTGACCTTCGACGGCGACCAGCTCGCGGCGGTCACCTACAGCGAGCCGGCGGCCTCCGCCCTGCTCGGGGCCGACCCCGAGCCCGGCCCCGGCCCGGCCGCGCCCGCCGAGGGCCTACCTGGGGACCGCGAAGCGCAGTCGCCCGCCCAGCCCCTCGGGGGGGGCGGCCGCGGGTGGCGGCAGGGCGTCATGGGTCTCCCCCCGGCCCTCGGCCGGGCGGGTCCGGTCGGCCGGGTCGAGCACGCGCACGGCGGCCCCCGTGCCCAGGGCGGCGCGCACGGCCACGTCGACCAGCCGGCCCTCGACCGGCTCGGCCACGCCGAGGTCGGCCAGGGTGGCGTGGTCGGCGGCGACGTCGGTCGGGGCCGGCCCGAACCAGGCGGTCCGCTCGTCGTCGAGGAACAGGCCGGTGAGCAGCAGCGTGTCGACCTGGCTCAGGGCCAGGGCGGCCAGGGTCGCGGCCGCCCCCTCGACCGCCCGGTCGGCCTGGCCCCGCTCCTCGGCGAAGCGGTCCAGCACGGCCTGGTTGCCGGCCTCCACGGTCGCCCTGACCAGCTTGTCGGCCTCGGCGAAGACCGCCTCAAGGGAGCCGAACTCGCCCCCGACCACCTGGAGCAGCTCCCGCACCCGCTTGGGGGCGTGCTCGCGCAGCAGCTGGATGGCCCGCACGTCGCCGGCGACGGCCACGAACCGGGGGCGGACCTGGTCGACCAGCCGGGCCAGGGCCTCGGCGACCTCGCCGGCGTTGGACTCCCACAGGGCCTCGGCCCGGTGGTGGTAGCGGGGCTGCGACCAGCCACCGGCCTGCGGCTTGTGGATGTGGGGGGTGGCGCGGCCCTCGACCCGCTCGGTCCGGGCGACCTCGTCGGCCACCCGGGCGGCCATGTCGGCCCCGGTCCGGTCGGTCAGCACGGCCACGTGCGGCACGGCCGCCTGCCCGGCGGCCAGCAGGGGCACGACGTCGGGGAGGGCGCCGTGGCGCAGGAGGGTCTCGCGCGGCGGCGGGTCGGGCAGGTTGGCCGAGTACCGCGGGCCGTCGACGGCGGCGATCACGGCCAGGGTCTTGCCGGCGGTGTGGCTGCCCTCGACCAGCGGGTCGATGGCGGCCACGGTGGCCTCGGGCACGCCGGCCGCGAGCAGGGCGCCGCGCAGGTTCTTCCAGCGCAGCGCCACCCGGTCGGCGGCCTGCTCGACGTCGCCCTCGGTGTCCATGTACACGGAGGTGAAGGGCCCGTCGGCGTCGAACACGCGGGCGATCTCGGCGTGGTGCACGGTTGCTCCCCTCGGCTCGGTCGGGTTCAGGGTTCTCGTGCCGGGCCCGGCCCCTCGGGCCATCGGCGTCCCCGGTCGGGCGCCCAGGCGGCCTCGAGCAGGCTCCTGACCTCCTCGTCGGAGGTCTGGGGGAATGACCGGTAGGAGTTGCCGACCGCCCGGAACGGCCGCGGGGTGATGGCGCAGACGACCTCGTCGGCCACCTCCCGGAGGTGCTGGCAGGTCGAGGCCGGCGCCGTCGGCACCGCGACCACCACCCGGGCCGGGCCCAGCCGGCGGGCGGCCTCCACCGCCGCCCGCATGGTCGAGCCGGTGGCCAGGCCGTCGTCGACCAGGATCACCACCCGGCCGGCCAGGTCGGGCGGTGGCCGGTCCTCCCGGTACCTGCGCTCGCGTCTGGCCAGCTCGCGCCGCTCGGCCTCGGCCACCCGGCGCAGCGTGTCCTCGCCCAGCCCGAGCTTGCCGACCACCTCCTCGTTGCGGACCAGCACCCCGCCGGAGGCGATCGCCCCCATGGCCAGCTCCTCGTGGCCGGGGACGCCCAGCTTGCGGACGACGAACACGTCCAGCGGCGCCCCGATGGCCTCGGCGACCCGGGCCGCCACCGGCACGCCGCCCCGTGGCAGCGCCAGGACGAGTACCTCGGGGCGGCCGGCGTAGTGGGCGAGCCAGGCCGCCAGGACGTCGCCGGCCTCGACGCGGTCGCGGAACACCGTCCTCGCCACGGCACCTGCCCCCGGCATGGCGGTCCCGCTCAGCGCGGGGCGTCGTCCTCGTCGAACGGCACCGGCATGGCCTGCTCCAGGGCGTCCTCCTCGGGCACCTCGACGTCGATCTCGGGAACCTGCTCGGGGGTGTCCCGGTCGACCAGCGGCTGGCGCTGCTCGAGGGCGTCGGCCTCGGGCACGGCGTCGGTCATCGATCGTCCTCCTCTGACGGGCACGGTTCGGCTGGGCACGTCCAACGCGCTCGTCCCTACCCTATCCCCGTCAGGCGTCGGGCGTGTCGGAGTCGCCCTCGGACTGCTCCTTGTCGTCGGCCTGCTCGGCCTGCGGGGACGCCGCCCCGGCGGGGCTGGTCGGCTCGCTGTCCTGGTCCTCGCGGGGCTGCTCGGGGCCCTGGCTCACCGGTCCATCACACCTTTCGCCGCTCAAGGGAACCGTCGGTCGGACCCCTTGGATGACCCTGGCGGGGCCGGCCGAAACCGGGTCAGCCCTTCAGGACCCCGGCCGGCCGCAGCCGGGCCACCACCCGGGACAGGCCGACCTGCTCGCAGGTCTCGACCACGGCGGTGGCGTCCTTGTAGGCATACGGCGCCTCCTCGCTGAGGAGCTTCCAGTTGCTGGCCGCGAGGACCACGCCCTCGGCCTCCAGCTTGCGGCGCAGGTCGGGGCCGGACATGAGCTTCCTGGCCCTGGTCCGGCTCATCGACCGCCCGGCCCCGTGGCAGGTGGAGGCGAATGAGCGGGCCTCGGCCCGGCGGTCGCCGGCCAGGACGTAGGAGAACGTGCCCATGCTGCCCGGGTTGATGACCGGCTGGCCGACCTGGCGGTAGCGGTCGGGCAGGTCGGGGTGGCCGGGGCCGAGGGCCCTGGTCGCCCCCTTGCGGTGGACGCACAGGGTGCGGAGGCGGCCGTCGACCTCGTGCTCCTCCAGCTTGGCCAGGTTGTGGCTGACGTCGTAGACCAGGTCCATGCCCAGGTCGGCGACCGGCCTGCCGAGCACGTCGGCGAACGCCTGGCGGGCCCCGTCGGCGAGCACGTGCCGGTTGGCCAGGGCGAAGTTGCCGGCGGCCCGCATCGCCCCCAGGTAGGCCGTCGCCTCTGGCCGCTGCAGCGGCACGCACGACAGCTGCCGGTCCGGCACCCGGATCCCCAGGGCCGGGGCCAGGCGGTCGATCACCTTCAGGTGGTCGGTGCAGGTCTGGTGGCCGATGCCGCGCGACCCGGTGTGGAGCATCAGGCAGACCTGGCCGGCCTCCAGGCCCATCGCGGCCGCGGCCGCGGCGTCGCGGACCTGGTCGACGACCTGCACCTCCAGGAAGTGGTTGCCGCCGCCGAGGCTGCCCAGCTGCGGGGCCCCGCGCTGGTAGGCGCGGTCGGACACCTGGGCCGGGTCGGCGCCGGGCACGGTGCCGCCGTCCTCGCAGGCGGCCGCGTCCTCCTCCACCCCGACCCCGCGGGCCAGCGGGTACCGCACCCCCTCGACCAGGACCCGGTCCACCCCGGCCCGGTCCAGGGCCAGGAGCCCGGCCCCGCCCGGTCCGCGGGGGATGCGCCTGGCCAGGGTGTGGACGAGCTCGCCGATCCGGTCACGGACGTCCCGGTCCCAGTCGAGGTCGCTGCGGAGCAGGCGGACGCCGCAGCCGATGTCGAAGCCGACCCCGCCCGGGGAGACGACCCCGCCGTCGTCCACGTCGGTGGCCGCGACCCCGCCGATCGGGAAACCGTAGCCCCAGTGGATGTCGGGCATAGCGTAGGAGGCGCGGACGATCCCGGGCAGGGTGGCCACGTTCGCGACCTGCTCGACGGCCCGGTCCTCGACCGCCTTGGCGAACAGCTCGTCGTTGGCGAACACGACGCCGGGGACCCGCATGCCCTCCACGTACCCGACCGGGATCTCCCAGACCGACGGCTCCAGCCGGCGCGGCTCAGACATCGAGGTACACCTCGGCCAGCCAGCCGCCGCCCGGGCCGGGCTCGACCCGGAGCCGGTGGTAGGTGACCGCCTTGACGAAGGTCCCGTCCGGGTCCGGCCCGCCGGGAGCGACGTCGACCGACCCGCTGGCCGTCCCGTCCCCGACCCGCTCGACCCGGACCCCGGCCAGCGCCGCCTGGCTCACCTCAAGCAGCCACAGCACCTCGTTCAGCCAGTCGACCAGCAGCCCTCCGGGGTCGGAGGCGGTCACCTCGACCGGCACCGTCTCCCCGGGCCCTGATCCACCGGGGGACCACCCCGGCGGTCCCCCGGATCCCTCCTGGGGGCGCCGCGCCCCCATGACCTCGGCCAGCCCCTCGGTGGCCCGCTCGAACGCCTCCTCCACGGTCCCCGCCCACGCCCGGATGCCGACGTCGGCGGTGTGCTCCAGGAGCTCGAACCCGGCGCCGGCCCGGCTGGGCGCGGCGGCGCCCGGCCCGGGCGGGTCGCTCCGGCCCTGGACCATGGGGGCCCGGGTCAGAAGCGGTGCTCGACCGTGCCGCCGAGGGTGCTCCACACGTCCTGGACGTTCTCGTGGGCCCGGCCGGCGGGAAGGGCCCGGAGGCGCTCCAGGACCTCCTCGGGGGCTTGGTTGGCCTCGGCGTCGGCGAGCAGCGCCTCACGGTCGGCCGGGAAGACGCTGGGGGTGAGGAACCGGGCGATGTCGGCCCGGGTCTCGGCGTCGTCCAGGTCCAGGGACCCGGCCGTGGCCCGCCCGCCGGTCAGGCGGGCGTCCGGGGTGGGCTGGTCCTCGCCCGGCCCCTCCTGCTCGCGGTACTCCTCGACCCGGCTCTCGACCGGGGCGCCTTGGGTCAGTGACCGGGTCTCGTGGTCGAGCTGCTCGTCGACTCGTGGACTGTGCTTGTCGCTTCCTCGCTCCAAGATGCCCGCTCCTCGGTTGACTACTGCTTCTTGCCGATGGCCTCGGCCAGCTCGGCCTTGCTCATGCGCGACCGGCCCCTGATCCCGAGCTTCTTGGCCCGCTCGTACAGCTCCTCCTTGGAGTTGCCGACGGCGTCGACGCCCGTGTAGGTCTTGGACGAGCCCTTGCGGGCCGCCTTGCCACTCTTGGCCGCCTGGGGGTCGGACGGGCCCTTGCGCCTCTTGGGCTCCCAGTGGTCGCCCTTCTTCTCGAACGAGTGCTTCACGGCCGAGAACGCGGCGCGGTGGGCCCGCTCCCCCTCGCCGTAGGTCTCGACCGCGCTGTCGTGGGCCTTGCGGTAGGTGCGCCTGGCCTTGGCCGGGGATCGCTGCAGCGTGCCCGGCAGGTCCTCGTCACGGTCCTTCGGCATGCCACCCTCCCTGAGATCGGATCGGCCAGTTGCTACCCCAGCCAGCGTGCCGGTAAGCACGACCAACCCAAACCCTCAAGTGGAGGTTGATCCAATTGTCGGGCGGTCAGTTGACGGTGCCGAACCCCAGCGCGTCCCGGTCGAACAGCCGCGACTCGATCGAGCGCAGGTTGGAGCGGGTGCAGGACGCGCACAGGTAGGTCCA
>JASLBL010000458.1 GCA_030146615.1 Actinomycetes bacterium
GGCAACTCCCCGTTCTGGCTCGGCGGCGACACCGGCTATGCCAGCTACCGCACCCAGCTCTGGCGGCGCTGGCCGACCGCCGAATCGGCCGGCACCTTCGCCTCCCGGGCCGACTACGACCAGCTGGTGGCCAGCCTGGTCGAGGTCGGCGCCATCAAGGACGCCACCCACATCTGGTGGGACGTCCGGCCCTCGGCCAAGTACCCCACGATCGAGTTCCGGGTGACCGACGTGGCCACTACCGTCGACGAGGCGGTCATGATCGCCGGCCTGGCCCGGGCCCTGGCCCGGACCTGCCACGCCGAGGCGCTCCAGGGCGGCCCGGCACCGGTCCCCCGCCCCGAGCTGCTGCGGGTGGCCCGCTGGCGGGCCGCCCGCCACGGCCTGGGCGGCGAGCTGATCGACGTAACCACCCAGCAGCTGGTGCCGGCTCCGCTGCTGGTGGAGCGCTTCCTCACCCATCTCAGGCCGGCCCTTGAGGAACACCAGGAATGGGACGAGGGGGCCGACCTGGTCGACGCGACCATGACCCGCGGTCCGGGGGCCGAGCGCCAGCGGGCCGCCTACGCCCGCACCGGCCGGTTCGAGGACGTGGTCGACCAGGTGGTTGCCGAGACCGCAACCCCTTGGCCACAAGTCTCACCTCTTGGGACCAACCGCATGTAGAGGCGGTGCCGCCGGCCGAGGACGGCCCTAACCATGGAAGGAAGAGTCTGGCAGGAGCCTGTGAGGTCTGTCGTGTGAAAGCGCGCTCCAGCGGTTCCGCGTCCAGGCCACTCGCTCCCAAACGGCCGCTGACCCCGACGCTCGAACATCAAGGTGAGGTATGGAGGAGCTCCGCGTTTCCAAGCTGCTGGCTGGCGGGCTCGCCGCCATCAGCGGTGCCGTGGTCGCATCGCGCATCGGGGTCGAAGGCACCCTGACCGGCGCGGCCCTCACCAGCATCTTTGTGGCCGTGGCGACCGCCCTGTACTCCCACTCGCTGACCTTGGCCCACGGACGGATGCGGCGCGTGCTGGTCCGCCGGGCGAGCGGCGACGCCGACACCGGCCAGCCGGGTGCCCGACCGATCCGCTGGCAGCGGGTCGCGGTGGCGGCGGCGGTCGTCTTTGTGATCGCGGTTGGTGCCATCACGGCGGTCGAGGTGGTGGCCGGGCAGCCGCTGGCCAGCCTGTTCGGGAACCGGCCGCGGCCGGGGGCAAGCACCTCCATCGGCGTGGTCGCCAGTGGACAGCGGGAGTCGACCCCGCCGACAACCCAGGCGCCGGGCACGCCCACCACCTCGCTACCGGGGTCGGCGCCGACCACGACAGCGCCGGTCGGCGCTCCCACCACCACCGTGCCAGCCACGACGGTGCCCAACACCACCACCGTGGCCACAACCACCCCCGGCACGCAGGCTCCGACCACCCGCAGGCGGTAACGCGGGTCTAGCCGGCCGTGACCCGCCCCGATCTTCAAACTCTGTTTTCGCGGTTCAGAGCCGTTCGTAGTCGTCTTTGACCTCGGCACTGCCTGCGCAACCACTCACCGCGGATCGCCGAGATCCGCCGGTGTCGCTGTCGTTCTTGCTGTCGGCGTGCCGTGTCGAGCCTGGACCTGAGGCAGCCGCGGACTACGCGATGACCTCGTACTCGTCGACGGAGATAACCGTCCCTCCGAGCGCTGGAACATCCTGCTCGCGCCAGCCGGCGACCATCTCGGCGCTCGCGCGGAGGTTCTCCTCGGTGTCGTAGACGCCGACGATGACCACCCTCCCCGAGTTGCGGTCGCCAAGCCAGTAGTTGGCCTGCAAGCCGGGGAGCCCGCGTGACCTCGGTGCGGCCTGGCTGGTAATGAACTCCCTGACCTCGTCGAACCGTTCGGGCGAACCTTCCACCACCGTCACCCGCGCGAACATGCTGGCCACCACCCCCTGCTCCTGTATGAGCCGTCGGGCGAGTCATATCACCCGGCCGTGAGGGCGGCCAATGGCAGAAAGGCGCTGGCGGCCGGGTGGTGGTGTTGCCGACCGAGGACGACTGCCATAAGCGACCGCCCTGCTGGCCGGACCTTGAGGTCGTAGCGGAGGGACCTCTCGCAGCCCAAACGGCCATTCGTGGCCTCTGCTGTGTGAAAGCTCACTCCAGCGGTTTCAGAGCGCAGGTCAATCGCTGTAAACGGCCACTGACCTCCAGGTTCGTTATCCCCTGCTGTCCTTTGCTGTCCCCCAGGTTCCGCCGAGTTGCGGCCCCAGCGCGGCCCACCCAGGCTCTGAGCGGTCCCGTCGGACTACGCAGCGTTCCCGATTCTCCCTCGAACTTGTGTTCGATAGTCTGGCTTGGTGGGGACTTGGCACGACCCGGAGTTGGGCCGGCCGATCGCGGCTCCGCTGGAGCGGTGCGCGGAGCTGCTCGGCGTCGACCTGGCCACCGTCCGCGAGCTGGCTGCCAAGGTCGAGCCGTACCTCCGCGTCGACGGCACCAGGGTGTGGAGCCTGATGCAGCTGGAGCGGCAGCTCCGGCCCGAGGCATACGGCCGGCGCCGCGGCGGTTACCTCGACCGCCGACAGGCGCCGGCTACCGATGCCTCGCCCATCCGGAGCGTTGAGGTCACGCATGGTCAGGCGAGGCCTCCCTGGACCTCCACCTCGGATAAGGAATAGCGTTGCCAACCTCATCGGAGGAGGGAGGGGCCATGGCACACCCCAATGAGGAGCTGGTTCGTCGAGGCTATGAGGCGTTCAACACCGCCGATGTGGAGACCCTCCGAGAGTTGTTCGCCGATACGACGGTCTTCCATGAGCCGGGCCGCAGCCCGATCTCGGGCGACTATCAGGGCCTCGACCAGGTGCTCGGCTTCTTTGGGACCCTCGCCGAGCGGTCTGGCGGGACCTTCCGGGCCACCCTCCATGACGTGGTCGCCAACGACGAGCATGCCATCGGGCTGCACAGCTCTGACGCCGAACGCGACGGGCGCCGTATCAGCAGCCCAACGGTGCTGGTGTTCCATGTCCGGGATGGCAGGATCAGCGAGACCTGGTCGCACCACCACGACCAGCACGAGTTCGACGAGTTCTGGGCGTAGGTAGTCATCTCGACCACGGTCGTCGGCGGCTCCTGCTCAGCGCATGGTCTGGACCGGCGGGACCCCTGACCCCTTGCATGCCATATACGGACCTGCGGCCCCATCACGGCCGACAGCTGACGAGCTGGAGGGTTGGTTGTCCGCTGGGCACCGTGATTGACCGTTGTTGACCGCTGTCTCGCGGCCCCACGACGGCCCACTCCTCAACCTCGCGTGTGAGTTCCTGCCGGTTGATGCAGACGGTTCGCCGCCCGGCAGTTCGGCTGACGTCGTCTGTAACGATCCCGGGACGGTTGACCTGACCCCTGAGGTTGGTACACCTGATGTGGCGCTGTGCTCATCAAGCAGCTCGCATTCTTCCCTGTCGAGCGCTTCCATGCTGAGCAGGTCGACTGCCATTC
>JASLBL010000465.1 GCA_030146615.1 Actinomycetes bacterium
GCCGGTGCCGGCGGGGCCACCGTGGGCGCCGGGGGAGGCGGGGGCGGCGCCGGGGCGGCCTGAGGCGCCGGGCTCACCTTCGGTGCCGGGGCCTCGGCCACCGGGGCCGGCTCGGCTGGGGGAGTGGGCTCCTGGGGAACGTCTCTGCGAGCCATGGCCTGCCTCGGTCGCTCAGGGGCCGGAGGCCCGGTGGGCTGGAGTCGGGGGTCGGTGGGGGAAGGCTGGGAAGGCGGCTGGAGCTGCTCGTGGAGCCACCCGAGGGCGTCGGCTGCGTACTCGATGCGTTCTCGCTCAGCACGGCGGGGCGTCCACTTCGGCGGTTTCCGGTCACCAGGCACGGCGCGATACCCCCGTCGGTGAAGACCTACCAATCCATGATGAACCAGACGCCGGTCGCTCGCACCCGTTGTCCGCCGATTGTGGACTCGACGGCCTGACGCGGTACGCTTCCGACTGTTCGACAGCAATAAGCCAAACGACAGGCTCGTCTGGAGAGACCGTGTCGCTACGAGCCCGACTCACCCTCTTCTTCGTCATCATCGTGGTGCTGCCGGTCACCGCGGTCACCCTCTACGGCTGGCAGGCGGTGGCCCGCTCGACCGAGCGCCAGGTCCGCTCGGAGCTGGAGCTGGCCCGGCGGTCGGCCATGGTGGCCTTCGTCGCCCGGGTCGAGCGAGCCCATGAGGCCGTGGCCTCCCTGGCCCGCGACCCGGCGCTGCTCCAGGCCATGTCGGCCAGGGACGCCGCCGGGGTGCGGGCGGTACTCCGCCGCCACGCCTCGACCGACCTGCTTCTGGCCGTGACCGCCCCCGATCACCGGGTGCTTGGCCGGGCCGGGCACACCAACCCCGGGTTCCTGCCCGGGGTGCAACGGGCCCCGCTGGGCATGATCCTGGCCCCCAAGCAGCGGGTCCGCAGCTGGCCGATGCTCCAGCGCCGAAGCGCCGCCCTGCGGGCCCGCGGCTGCCGGCCGGCCGGGTCCGAGCGCTGCCTGCTCGGCACGGTCACGGCCGGCGTCTGGATGGACAGCCAGGAGCTCCAGCGGCTGGCCAGAGGGACCCTTGACGCCGACCTGACCCTGGTCATCGGGGAGCTCCCGGTGGCCAGCACCATCGGCCGCCTCACCGCCGGCGACCGGGTCCCGGCGGCCGACGGCACCCGCCGGGGGAAGCTGGCCGGCCGCCAGGTCGTCATGTCGACCGAGCCGCTCACCGACCAGGTCGGCGAGCAGGCCCGGCTGCTGGTCAGCATCCCCGCGACTCCCACGACGGCCGGGATCGACTCGCGCCTGCTGGCCATCGTCCTGCTCGCCCTGGTGGTGGTCTGCCTGGTGGCCACCCTGCTCGGCTCGGTCCTGGCCCGGGTGGTCAGCCGGCCCCTGGGCGAGCTCGCCGCCCAGGCCAGGGCGATCGCCCGAGGCGACTTCGCCCGTCCCCCGACGGGCATCCGCTCCGGCGGCGAGATCGGCGAGCTGGCCCGGGCCTTCGAGCGCATGCGGGTCGAGCTGGGCGAGTACCTGAGCGCCCTGCGGTCCAGCCGCGACGAGCTGGCCCGCTCCATGAACCGGCTCGGCGAGACCCTCTCCTCGACCCACGACCTGCCCAAGCTGCTGGCGGTGGTGCTGGAGGCGGCCGTCCAGGCCCGGCGGGCCAAGGCGGGAAGCCTGCTACTGCTCACCCCCGACCGCACCGCCCTGGTCCGCGAGGCCACCCATGGCCTCACCCAGCGCGACCCGGCCGAGCGGATCCCGGTCGGCCAGGGAGTCGCCGGGACGGTCGCGGCCAACGGCCGGGCCATGGTCCTGGCCAGCCCGGCCGGCAACGGCTCGGGCGAGCCGGCCGCCACCACCCAGGTCAGCGTGCCCCTGCTCGCCCAGGGGCGGGTGCTGGGCGTGCTCAGCCTGTACGACCGTGAGGACGGCGAGCCGTTCACCCTCGCCGACGCCGAGGCCCTGACCGCGTTCGCGGTGCAGGCCGCGGTGGCCATCGAGAACGTCCAGCTGCACGCCGAGGCGGAGCGGCTGTCGGTCACCGACCCGCTCACCGGGGCCTGGAACTACCGCTACTTCGAGCGACGCTTCGAGCAGGAGATCGAGCGGTCCCGCCGCTTCGGCCGGGTCCTGGCCCTGCTCATGCTGGACATCGACCACTTCAAGTCGGTCAACGACCGCTTCGGCCACCAGCGGGGCGACGAGGTGCTGGTCGAGTTCCGGGGCCGGGTCACCGGCAGCGTCCGCGACATCGACACCTTCGCCCGCTACGGCGGCGAGGAGTTCGTGCTCATCCTGCCCGAGACCAACCTGGAGGGCGGCCTGGCCGTGGCCGAGAAGCTGCGGGTGGCGACCCACCGGGCGCCGTTCTGCGCCGATGGGATCCGGCTGACGGTGTCGATCGGGGTCGCGTGCTTCCCCGAGCACGCCACCGACCCCGAGGAGTTACTGCGGGCCGCCGACGAGGCACTCTACGAGGCCAAGCTCCAGGGGCGGGACCGGGTGGTCACCGCCGGGCCGCGGCTGCTCCCGCTGACGGCAAGACCTGGGCAGGTCAAGGGAAGAGCCGCCAGGGTCGAGTAAGATCTGTCGGAACAGCGAGGTCGGGGGAAATCATCGTGAAGGTACGAAAGGCCGTCATCCCAGCGGCCGGGCTGGGGACCCGTTTCCTCCCGGCGACCAAGGCACAGCCCAAGGAGATGCTGCCCCTGGTCGACAAGCCCTCGATCCAGTACGTGATCGAGGAGGCGGTCGACGCCGGGATCGAGGACATCCTGATCGTCACCGGCCGGGGCAAGCAGGCCATCGAGGACCACTTCGACCGCTCGGTGGAGCTCGAGCAGCTGCTCACCGACAAGGGCGACGAGGACAAGCTGGAGCTGGTCCGCCACATCTCCGACATGGCCCAGGTCCACTACATCCGCCAGAAGGCCCCGCTCGGCCTCGGCCACGCCGTCAGCGTCGCCGAGCAGCACGTCGGCGACGAGCCGTTCGCCGTCCTGCTGGGCGACGACGTCGTCGACGAGGGCGAGAAGCTCCTCTCCGACCTGGTCACCAGCTTCGAGCGCCACGGCTCGAGCGTGGTCGCGGCCATGGAGGTCGAGCGCTCCCAGATCAAGGCCTACGGCTGCGTCGACCCGGCCGACGAGGTCGAGCCGGGGCTGCTCCGGATGGCCGACATCGTCGAGAAGCCGGCCCCCGAGGAGGCCCCCTCGAACCTGGCCGTGATCGGCCGCTACGTGCTCCACCCGGAGATCTTCGACGCCCTCCGGGCCACCGAGCCCGGGGCCGGCAACGAGATCCAGATCACCGACGCCCTCAAGCACCTGGTCCACAACTCCGAGCGGGGCGTGCTCGCCTACTCCTTCACCGGGACCCGCTACGACGCCGGCGACAAGAACGACTACCTGCGGGCAACGGTCGAGCTGGCCGCCCGCCGCGACGACATCGGCCCGGCGTTCGTGGCCTTCCTGCGGCGGTTCGTGGCCGACCTGGACCGGCAGGCGGAGGCGCGGGGGCCGGCAAGGCACTAGCATCGGCCCATGACGGATCGATTTCCCGCCGACCGGCCGAACCCGCCCGACCTTGTCCCGTTCGCCGAGGCCCGGGCAGCCGTGCTGGAGCGGCTGAGCCCCCTCCCGGTCAATGAGACCAGGCTGGGCGACGCCCTGGGCACAGTCCTGGCCACCGACGTGGCCGCGGCCGAGGACCTGCCGCCGTTCGCCAACTCGGCCATGGACGGGTTCGCGGTGCTCGGGGCCGACCTGGCCGGGGCCGGCGAGGCGGCCCCAGTGGCCTTGCGGATCACCGGCGAGGTGTTCGCCGGGACCGGCCGACTGCCCACCGTCGAGCCGGGCGGCGCCGCCCGCATCATGACCGGGGGGGCGCTGCCCCCGGGAGCGGACACCATCGTGCCGGTGGAGCAGACCACTGTCGACGGCGACACCGTGCTCGTCCGCCTCGACCCCGGCCCGGGCCGGTTCGTCCGCGACGCCGGCGAGGACGTCCGGCTCGGCACGGTGGTGCTGGACCGGGGACGGGTCCTGGACCCGGCGGCCATCGGCATGCTCGCCTCGGTCGGCCGCAAGGTGGTGCCCGTCCATCCACGGCCCCGGGTCTCGGTCGTGTCCACCGGCGACGAGCTGGTCGACCCAGGGGACCCACTCGGGCCCGGCCAGATCCGCGACTCGAACTCCTGGCTGCTGGTCGCCCAGGCCCGCGCGGCCGGGGCCGAGGCGTTCCGCTGCGGGCGGCTCCGCGACGACCCCGAGACCCTGCGGCGCGGGTTCGCCCTGGCCGCGGCCGAGGGCGACCTGGTGCTGACCTCCGGCGGGGTGTCGGTGGGGGACCGCGACTACACCAAGCAGGTCCTGGCCACCCTCGGCGACGTGCGCAGCTTCAAGGTCGCCATGCAGCCGGGCATGCCCCAGGCGTTCGGGATCGCCGCCGGGACCCCGCTGTACGGGCTGCCCGGCAACCCCGTCTCCTGCTTCGTGGTCTTCGAGACCCTGGTCCGCCCGGCCCTGCGCCGCCTCGCCGGCCACGCCGACGACCGGCTCGACCGGCCCCGGGTGGTGGCCCGCCTCGGCGAGCCGGTCCGCAGCCCGGCCGGCAAGGTGTCGTTCCTCCGGGTCCGCCTGGCCGTCGGGGACGAGGGCCTGGTGGCCAGCCTCACCGGCAACCAGGGCTCCGGGGTGCTGTCCTCCTGCGTCGCCGCCGACGGGCTGGCCGTGGTCCCGGCCGAGCACCGCGAGCTCCCCGAAGGCTCACCGGTGCAGGTGCTGCTGCTCAAGGAGGACCTGGCATGGGTGAGCTGAGCCACCTCGACGACCAGGGGGCGGCCCGGATGGTCGACGTCTCGGCCAAGCCCGAGACCGAGCGGGTGGCCACCGCCGGCTGCCGGGTCGTGCTCGCCCCCGAGACCCTCCAGCTGCTGGCCTCGGCCGGCCTGCCCAAGGGCGACGCCCTGGCCGTGGCCCGGGTCGCCGGGATCATGGGGGCCAAGCGCACCCCCGACCTGATCCCGCTGTGCCACCCGCTGCCGATCACCGGGGTCGAGGTCGACCTGGCCATGGAGGCCGACGCCGTCCGGGTCACGGCCACCGTCCGCACGACCGGCCGCACCGGGGTCGAGATGGAGGCCCTGACCGCCGCCGCCACCGCCGCCCTGACCCTGTACGACATGGTCAAGGGGGTCCAGCGCGACGTCCGGGTCGAGGACCTGCGCCTGCTGGCAAAACGCGGCGGCCGCTCCGGGGAGTACGTGGCCACATGAGCGACATGAGCGGGATCCGGGTGGGGGTACTCACCGTCAGCGACCGGGTGACCGCCGGGACCAGGGACGACGCCGGCGGAAGCGCCCTGTGCGAGCTGCTCGAGGCGGCCGGGGCCGAGCTCGTCTCCCGGGCCGTGGTCGCCGACGACCGCGAGCCGATCAGCGCCGCCCTGCGGGCCCTGGCCGCCGACGCCGACGTCGTCCTCACCACCGGCGGCACCGGCCTCGGCCCCCGCGACGTCACCCCGGAGGCGACCCGGGCCGTGCTCGACCGCGAGGCCCCCGGCATCGCCGAGGCCCTCCGCCACGCCAGCCTGGCCATCACCCCGTTCGCCATGCTGTCGCGGGCCACCGCCGGCCTGGTCGGCCGGACCCTGGTCGTCAACCTGCCCGGCAACCCCAAGGCGGTCCGCGAGGAGTGGTCGGTCCTCGCCCCCGTCCTCGTCCACGCTGTCGAGACCGCCCGCGGCCCCGTCCCCGACGAGGCCCACCAGCACCCGCCCGAGGCCTGACAGAGCGGTCGACAGGAGGGTGTGGACAGCCGACTACCCTCCCTTCCCAGGTCGGCTACCCTCCCGGTAGGGGCCCCAGGGGCCGGGGTTGAGGGTGCCTGCGCCCGGCAGCCGGGGTCCGCTAGGACAGCTCGGGAGGCTCCTCGTCGAACTGCTCGTAGTGGCGGGCCAGGTGCCGCCAGACGGCCTTGCGCTCGTCGTCGGGGATGTCGACGCCGCCGCGGCCGCCGGCCAGGACGTTCATGGCGTGGGTGACGCCCCGCCACACCACATGGAGGCGGCCGTCGATCAGCTCGTGGTGGGGCAGCTTGTAGGCGCCCTTCTTCTCCGGCGGGTCGCCCTCGCTGTCGTCGTACCAGGCGTGGGCCTCGGCGACCAGCTTCCAGCCGCCCTGCTCCAGCATGGCGTCGACCTGCTTGGCGCCCTCCTCGGACCAGTGCCAGTCGCGGTCCTTGTCGGCGGTCGCCCCGTTGTGCGGCTTCGGGACAGCCATGCGATCCCTCCTCTCGGTCGCCCGTCAACCTACCCCCAGGGTCGTTGATCGAGCATTTTGGCCGTGCTACGTTGCCTCGGGCCCCGCCGGCCGCGAGAGAGGGGAACACCTTGAGCCTCGCCGTGTTCGCGCTCGTGGTCGTGATCTGGGTGGCGCTGCTGGTCCCCCTGGCCCGGCGGGGACGGGCCGAGCTGGCCGCCGAGGCCTCTGATGGCGGGTCGCGGCTCTCCAGCGGCGGCGTCCGGCCCTGGACCACCGGCAACCTGCCCGCCGAGCCCTCCGAGCCCTCCGACGAGGAGCTGGAGGCGGCCGCCGTCGCCGCCCGGCTGGCTCGCCGGCGGGCCGCCGTCCGCCGGGCCGCGACCCGGCGCCGCCGCGTCCTGCTGGCGCTGGTGGTGGCCACGGCG
>JASLBL010000478.1 GCA_030146615.1 Actinomycetes bacterium
GCCCCGGCGGCCGCCCCCGCTCCGGCGACCTCGACCACCGCCCCCGAGCCGGGCGCCGACCGGCGCGAGCTGGGCTGGACGGCCACCGCCGGCGGCCTCACGATCACCGCCGTCGAGGCCAGCCGCCTTGCCACCGAGCGGCGGGAGACGGTCGCCTCGGTCACCTTCCGGATCACGGGCGTCCCAGCCAGCCAGCGCGTGCTCGGCCTGCGCGGGCTGTCCCTGCTCGACTCCGGCGGGGGGGTGTTCGCCACCGTCGACCAGCGCCAGTTCGGCTACGAGGGCGGGGCCCCGGTCCAGCCGGTCGACGGCCAGGACGGCACCTACCGGGTCGTCACCGGGCCCGCCCCGCGCCTGTCGTCGCTGGCCAGGATCGACCTCACCGGCGTGGTGATGGTCCAGCCCCGCGACCAGACGATCCAGCTCGACACCTCGGGGGCCTGGCCGGACGCCCCGCGGATGCGGGCCGTCGACCCCGGCCCGGGCGACGCCGTCGAGATCGGCCTCGGCTCCTTCGGGGAGCAGCCGGTCCGGCTCCGGCTCCAGGTGACCTCGGCGTTCGTGCGCGACGGGCTGGCCATGGTGGTGCTGGACGCCTCCTCGGCGGTGTGGGGCCTGCCCACCGAGCTTCTGCCCGTCGGCGGCGAGCTGCGCGACGGCGACCGGGTCCTGTGCTCGCGGACCGCGCTGCTGGGCGAGGAACCCGGGGAGGAGAACGTCCAGGGGCTGGTGCTGAGCTGCCCGACCCGGCCGCTGCAGCGGCTCACCGTGGCCGTCGGCGTCGGTGCCAGAATGCTCCCGGCCGAGGCCACCCTGCGGCCCTAGCCGCCACCGCCGCCACCCCTGGAGGTCCCATGCCCGACGACGAGGATCCCGCCGAGGAGCCGACCGCCCAGGAGCGGGCCCGGCGCCGCGACCGCCCGCTGGTCCAGCGGGCGATCGTCTCCGACGCCCTGATGGACCCCGAGGAGCGGGCCCGGATCGGCTTCGACCCCAGCCCCGAGGCCCCCATCCCGGTGGTGATCGAGCTCAACCTGCGCCACCGGGACGGCCTGGAGGGGGCGGCCGAGCAGTTCCGCGCCCGCTACTCGGACACGCTGCCCGACGCCCCGGAGCCGGACCGGGTGGCCGACACCTACTTCCGGGGCGAGCTCACCGAGGCCCAGATCCTGCGCCTGGTCGAGGCCGACCAGCGCCAGGAGGACGCGGCCCGGCGGGCCATCTACCGGGTCTGGCCCGACTTCCCGGTCCACCCGCTGATCGACACCTCGTGTGCCACCGTCAAGGCGGACGCGGCCCGGCGCTCCTTCGACGCCACCGGCCGCGGCATCACCTGGGCGGTGCTGGACTCCGGCATCGACGCCGACCACCACCACTTCCGCCGCTACGAGACCCTCAAGGGCGACGTGGCCAGCCTGCACCGCGACTTCACCAAGCCGGGCGAGCCGACCCTGGGCGGCGCCCTCACCGACCAGTTCGGGCACGGCACGCACGTGGCCGGCATCATCGCCGGCGCCTGCCGGCCAAGATGCCCCGGGGCAGCGACCTGCGGGTCGTCGAGCGGGTCTTCGACCCGGCCCGCCCCGACACCCCGACGGTCCAGGACCGGCTGGTCGGCCGGCCCGAGATCCTGGCCGGGATCGCCCGCGAGACCAAGCTGGTCAGCCTCAAGGTGCTCGACGAGCGCGGAGGAGGCCAGTCCATGAACGTGCTCCGGGCGCTCGAGTACGTGCGCAAGGACATCAACGGCTACGGCAAGCTGCTGCGGGTCCACGGGGTCAACCTCAGCCTCGGTTACGAGTTCGACCCCAAGTGGTTCGCCTGCGGCCAGAGCCCCATCTGCGCCGAGGTCGACCGGCTGGTCCGATCGGGGGTGGTGGTGGTCGTGGCCGCCGGCAACACCGGCTACGGCAGCCTGACCGCCCTGGCCCGGCAGACCAACGTCGGGCTGACCATGACCATCAACGACCCCGGCAACGCCGCCCTGGCCATCACCGTCGGCGCCACCCACCGCGACATGCCCCACACCTATGGGGTGTCGTACTTCTCCTCCAAGGGCCCGACCGGCGACGGCCGGCTCAAGCCGGACCTGGTCGCCCCCGGCGAGCGCATCACCTCATGTGCCGCCGGCAAGGCCCTGGCTAGCGCCTTCCCGGACGGCGAGGCGCCGGCGGCGTCGCGCACGGCGGTGTACGTGGAGGACTCGGGGACCAGCATGGCCGCCCCGCACGTGTCGGGGGCGGTGGCCAACTTCCTCTCCATCCGCCGCGAGTTCATCGGCCGCCCCGACGACGTCAAGCGGATCTTCTGCGAGTCGGCGACGTCGCTGGGCCGCGAGCGCTACTTCGAGGGGCACGGCCTGGTCGATCTCATGCGGGCTATCCAGGCCATCTGAACCACCTTGAGCTGCTCGAACAGCTCAAGGTGATGCAAACGTCGTAACAAGATCCCCAACCCCGACTACGACATCTGTCGCATGACGTGCCAGGCTCCGCCCGTATGGTGCTGGGGTTCTTGTCGCACGGCACGGGGGGGCTCGTTCGTCATGCTGCTGCGCGCGCTGTTGGGCGCCGTTCTCACCCTTGGGCTGTGGTCGATTCTGCCCGGGACGGCCTGCGCCCAGCCGGTCGAGCCGACGGTCACCGCCCCGTCGGTGACGATCGCTCCCCCGACCACGGCCCGCCCCCCGACCACCGCCGCCCCGCCGACCAGGGCCGCCCCGCCGACCACGGCCCGCCCGCCGGCGTCCTCCCCTCGGCCGGCCACCACCCGGCCGGCGACCACGCTGCCGCGCCCCCAGGTCCGGGGGGAGGCGACCAGCTCCCTCCCGGCGGCGGTCCCCGGGAGCCCTGCCGGGCCGGGG
>JASLBL010000480.1 GCA_030146615.1 Actinomycetes bacterium
GGTGCATTGCGGACAACTACGGTGTCTCACGGTCTACGTTCTTACCGGATGAGCTGCAGCGCAGGGTGTCGACCCCAGGCCAGGACAGTGCCTGACTCGCTTTCACACGGCAGAGGCCACAGGTTCGAAACCTGTCACGCCCACCAGCCAACACCGCAGGTCAACTCGGCTATGCCTCCGGCTCCGCTTCCTCGTCGGAGTCTGATACTCCGGTCTTGGGGCACACCTGGGGCATGCCGGCGAGTGCGGTTGCCATGTGCTGCTCAATGACCGCCACGACGCGCGCCTGCATGGCGGGGGTCATGTGCCGGTAGCGCAGGCCGATCGTGCTGCCGCTCCGATCCTGACTGCGGCTGGCCCGGTGGCCCATCAGCTCGTCGATCACGCGGGCAGGGATACCGCCGTCCTCTAGCCAGGTCGCGAACGTGTGCCGAAGGTCATGGGGGCCGTGGAGGTCGAGGTCAGCCAGGCCGGCGCGGGCGGCCGCGCGGTCGTAGATGCGCCGATAGCCGCCGATCGACAGCTTGGTGCGGGCTCCGCGCGGAACCTTATTGCCGCCACCTGGTCCACAGAAGACAAGCCCATCCGGTGGGCACCCGTTGAGCCGCCGCGCCAGGGCCTCGGCCACCGGGCCAGCGAGCGGCACCAGGCGGATGCTCGCGTCGCTCTTGGGCCGGTCCTTGTAGCCGGAGCCGAACCTGCCAGCGTCGTAGCGCACCTCGACCACCTCAACTCGTCGCCGCTCCAAATCCACACGGCGAGCGCGCAGGCCGAGCAGCTCGCCGCTTCGTAGTCCGGTCCCTACCTGGACCACGAGGTGGTCGCGGTAGAACGGTGCGCATGCCGCCAGAAGTCGGCCGAACTCCTGGGGGCTGAAGGTCCGTCGCTGCACCCGGCCAAAGACCACCTCAGGGTCGACCACACGCCTGGGCGCTTTGACCTTACGCAGCGGGTTGATCGGGAGCAGCCGTTCATCCTCGGCCGCCTGCAGGATCCGGTTCAAGATCGACCGGCAGGCCATGACACTCTCATGCCCGAGGGTTGCTTCCAGCCTGTCCTGCCACTGCTGGACCATCTGGACCGAGATGGCCCGAAGCGCATGGCGGCCGAACGCCGGGCGGACATGGCGGCGCAGCCGGTTCTCGGTGGCCTCCAACGTCGTCGGGCTTCGCCGTGGGTTGGAGGACCACACCGCCCACCACTCCTCGGCCCAATCGTCGAACCGCTGCCGTGACCGGCTGGGGTCGAGCCAAGTGCCCTTGAGCTTGGACGCCTCCTCGCTGGTGAGCCACCGCTGGGCGTCATCCTTGCGGGCGAAGCTGCGGCTGTGCAGCTTGCCGTCCGGCCCCCAGTAGCGGGCACGGTATCGCTTGGGCCGGTCCGGACGGTACTCAATCGAGGGCATCGCTCATGCACTCCGACGCTTCGAGGAGCTTGGCACCGTACGCGCCTCGATGCGGCCAGCGGCGATAAAGGCATCCAGGTCGCGGTGAGCGATACGGACATGCCGACCGAGCTTGGTGTAAGCAATCCGCCGCTCGAACACTAGCCGGCGCACGAACCGCACGCTGGTGCCCAGCCGCTCGGCGGCCTCCTCCACGGTCAACAGCCTGTCCAACACTCCGGGCCTGCTCCTGCTATGCAGCGGTCATGGTCATCGTGCGAAGCTCCTCCTTGGCGATGCGCCGCGCTTCCCGAGCCCGAGCAGCCGCCGAGGCGGCCAGCCACGCCTCCCCGGTCGACTGGTAGCCCTGGCCGAGGTAGATCCAGGAGGCGACTACGAGCGCGGCTTGGTCGACCTCGGGCTCTCTCCAGGCATCCAGTGGCAGGCTGTTGCCACGGCGGCGGCGGATGGCGTAGGCGACCCGGGCCCGCCGCAGCGCTCTCAGGGTGGTGGAGTAGCGGCGGCTCTTGGAGGCGAAGTGGCCGCCGAAGCCCAGCATGTGCGCCCACTTGCCCAGCCGCAGCTTCGCCAGCGACGGGCGACTGCTCAGCTCCAAGCAGGCCCGGACGAGCTCGGCCACATGGGCCGGCACCTTCAGCTCGTCCAGGTCGCTGTCGCCGATGCGATGGTCGAGGGTGACGCCCAGGGCCTCGGTGGCCTTGGTCGCGTACTTGGCGATGTACCCGGCGACCTGCTCCTCGGTCAGTTCCTGGCCGTTGTCGGCGCCGATGTGGCGCACATCAAGCTGCTCGCCCCAGCGGGCGACCAGGATCACCTCCTGGTCCTCGTCGACCGGCGGGCAAGCCACCGCCACGACCTGGGCCGCCTTGCGGACGGCGGCCTCGAGGAGCTCAGCGGTGAACCCGGCCGGCGGCGGTGCGACACAGGCCGGGCAGCCGCAGTCCGTGGCCGCGTCCAGGCGGATGATGGCGTGGAAGTGGACGGCGCCGCGGCGCTGGTACTCGGCCACCTTGGCGAACGAGATGCGGACCAGCCGCCGCAGTGTCTCCTCGGTCACGCCGGCGAGCTGGGCCAGCGCCCGATACAGGTAGATGGTGGTCCGGGACCACAGCCGCCCCGCCAGGGCATTCCACAGCACTTGAGCGCCGGCCTGATAACAACGCGGGCACAGCGGCTCGCCGAGGCGGGGGTCGTCTTGGTCGTGACGCTGCCAGCAGCCGACCCGCCGACCATGCGGACAGCGCATGCCTTGCCGGTAGGGATGGCAGGGGTACACCAGCAGCCCCTGCGCTCGGCGAGAGTGGACCCGGCCGAAGGACGGCGCAGTGAACGTGACGAACAGCCGCGGATGCCCGCTCACCGTCTCAGGGACACCCTTGCCGCCGCGCAGCCCGGCGGCGAGCAGGTGGAACTGGTCGGCCTGGTAGGTCGCCGAGCAGGAAGGGCAGACCGAGGCCCGCCGGTTGCCGCAGGCCTTCAGGAGGGTGGCCTCCGGCTCCCGATCGGTCGAGTACACGGTGCGGACCTCGCCGGTCACCGGGTCGGCGTGTCCAACCTGACCACGCAGTCGTACCGGGTGGACGCAGTAGCCGGTGGCGGCGACCTGCTCCATCCAGCGGTCATAGCCGGGGCCAGCCCGGTCGATGACCTCCTGGAGGACGCCGGGCAGCAGCTCGCCCACCTGGACCGGCTCGCTCATGCGGCGTCTCCGGGTGCCGGCATCCCGGTCACAACCCGCAGCCCTGGCGCCTGCTCGGCCAGCAGCTCGCCCGGGTCACGCCGGAGGCCGGTGGTGGTGCGGATGATGGCGGCGACCTGGTGGTGATCCAGCTGCGGCGTCCGCACTCGTTGGAACCCAGGCCGCCCGGGCAGGCTGGTCACAGCCACGCCGACATAGGCCGGGTCGTTGAGCAGGACCGGGGAGGCGTCGGGGTGCTGGCGGATCTCCTCCCCCAAGGCGGCCACGGCGCCGTCCACCGTGCGGGTGGCAAAGCTGATGGCGACCTGGCAGTTGTCCCGGATCCGGGTCGGGATGGCATCCCCGGTGGCCCGCTGGGTCAACAACATGACCTGGATGGCGACGTTGCGGCCCTTTCGGATCAGCTCCTCGACCAACCGGGACAGCTCGGCCACCAGGGCATTGTGGGGCCTTGACCTCGGCCGAGGTGCCCTTGCGTTCGTGGAAGAAGGTGTGCGCCTCGTCAATCACGACCACGATCAGCGGCCAGCGTCCGCTGGGACCGACATGCCAGGCGTCGGTGACCCCGAGGACGCTGGCGATGCTGGCTTGGCGGTCGACCATGAGGCGGTGGACCTGCCGCAGCACGTCGCGGACCTGGCCGAGGTCGTCGTTGGCGGCCAGCCAGGCCCGAGGGAACAGCCGGTCGTAGTCGGGGCCGCCCTTGCCATCGATCAGGACGAACTGGACGGCGGGGGAGGGGGCGAGCTGGCCGAGCAGGTGGGCGACCAGCATGGTCTTGCCGAACCCAGCCAGCCCGCCAACCACTGACCCGGAGACCTCGGCCAGGCGGACGAAGACCGCCGTGCCGTCCTCGGCCCACCCCAGCCACCAGGAGGTCAGGCTGGCCGGCGCCGTGCCGGGCAGGTCGACGCCGGCGGGAGCGAGCAGCGGGTCACGATGCAGGCCGCGTAGCCGGATCAGCCCCGGCCCTTGCTGTTCGGCCCGAACGCTCACGCAGCCCCAGGTGTCGGCCAGGGACCCGGCGACGCGCTGGTAATCGGCCAGGCCGGCACCCGCGATGGCGGCCACCGTGGCGGTCACGCCCTGGTCGTCGACCACGAACGCAGCACGCGGATAGGCGTGCTGGCGGGTCCACACATCGGTGTAACCGAGCCGGAGGGTCTGGGCGAGCAGGGGCCAGTCGGCGGTGATCCGCCGCTCGTAATGGGCGCGTTGGCGAGCGGCCGCCCCGCTCGGGATGCCGGCGATCCCAGCGAGGCCGTAGCCGCCGGCTCAGCACCACGACCACCAGGGCGGTGGTGCCGCCGACCAGGGCCAGCAGCATGGCTAGGCCGAGGAGGGTTGCGATCATCAGCACACCATCCCTCAGCGGGTTCAGAAGGGTCGGCGACGGCGGGCGATCAGCAGGCCATCGCAGCAGCGCTCGACCAACTCGCCGTCGTCGGCCAGCTCCGGCCAGCGGCACCGGGTGTGCCAGCCCGAGGCGCAGGCTGGGCAGTCGGGGCTGTCGGTCCACATCAGCTGGCCACCTCCGCCACGGCCGGGGCTCGGACCGCGGCTGCGTCGGCCTGATCGGCGGCATTCAGCAGGGCGGCGGCCAGCTCCCGTAGAGCCGCTGGTTGGCCTTGGATGTGGCCGGAGCTGTAGCCGCCGGCGTCGAAGCGGACCGAGGCGTGCCATACGCCTTTGTCGTTGGGCCAGTGGTGGCTGGTGTCGTAGCTGGCGCCGGCCGGGACGACGACGCCGATGCTGATGGAGGGCATACGATTAAGGGGCATCACGGGGCTCACTCCTGATGCGAAGAGGGCGGGTGTTGCGAGCACCCGACCTTGCTGGTGGAGGGGCCGGCCCGGCTCGCTACAGCCGGTCTGCCGGCCCCTCACCCGACTTGGGGTTCCTAGATGGGCCTCACCTCCTTTAGCTCGCCTTCGCCGCAGCCATCGCCGGCTCGATCCGCTGAGCGCGGAACGAGACGCCGGAGCGGTCGGCCATGGTCCAGGGCTGGGCGACCAGGCCGGTCACCTTGACCGGGGCGCCTTGGCGGATGGCCGCCGAGGGGGCGCCGGGGACCTTGACGGCGAGCAGGTCGGCGGAGCCGTCCCCCATGGCCAGGAGCTGAATGACGTACAGCGGCTCGCCGTTCTCATCCGCGCGTGGCCGCTTGGTCTCGAAGTCGACCACCGGCTCGGGCGCCAGGGCGCACAGGAACGCGATCGCCGAGGTATCGATCGGGAGCTTCACTGGCTGGCCTCCTTTGCCAACGCTGGTGCTTG
>JASLBL010000556.1 GCA_030146615.1 Actinomycetes bacterium
CAGCACCGTCCCCCACAGCGCCCCGCAGGACAGCCCGACGACCACCGCCCGCCGCGTCCCGGTGGCGTCCATCACGGCCACGGCGTCGGCCGCGAACTCCCGCTCGGTGTAGGCGGCGGCGCCGGCCGGCCGGTCCGAGCGCCCGTTTCCGCGGCCGTCGAAGGTCAGCACCCGGAAGTGGCGGGCCAGGTACGGGATCTGCGCCTTCCAGTGCCGCGAGTGGACGATCGACCAGGTGGGCAGGAGGAACACCGTCGTGTCCCCGTCGCCGTACCGCTCCCAGAACAGGCGCACGCCGTCCCGCTCGACGTACCCCTCGGCGTCGGGGTAGCGGGCGCGGGTCTGCTCCGGGACCGCCCGGGCGGCCGACGACGGCGCCCGGACCGCGGTCATGGCCGCCTCCCGGCCGCCCGCGACCCGGCGAGCTCGGCGAACTCGCGGATGAGCAGGTTCAGCCTGACCGGGTCGCGGGCCACGGGGATGTGGCCCGCGCCCTCCAGCACGACCAGCGAGCCGCCGGTCGCCTCGGCCAGGGCCGCGCTCCACCGCCGGGGGCTGAGCTGGTCGCCGCCGCCGTGGACGACCAGCACCGGGCAGCGGACGCCGGCGCACCAGCCGCGCAGGGTCGCCTCGTCGGGCTGGGGGGCCGGCTCCCCAGCGACCAGGACCTCCGGCGAGGTCTCCAGCCCCCAGCCGATGCAGTCCTCGACCTGCTTGGTCGAGTGCGGCTCGTTGAAGCACTGGGAGAAGAAGAACTCGAGGAAGTCCCGGTAGTGGTCCAGCCAGTAGTAGCGGTTGTACTTGGCCCAGCCCTCGGTGGAGGTGTACGGCTCGTCGAAGGGCGGCCCGGGGTCCGCGTCCCCCTGGCCCAGGTCCAGCGAGGGGCCGACGAACACGCCGCCGACCACGCGGTCGGGCCGCTTGGCCATCAGCCACAGCGCCCACTGGGCGGCCATGGAGAGCGAGACCACGACCGCCCGGTCGGTGCCGGTGGCGTCCAGCACCGCGGCCGCGGCCCGGCCCTGCGCCTCGTAGCCGTAGGGCCGGGGGTCCTCGGGCCGGTCCGAGCGCCCGTTGCCCGGCCCGTCGTAGGCGACCACCCGGAAGTGGCGGGCCAGATACGGGACCTGCGCCTTCCAGAACCGGGAATGGACGATCGTCCAGGTCGGCAGGAGCAGCAGCGTCGGCTCGCCGTCGCCGAAGACCTCGTAATGGAGCTTGACCCCATCACGGTCGACGAACCCGTCGGCGTCCGGCTCCCGTGCGCGCATGGCTTAGCTTGTCCCGCGGCCCCGGTTCCTGGCCAGCCGCTCCCTGGCATCGGCCAGCCAGGCCCGGCCGAAGGCCGCGGCCAGCGTGATCCCGCCGCCGGCGAGCAGGAGCAGCGGCGCGAGCGCCTGCTCGCCGGCATGGTGGGCCAGAGGGTGCATCGGCTTCCTCTCCTCTCCCGGGTCAGCGGGTGAAGCAGTAGGAGTCGCTGGAGGCGTCGCCGCCCTGGAGGCGTATCTGGTGGACCCGCAGGCCGCGGAAGTCGTCCCCGTGGGGGAAGAACCCCGGGTCGGCGGCCAGCCCGCCGGCGTCGGTGTCGGCGTCGAGCTTGGCCAGCCAGGCCCCGACCCCGTCCGGGTAGAAGATGTCGTCCCAGACGGCGTACAGCGAGTTGGTGACGTAGACCCGCCGGCCGTCCCGGCTGACCTCGACCATCTGGGGGCCGCCGCCCAGCGGCTCCTCGGGCGCCCCCGGGTGCGGCTGGCGGCCGACGATCCCCCCGAGGCGCACCGAGCCGGTCTCGCGGGGGTTGGACAGGTCGCTGACGTCGTACTGCTTGAGCTCGCCAGTGCCCCAGCAGGACACGTACAGCCAGCGGTCGTCGACCGACAGGTCGATGTCGGAGATGAGCGGCGGCACCGCCCCGAACGGCTTGAGGGCCGGCGGCAGCAGCTCGGGGTCGGCCGGCTCGGCCGGGATGGTGATGACCTTCTCGGCCACCCACCGGTCCCCGTCCTTGTGCCAGAGGAAGATCGACCCGGACAGGTCCTCGACGCTGATGACCACCCCGACGAACCCCCAGGCCTTGGCCGGGTCGTGGGCCGGGCGGACCTCCAGCACCATCTGGTGCTGGTCGCCCAGGTCGATCCGCTGGGTCAGCTTCCGCTCGGACATGCTCCAGAAGTTCAGGTGGTGCCCGAACCGCCGCCCCAGCAGGTCCTCGGGGTTGAGGCCGTGCTCGAACATGGACGGCGTGGCCCACTCCGAGGTGACCACGGTGTCGTAGTTGAGGTGCCACCAGACGTCGTAGCCGAAGAACTGGTCGCCACGGTCGTGCTCCCAGGCGCCGATCACGTCGAAGGTGTCGTGGTCGAGCAGGGCGATCCCGCCCGGCCCGTCGTTGCCGTTGGCCCCGCCCAGTGCCGACATGAAGATCCCGCCGGGCCCGCAGTGGACGGTGTGGGGGCGCGAGTAGCCGGCCTTGGCGGCCAGCTCGGCGGCCTCGATCGCCCGGACCACCTGGGGGTTGCGCGGGTCGGGCTTGGTGTCCAGCACATAGGTCCGTGAGGAGCGGAGGCCGGGGACGACCAGGTAGCGTCGCTCCAGCGGGCCGTGATCGCCGTGCCCGGCGTGGCAGAGCGCGCTCGAGCAGGCGTTCCAGCCGAAGTGGTGGAGCTCGTTGCCGGCCGTCGGCAGCTCGCTCCAGCCGACCACCCGGCCGTGGCTGGCCGAGGACGGGTCGCAGTCGATCACCGCCATGGCGTCCTTGGCCCGGCCGGCCGGGTCGTAGGCGGCCACGTAGGCGAGCTGCTCGGGCGGCGCGGCGACGGCCTCGCCCGGGGTCCGGTAGAAGGTGGGATCGACCTGCTGCATGACACTGCTCCTCCCTCGGTCGGTCGACCGAACAGCGGGAGTGTGCGACAAGCTTGCAGGTATGTCAAGATCGGTCGTACGACCGACTCAGTAGTTTTCCGTCCACGAGGAGGAGTGCCGTGGTGGACGTGGCGGGCGACACCCGCACGCGCATCGTCGAGGCCACCCGGAGCCGGCTGCTGGCCGACGGCTACGCCGGCCTGTCGACCCGGAAGGTGGCCGAGGAGGCCGGGGTGCCGCTGAGCCAGCTGCACTACCACTTCGGCTCCAAGGGCGCGCTCATCATCGCCCTGTTCACCGAGGAGAACGAGCGGCTCCTGGAGCGCCAGAGCCGCATGTACGCCCAGGACCAGCCGCTGTGGCAGCGCTACGAGCAGGCCTGCGACTTCCTCGAGGACGACCTGGAGTCGGGCTATGTGCGCGTGCTCCAGGAGATGCTGGCCGCCGGGTGGTCCAATCCCGAGATCGGCGATGCGGTCCGGGAGCTGCTCACCCGCTGGTACGTGCTCCTGGCCGAGGTGGCCCGCGAGGCCGAGCGCCGCTTCGGCTCCCTCGGCCCGTTCACTCCCGAGGAGATCGCCACCCTGGTCGCCAACGCCTTCATCGGCTCCGAGGCCCTGCTCCTGCTCGGCTTCGAGCGCCCGGTGATGCCGATCCGCTCGGCCCTGCGGCGCATCGGCGTCCTGATCCGCGAGCGCGAGGAGGCCGCCGATCCATCGGTGAGGCGACATGCGCGCCCCCGAACCCCCGCCGACGGCCCCGTTGTTGCTGGCTAGGCGACGTTTTGGTATCTTGTGCATCCGGCCCGGCTACCGCCAGGCCTATGCGCTGTGGGCACAGCCCTGGCGCTCCCCAGTTCCAACGAGCAACCAGGCACGGTGCTTGCCGTGCGCGAAGCCTGACGAGGTGAAGGGAAGAGCTTGCCGAAGAAGGACGGCGCCATCGAGGTCGAGGGGACCGTCGTCGAGCCCCTCCCGAACGCCATGTTCCGGGTGGAGCTGGCCAACGGCCACCGCGTCCTGGCGCACATCTCCGGGAAGATGCGCATGCACTACATCCGCATCCTCCCCGGCGACCGGGTGGTCGTCGAGCTGTCCCCCTACGACCTCAATCGAGGCCGGATCACCTACCGGTACAAGTAGGAAGTGACATGAAGGTCAAGCCGTCGGTCAAGAAGATCTGCGAGAAGTGCAAGACCATCCGCCGCCACGGCGTGGTGATGGTCATCTGCACCAATCCCCGCCACAAGCAGCGGCAGGGCTGATCGCAGGGCTGGAGGTACCGAGCACATATGGCACGCATCGCCGGCGTCGACCTCCCCCGCGACAAGCGGGTGGAGATCGGCCTCACCTACATCTTCGGCCTCGGCCGGACCCGCGCCATCGAGGCCGTCAAGGGGACCCGGGTGAACCCCAACACCCGCGTCCGCGACCTGTCCGAGGAGGAGGTCGTCCGCCTCCGGGAGTGGATCGACTCCCATTACAAGGTCGAGGGCGACCTGCGCCGTGAGGTCCAGCAGGACATCAAGCGCAAGATCGAGATCGGTTGCTACCAGGGCATCCGGCACCGCCGGGGGCTGCCGGTGCGCGGCCAGCGCACCCACACCAACGCCCGCACCCGCAAGGGCCCCAAGAAGACCGTCGCCGGCAAGAAGAAGGCCACGAAGAAGTAGAAGGAGTCGGGAGACTTGCCACCGAAGAAGTCCGGAGCCAAGAAGCCTCGGCGTCGCGAGAAGAAGAACATCGCCCACGCCCACGCCCACATCAAGTCCAGCTTCAACAACACGATCGTGACCATCACCGACCCCCAGGGCAACACGATCGCGTGGGCGTCGTCGGGCAATGTCGGCTTCAAGGGCTCCCGCAAGTCGACCCCGTTCGCGGCGCAGCTCGCGGCCGAGCAGGCCGCCCGCCGGGCCCAGGAGCACGGCGTCCGCAAGGTGGACGTCTACGTGAAGGGCCCGGGCTCAGGCCGCGAGACGGCCATCCGCTCCCTGCAGGCCACCGGCCTGGAGATCCAGGGCATCCAGGACGTCACCCCCGTCCCCCACAACGGCTGCCGCCCGCCGAAGCGGCGCCGCGTCTGAGAGAGCGAGCAGAGAATTGGCGAGATACACCGGCCCTGACTGCAGGCTCTGCCGGCGCGAGAAGACCAAGCTCTTCCTCAAGGGCTCCAAGTGCGAGAGCCCCAAGTGCCCGGTGGAGAAGCGCCCCTACCCGCCCGGCGAGCACGGCCGCGGCCGGCTCAAGGAGAGCGAGTACAACCTCCAGCTCCGGGAGAAGCAGAAGGCCCGCCGGATCTACGGCGTGCTCGAGAAGCAGTTCCACAACTACTACGTCGAGGCGGCCCGCCGGAAGGGCATCACCGGCGAGACCCTGCTCCAGCTGCTGGAGACGCGGCTGGACAACGTGGTCTACCGGGGCGGGCTGGCCCGCAGCCGTGACCAGGCGCGCCAGCTGGTCCGGCACTCGCACGTGACCGTCAACGGCAAGAAGGTCAACATCCCCTCGTACCAGGTCAAGCCGGGCGACGTCGTCCAGGTCAAGGAGCGCATGCGCCAGAACCTGAACGTGCACGAGTCGATCCAGCTCCAGACCGGGCGGCCCCAGCCGGGCTGGCTCGAGCTGAACGCCGGCGAGGCCAAGCTGACCGTCAACAGCCTGCCCTCCCGGGACCAGGTCGAGGTGCCCATCCAGGAGCAGCTCATCGTCGAGCTCTACTCCAAGTAGTGAGCAGCTAAGAACCACGAGGGCTTCCCCGAGTCATATGGCGGGCCGGGGAGCCGGAGGTGAACACCGCACCCATGGAAATCTCTCGCCCACGCATCGAGTCCAACCCGCTGTCGGACACCCGCTCGCGCTTCGTCATCGAGCCGCTGGAGCCCGGCTTCGGCTACACCCTCGGCAACTCGCTGCGCCGCACCCTGCTGTCGTCCATCCCGGGCGCCGCCGTCACGTCGATCAAGATCGACGGCGTCCTGCACGAGTTCTCGTCCATCCAGGGCGTGAAGGAGGACGTCACCGACGTCATCCTCAACGTCAAGGAGCTGCGCCTGCGCTCGGAGACCAACGAGCCGGCGACCATGTTCCTGCGCTCCACCGGCCCCGGTGACGTGACCGCGGCCGACATCGTGCCCCCGGCCGACATCGACGTCATCAACCCCGAGCTGCACCTGGCCACCCTGAACGCCAAGGCCAAGCTGGAGATGGAGCTGCGGGTCGAGAAGGGCCGCGGCTACCGGCCGGCCGAGCGCAACAAGTCGGCCTCGGACGAGATCGGCCGCATCCCGGTCGACTCGATCTTCTCGCCGGTGCGCCGGGTCAGCTACACCGTCGAGGCCACCCGCTCGGGCGAGATGACCAACTACGACCGGCTGATCCTGGACGTCGAGACCGACGGCTCGCTGTCCCCCGAGGACGCGCTGGCCTCGGCCGGCGGGACCCTGCGGGAGCTGGTCAGCCTGTTCGCCGACCTGACCGGCGGGGGCGAGGGCCTCTCGCTCGGCCCGGCCGAGCAGACCGGCCCGCTCGGGGCCAACCTGGACACGCCGATCGAGGAGCTCGACCTGTCGGTCCGCTCCTACAACTGCCTGAAGCGCGAGGGCATCACCACGGTCGGCGAGCTGGTCACCAAGTCCGAGGCCGACCTGCTCGACATCCGCAACTTCGGCGCCAAGTCGATCGACGAGGTCCGCGAGAAGCTCCAGGAGCTCGGCCTTTCGCTGAGGGAGGAATAACCGTATGCCGACCCCGACCAAGGGGCCTCGCCTGGGCGGGGGACCGGCCCACGAGAAGCTGATCATCGCCAACCTGGCCCGGGCCCTGTTCTCCGAGGGCCGCATCCGCACCACCGAGGCCAAGGCCAAGCGCCTGCGGCCCCAGGCCGAGCGGCTGATCACCTTCGCCAAGCGGGGTGACGTGGCCGCCCGCCGCCAGGTCCTGACCGTGGTCCGTGACAAGGCGGTCGTGCACACCCTGTTCGCCGAGATCGCCCCTCGGTTCGCCGACCGCCAGGGTGGCTACACCCGCATCCTCAAGCTCGGCCCCCGGCCGGGCGACGGCGCCCCCATGGTCCTGATCGAGCTGGTCGAGCAGGGCGACGGCGCTCGGCGCGGTTGGCGCCCTCGGGGGCGGCCTCGGCGCGGGCGCCGCGGCGGCCGAAGCGGCGGCGGCGCCCGCCGCCGTCCTCGGCCTCACCGCTTGGCCGCTCGCCGTCGCCCTGCTCGACCCGCTCGAGCAGGACCCTGGGGGCGCCGTCGCCCGGCCGGGGGCCGAGCTTGAGGATGCGGGTGTAGCCAC
>JASLBL010000608.1 GCA_030146615.1 Actinomycetes bacterium
CGGGCTCGACTGGCGTGCCGGGGGCGGCGGGCCCGACGGGCTCCGCTGGGCGCCGGCCGGCGGCCTGCCCGGGCCAACGCCCGGGGCCGACGACACCGACGCCTGGACGGCCCATCCCTGGCTGAGCGGCGGCTGGACCGCGGCCAGCTGGGCGTCCAAGAGCTGGGCGGCCCAGCAGTGGCTGGCCAGGGCCTGGGCGGCCAGGCGGTGGGCGGCCACCGGCCTCGTGCCGGCCGGCTGGGCCGCCCTCCAGTGGTCCTGGGGCGGCCTGCGGGCCGCCGCCCTCGACGGGATCGGGCGCGGCGGGCCGGTCGACTGGCTGGCTCGCAGCTGGGCCGCCCGCAGCTGGGCCCAGCGGGCCTGGAGCTCCGACGACCTGGCCGCCCGCAGCTGGGCGGCCAGGAGCTGGGCCGAGCTCGCCTGGGAGGCGCGCAGCTGGGCCGCCAGGAGCTGGGCGGCGATCGACTGGACGGCCAGGAGCTGGGCCTCGCGCCGCTGGACGGCCGGCGCCTGGGCGCTGATGCCCGAGAGCTGACAACGAGGGAGGGATGACCTTGAGGGGGCTGCCGCCGCGGCTCCGGTGGTTCATCGTGATGGTGGCGACCGCTGGCCTGGTGGCCGGCGGTGCCGCCGTCCTGCTGGAACCTGGCTCCTGGGACCGTTCGGTGTGGCCCAGGCTGGCCGCCCTGCTGGTGCTCACGGCCGCCTCCGAGATCGCCGGGCTGCGCCTCCCCCACCGGGGCGCCCTGGAGATGCTGAACCTGTACGAGGGCATGGTGGTGGCCAACATCGCCCTGCTCCCGGCCGGCCAGGCCATCGCCGTCTCCCTGGCCGGACTGCTGGTGGCCCAGGTAGCGCAGCGCCGGGCGCCCGTCAAGGCGGTCTTCAACCTCGGCATGTACGCCACCGCCCTGGTCCCGGCGGTCGGCCTCTACCACCTGGTGGCCGGGGGCTCGGGGCCGCTCGGCGCACGGGCGATGGTCGCCATGGCCGTCGGCGTGGCCGTCTTCACCCTGGTCAACCTCCTGCTCATCAGCCAGCTCCTGGCCGTGCTCGAGGACCGGCCGGTCCGGGAGGTGGTCCAGGAGTCGTCCAAGCTCTCCACCCTGACGTTCCTCGGGAACTCGGCCGTCGGCCTGATCGGGGTGGTCCTGTACCTCCGCGAGCCGATGGCCCTGCCGGCGGTGCTGCTGCCGGCGGCGACCCTGTGGCTCGCCTACCGCCTGGCCGAGCGGCAGATGCAGGAGCGCGACCAGTTCCAGCACCTGTACGAGGTCGGCCAGGCCTTCGCCTCCTCGCTGGTGCTGGAGGAGGTGCTGCCCAACGTCCTGCCCAAGGTGGCCCGGCTGTTCGGGGCCGAGGAGGCCCACCTGCTGTTCGCCCAGGGGGCCGGCCGCCCGTTCGGGGCCATCCACGGCCCCGACGGGTTCCGCTTCGGCCCCGCCGACCCGGCCGACCTGGCCGCCCTGGCCCTGCTCGGCGACGGCACCGGCCCGGTCGTCGGCCGCCCCGGCCAGGCCCCCGACGGCTGGCGCGAGCTGCTGGTCGCGCCCCTGGTCGCCCAGGGCCGGCACCTGGGCGTGATCGTCCTCGGCAACCTGCGCCGCTCCGAGGGGGGCACCGGCATGCGGCTCAGCCGCCAGGACCTCCAGCTGCTGTCCCCGCTGGCCTCCGGCCTGGCCGTCACCCTCGGCAACGCCACCCAGGTCGCCCAGATCAAGGAGGAGAAGTCGACCCTGGAGCAGATCCTCGGGCTCTCCTCCGACGGCATCCTGCTGCTGGACGGCAAGGGCCGGGTCCGGGTCTGGAACCAGGCCATGGAGCGGATCACCGGGGTCCCGGGCGACGACGCGGTCGGCCTTCCCTACAACGAGCTGCTGGCCGGGCTCGACCACGACGGCAGGCTGGTCCGGCTGGAGGACCTGCTGGCCGCGGCCACCCCGGCCAGCCCCCGGGCGTCGGCCGAGGTCCAGATCCGCACCTCCGAGGGGCTGGAGCGGTGGCTGCGCTGCAACCACTCGCTGCTGTACGAGGGCGGGGAGTGGACCACCGACGTGGTGATCGTCCACGACGTGACCCGCATCCGCCAGGCCGAGCGGGCCAAGACCGACTTCGTGGCCACGGTGTCCCACGAGCTGCGCACCCCGATCACCCCGATCAAGGGGTACCTGGAGATCCTCCAGGCTCGCGGCCCGAACCTGTCCGAGGACAAGCGCCAGGACATGCTCCGGATCGTGGCCGAGCGGGCCGACCACCTGGCCCGGCTGGTCGAGGACCTCCTGCTGGCGTCGCGGATCTCCTCGGACCCTGGCGGCTCGGCCGTGGTCGGCATGCAGCGCGAGTGCACCGACCTGGCCGAGGCGGCCCGGCGGGCGGCCGCCGACTGGCTGCGGGGGCCCGACAGCCGCCTGGAGCTGGAGCTGCCGCCCGGACCGCTGGAGGTCGACGCCGACCCCCTGCGGCTGGTCCAGGTGCTGGCCAACCTCATCTCCAACGCCCACAAGTACTCCCCGACCGACCAGGAGGTGCGAGTGCGGGTGTGGCGCGACAACGGCTGGGCGATGGCGGCCGTGTCCGACCGGGGCCGCGGCATCCCTCGCGAGGAGCTCGACCGGGTGTTCGAGAAGTTCCACCGGGTCGAGGACCCGATGACCATGACCACCGGCGGCACCGGCCTCGGCCTCTATATCGCCCGCGAGCTGGCCAGGGCCATGGGCGGCGAGATCGAGGCGACCAGCGCCCCGCGGCGGGGCTCGACCTTCACCGTGCGGCTGCCGATGGCCCGAGGCCGCGAGGGCGGCGAGGACCCCGGGGCCGGCGGGCCCGACCGCGGCGACGACACCCAGCCGCCGAGGCGCAGAGCCCACCGGCTCCCCGACCCCCTCTGCCGGTGCTCCTAGCGCGCTGTCGCTGGGTGGGGCGGTGGTGCACAATCCTCGCGTGGACAGAGCCGGAGGGGAGCGGGGGGCCACCGCGGTCGCCTACGCGGTGATGATCGCTATCCTGGCGTTGCTGCTGGTCGGTGGGGTCATGGTGCTCTCCGGGAGCGTCGAGACGGCCCTCACCGACGGGGCCCAGTGCGTGTCCGACCCGAGCGACTGCGGCGAGAGCGGCAGCGGGTCCGGCAACGGCAACGGGAACAACGGCAACGGCAACGGCGGCGCCAGCTCCACCACCAGCACGACCGGGCCGGGGCCGACGACCACGACCACCGCCCCCTGACGCCGGCCGGCCGGCTACTGCCCGGCCAGGCGGCGAAGGCCGGTCGTGGCCACCTGCTGGAGGCTCTCCAGCTGGGCGGCCAGCAGCTTGGCCCCCCGGTCGGACAGCCGGTAGGGGCGGCGGCGGTCGTCGGCCGGCAGGGCCTCGATCAGCCCCTGGTGCTGGAGCCGGGCCAGAGCGCCGTACAGGGTGCCCGGGCCCAGCAGCACCCCCGCGAACCGCTGGATGTCCTTCGTCATGGCGTAGCCGTGCTTGGGGCCGTCGGCCAGGCTCGACATCACCAGCAACGACGGGTCGCTGAACCGCCCGTGGTCGCCGGAGTCGTCAGCCGCCATGCACCCCTCCCCCATGGGACGCCTGCCTCAGTGTCCGGCCCCCACCGGGCAGGGTCAAGCGCCTGGGGCGAACCGCCCCCGCCACACCTGGCCGGGCCGGCCGGGAGCGCCCCGGTCGCGGCCGTCGACGGTCAGCCGGGCCCCGCCGGCGTTGCCGAGGTGCAGGTCGACGGCCCGGCTGGCGGTGAAGGTGCGCCGGTCGCCAGCGGCCAGGATGCCCTCGTAGGCGACCTTCCCGTCCACGGTCGCCCTGGCCCAGACCCGGTCGGTCGCGGCCAGGGTGACCGTGACCGACGCCGGCCGGGCCGCGGCCGGCTCCTGCCCACCGGCCGGCCAGAGGCCGAGCTCGTGGGCGGCGACCAGGGCCAGCAACCCGGCGAGCACGACCCCGAGCAGCACCGTCACCCGCCGCCGGTGCCGCCGCCACACCGGCCCCCCTTCCCCCACCCGCACCGTCACCGCCGGGCCGGCCTCCTCGGGGGCCGCCGGCGAGGCGGCCGCCGCGGCCC
>JASLBL010000659.1 GCA_030146615.1 Actinomycetes bacterium
CCGCCTTGAAGGCGTCGTCGGACTGCTTGGTGGGAGGGATCAGCTCCCCGCCGACGAACCCGATGGTCTTACTCTTGGTCAGCTTGGCGGCCACGGTGCCGGCGATGTAGGCGGGGACGCCCTCACGGACGTAGTACACCGACAGGTTCGGTGCCTTGTCGCTCAACTGGCCGTTGATGACCACGAACTTCTTCTCGGGGAACTGCGGCGCCACCGCGACACCGCCAGCGGCGAACTCGGCCCCGACCCCGATCACCAGGTCGTTGCCGAGCGCCAGGTTCTTGAGCGCGTCCACCCGGGGCTGGCCGGGCGGGATGTTCTCGACCGCCGTGCCCTTGACGCCGTGCTCCTTCTCGGCCGCCAACAGGCCCTCGTAGTGGGCCTGATTGAAGCCGCCGTCGTTGCGCGGCCCGACCAGGGCCATGCCCACCTTCTTCTGGGCCGCGGTGCCGTCGCCACCGGAACCTCCGGACGTGTCGTCGCCGCCGCAGGCCGACGCGGCAAGGCACAGCGCAGCCACCAGGAGCGCGTAGACGGCCCTGGGAGACTTCCCCGACCCTCGTCCGATACCAGGACCAGTCACTGGAACCTCCTCCGGTTCTGTTTCCCACCCTTGCAGCCGCGCCTTTCCCGCGGCTCAGACCTTTCGCGCCTCGCGTTCGTAGGGGACACCCAGGGACCTGGGCATGCGCACCCGCCCCACCAGCCCCGCCAGCGCCAGCAGGGCCACGACGTACGGCACGGCCAGCCACAGCTCCGAGGGCAGCGACACGCTCGGCCGGACCAGGGTCAGCCCTGCCGCCAGGACGACCACCAGGCCGGCCGAGCCGGCCGTGCCCCACGAGCGGGTCTCCGGCCGCCCCAGCCGCCAGACGGCGTAGACCAGGGCGACCAGGCCGACGGCCGCCCACACCGCGCCAGGCACGCTGTCCTTGGCCTGGAGCTGGAGCTGGAGGGCGTTCGTGCCGGCGAAGAAGAAGCAGGCGGCCAGCACGCCGAGCGGTCGCCACCCCCCGAAGATGACGGCGGCGACGGCGATGTAGCCCTGGCCGGCGCTGATCTGTTGGACGAACAGCCCGACCTGGCCGATCGACAGAATGGCGCCGCCGAGCCCTCCGAGGCAGCCGGCCACCAGCACCCCGATCCAGCGGATGCGGTCGACCCGGATCCCGGCAGTGTCGGCCGCCGCCGGCGTCTCGCCAGCGGAGCGGATGGCCAGTCCCCAGGTCGTGCGGTACAGCACCCACCAGGCCGCCAGCACTGTGAACCAGGCCACGTAGACCAGGACCGGCTGGCGGAACACGGCCTGGCCGATGCCGGGGATCGAGGACAGCCCGGGGATCGCCACCGGCTTGGGTACGGGCAGGACGACCTGCGGCTTGGACAGGAAGATCTGCTCGAACACGAACGAGGTCAGGCCCAGGGCGAGGATGTTGAGCCCGACGCCGACCACGATCTGGTCGGCCCTCGCCTTCAGCGACAGCACGGCCATGACCGCCGACAGCGTCGTCGCGGCACCGATCCCGGCCGCCACGCCGACCCAGAACGAGCCGGTCGCCCAGGCGATCAGGAACGAAAAGAACGCACCGGTGAGCATCATCCCCTCGAGCCCGATGTTGAGCACGCCGCCCCGCTGGGAGATCAGCTCGCCGGTGGCGGCGAAGAGTAGCGGCGTCGCCAGGATCACGGTGGTCGCCAGCCAGGCCGAGCCGAAAGGCTCCATCACGGCACCTCCGCCAGTCGTGGCTGGTCCGTCCGGCCCTGCAGCCCGACGCCGGCGCCGCCAGCCCGGGACCTGCGCCGGTGCAGCAGGAACGCCGAGCCGGCCACGAACACCACCACCAGGCCCTGGGTGAAGCTCATCAGCGCCGACGAGATGCCCACCTGGGCCTGCATGAACGGCCCGCCCTGGAGCAGGGCGCCGACCAGGAGCGCCGCCGGGACCACACCGATCGGGGCGTTGCGGGCCAGGAGGGCGACGACGATCCCGTAGAAGCCAAGATTCTGGTTGAACCCGTCGGTCATCACGCCGGTCTGGCCGGCCAGGATCAGCGAGCTGCCGGCCAGGCCGCCCAGGGCACCCGACAGGACCAGGGCCAGCACCGTGATCCGGCGGGTGTCGATGCCGGCGTACCGTGCGGCCTCGTCGTTGGCGCCGGTCAGCCGCAGCCGGTAGCCGAAGCCGGTGCCGCGCAGCACCAGCGGCAGCAGGCCGACCAGGAGCAGGGCGAGGAAGATGTCACCGGCCAGGGGCGTGTTCGGGATAAGGTGCGGCCACCTGGCGCTGTCGAGCAGGGGTTCGGACTGGGGGAAGCCACCCGTCGGCTCCTGGAGCGGGCCGCGGACCAGCCAGCCGACGATCCGGAAGGCGATGAAGTTCAGCAGCAGGGTGGCGATGATCTCGTTAACCCGGCGCACCGCCCACAGCCAGGCCGCGATGCCGGCCCAGGCGGCGCCGCCCAGCATGGCGAGCAGGATCGCCAGGGACAGGTGCAGCGCCGGTGCGAGCCCCTGGAGGCTGACCCCGACCCAGGTCGCGAAGATCCCGCCGACCAGGATCTGGCCGTCAAACCCGACGCTGATGCGCCCTGCCGACGCCACCAGGATCCAGCCGATCGCGACCAGGGCGAGGGGGGGAACGTAGCTGAGGGTGCCGGCCACCTGCCTGGGCGACCCGAACGCCCCGATCCACAGGCTCTGGATGGCGGCCGCCGGCGGCCCGCCGAAGACGGCGATGACGGCCATCGAGACCAGCAGGGCGAGCACGACCGCGGCCAGCGAGGCCGCAACCCCGCTCCAGGAATGCCAGGCCGCCAGGCGGCGCAGGTCAGGCCGGGTCACGGCGGCCCCCCTCTCCACCCATGAGC
>JASLBL010000669.1 GCA_030146615.1 Actinomycetes bacterium
CGGACCGGGCAAGCGGAACCAGCTCGCCTACTACTCCAACTTCGGGCCACGGATCGACATCGCCGGACCGGGCGGGGCCCGCAAGTTCAACCTGGCCAACTTCGACCGGGGCGGCACCCCCGGGTTCCCCTACACCCTGGAGGACCTGACCAACGCCTGGCAGGAGTTCAACATCACCTCCAACTGGGCGACCCAGATCCCGTGCTTCTTCTTCAGCTCGGCCGCCGGGTTCCACGAAGGCCAGTGCTACTCGACCATCCAGGGCACCTCGATGGCCGCGCCGCACGTGGCTGCCTCCCTGGCCCTGGTCGCCAGCGCCCACCCGTCGCTGCGCAAGCGCCCCGGGGCACTCCTCGCCTGTCTCAAGGCGCGGGCCAACCCCGGCGTCCACAACCTCACGCGGGCCCTGTCGGCGACGGATACCTCGCCCGGCGACCTGACCGGGCTGCCGTGCGTCACCGGCTACTGCCACCTGGAGGGGCCGAGAATCCCCGACCGCGAGGCCTACGGGGCCGGCCTGGTCAACGTGGCCAAGCCCTAGCAGCGCCGCACCTCCCGCGGAAGGCACCAACCGAGGGGCCGGCCAGGTGGCCGGCCCCTCGGCCGTCACCGCGACCCTGGCCTGGTCCTATTCCGCCGGCGTGGCGGGCACAAGGAACCGCCCGGCGGGGTGACGAGCGAGCCGGACGATTACCCCATCTCCCGGAGACCTGTTCAGTTCTCGATCACCGCCACGCCGGGACCTCAACCACAGGCACCACCAGGTACGAAGCACGTCCTCGGGCGGGTTCCAGTGGCTTGGTCGGTCCTCAGCTCACCGCTTGCTTCACGAGCGCGCCGATCCTTGCCTCGTCGGCGGCGGTCAGCTCCGTCAGCGCGAAGGAGGTCGGCCACATGGTGCCGTCGTCGAGGTTCGCCGTGTCGTTGAAGCCGAACGTCGCGTACCTCGAGTTGAACTTCGACGCAGCTGTGAAGTAGCAGACGACCTTGCCGTCCTTGGCATAGGCGGGCATCCCGTACCAGGTTTTCGGCGAGAGGGCTGGGGCGCTGGCTTTGATGATGGCATGGAGCCGCTCGGCCAGGGCGCGATCCGGTTTCGGCATCTCGGCGATCTTCGCGAGCACGGCGCTTTCCCCGTCCGCCTTGCGCTCCGCCGCCTTCAGCTCTTTGGCGCGCTCCTTCATCGCGGCTCGTTCCTCGTCGGTGAATCCCTCGAACTTCTTCTGCGGGTCCTTCATTGCAGGTTTCCTCCCCTGCGGGTCTTGATCGGGACGACCCTCATGCTAGGGGGCCGCCGCGGCGGCGGCTTCTCCGAAACTGATCGGTCGTTCCCTGGGTGAGGCCAGCGACGATATCGAGGTGTGGCCGACGACCTACCACCCCGGCAAGATACGCCCGAGCGCTCGCCGAGATAGCGCTCGGGCTCGTGGCCGTGCCCTCGGCTTCCGGTGCGGCCAGCCAACCCGCGACGAACGAACGTGGTGGTCTTCGTCGGCATCTTCCCCAAGGTCGCCGACTACACCCAGGCATGGTCATCGGGGTCCTCGTCCTGGCCCTGCGCGGCCTGGAGGCCCCCCTCCGGTGACCGCCGCGGCCACGATGGTCCGATAGATCGCCCCGGCGGTGTCGGTCTGCCACGCCCGCCTTCCTCCATGCCAGGTGGCTGCATCCCGCGATCGTCGCGGAGCCCCCGGCACGGGAACGGCGCCGGCCAGGTGGGCCGGCGCCGCGGGGTCGGGAGGGTCAGTCGCCGACCTTGGTGACCCCGAACAACAGCACCCGCCGCTCCACGTCGTAGTGGACGGTGCCGGTGTTCTCCAGCAGGTCCTGGAGGTTGTCGGCGTCGTCAGGGTCCAGGGTGAGGACCTCCTCCCAGGCCCCCTCGTCGAGCACCAGCTGGAGGGTGTAGGTGCCGGGCTTGCCGGGATCGCCGGCGACCCAACTGAACTGGTAGTGGGTGAGCTGGCGGACCTTGATGCTGTCGTCGGTCACGGGCTGGCGCACGTTGGCCATGGGCATCCTCCTAGTCGCCTGTCGCGGGCCGGGCCCGTGTACCCCGTCAACGGCGCCCGTATCTGGCGCGCCGGTGTCGGTAGGGTGGCCAATGAGGGACACCCAGGAGAGGTGACCGACACGGCTGGGCGCAGCCGCAGCTCGCTCACCCTGCTCCACCGGACAGGGCTAGTTCCGGTCAGATGGGGTCGCCGCCGAACCCGATCTCGTTCCCGTCGGGATCACAGAAGGTGGCCTTGCGCACGCCGTTGGAGTAGGTCTCCCGCCTGGTGGGCTCGAGCCCCCGGTCGGCGATCTGGTCGACGCGGGCATCGAAGTCGTCGACGAAGATGGTGTGCATGGCATGACCGGCATGCTCGGGCCGCTGCTCGATGAACAGATACCGATGTTCGGCGAGTTCCCACACGGCCTCGATGTCGTTGGGGAAGAACGCCGGTGGGGAGCCGAGCAGCCGCTCGTACCAGCTCAGCGCCGCCGCGTAGTCCTTGACTGGGAGTCCCGCGAACAGGTCGATGGTCATGCCGGCCATCCTAGAGGAAGCAATCAGCCTTGCACTGTCCAGGTCGACCAGGCCAACGGCTTGCCGGCCACGGCGGTGACCTCGATGCCCGAACAGGTCGAGCGCGTCGTTGTAGACGTGGATCGCGTCCAAGCCGCGCCCCCGGCGTGGATGCCGCCGGCGACCTTGAGGCTGGCCTTGGGAAACGTCACCTGACCGTCACCGTGGACCCTACGACGGCGCGGGGCAACGTCGCAGCTGGTCGTGCCGGCCAGGTCTGGTACGTGCCCTAGCGGGATACGGCCACATGGCGACGGCGTCGGCGGCGGCCGGGGCGGCGGGGGTCAGTTCGGGCCGGTGGCCGCGGGGGCGTCGGGTCGGCCGACAGGGATGGTGCTGCGACCCCAGCTCGTCGGTGGAGGTTGGCGACCTCGGTGGCCTGCTCGGGCAGGACCAGGGTGACCACGGTGCCGACAGCTCCGGCGCGTGCGGTGCGGCCGGACCGGTGCAGGTAGGCCTTGGGCTCGGCCGGCGGGTCGAAGTGCACCACCAGGTCGATGCCATCCACGTGGATGCCGCGGGCGGCGATGTCGGTGGCGACCAGCACCGGCACCGTGCCGGCGGCGAAGGCGGCCAGGGCACGGGCTCTGGCTGGCTGGGCCAGGTCGCCGTGGAGGGCGCCGGCCCGGAGGCCGGAACGGTCCAGCTGGCGCGCCAGCCGGGCGGCACGGTGCTTGGTCCGCACGAACAGCAGTGTCCGCCCAGGGCGGCTGGCGAGCTCGGTCGCGACCGCGACCTTGTCGGCTGCCTGTACGGCACGGACCTGGTGATCCATCCGGGCGCCGGCGGCCGCGGTGGGCGCGACCACGTGCCGCACCGGGTCGGCCAGGTACCGGCGGACGAGGGTGTCGACCTGGCCGTCGAGGGTGGCCGAGAACAGCAGCCGCTGGCCTCCGGCCGGCACGCGGTCCAGCAGCCAGGTGACGGAGGGCAGAAAGCCCATGTCGGCCATGTGGTCGGCCTCGTCGAGGACGGCGATGTCGACGGCGTCCAGCGAGCAGGCGTCCTGGCGCAACAGGTCCTGCAGCCGCCCGGGGGTGGCCACGACGACGTCGATCCCGCGGCGGAGGATCTGGACCTGCCGCTGGAGCGACACCCCGCCGTAGACGGCCAGCAGCCGCAGGCCGAGCACACCGGCCAGCGGCAGGAGCTCGTTGTGGACCTGGTCAGCCAGCTCCCGGGTCGGGACCAGCACCAGGCCGCGCGGCCGCCCCGGCCGCCGCCTGCTGGCCGTGCTGGCGGTGCGGACCAGCAGCGGCAGCCCGAACGCCAGCGTCTTGCCCGAGCCAGTCTCGGCCCGGCCGAGGACGTCCCGGCCGGCGAGGGCGTCGGGCAGAGTCCGGGTCTGGATCGGACGGGGGGTGGTGATGCCGCGGCGGGTCAGCGCCGCGACCAGGGTCGAGGGGACGCCGAGCTCGGCAAAGGAGCCCCCGGCCTGGTGCGGACGAGGATCGAGGTGAGAAGAGGTTGCAGGCAAGTTGGGACGGCACTCCGTTCAGTGTGGGTCGGGCGCCTCAGGTGCCAGACGGCTCATGACGACCGCGCCGGAATCCGGCGCGGGTGCGAACGAAGCCGTGGCTTGTGACGACCGCGAGGACAGATCGCCCTCGCTCGATACGGTATGGCGAGCATAGCAGACCAGCCGAACGGCCCCGGCAGCCCCGCCAACCGGTTGCAGCACGGTTGGACAGCTACGCCTCGCGTTGTGGTTGTCTGCTGGAAGCAACCGGCGACGCGGGCCGCCGCGGGGTCGCGGGCGATTCCGCCGCGGCCGACGCTGGCCCAGGCGAGCGGCGCATGACGTTGAGCCGGCGCAGGCTTGCCGCCTGCTGCAGCTGCTCGGCTAGGTTGTCGAGCAGGCTGGTGGCAGGTACAGCGGGTTCAGCCGCCAACCGTTCGATCAAGCCATCCACCATCACGTGGGCGAGCCGTTCAACCTCGGGGTCGACGGTCGCGACCGGCTGGTCAGGCAGCCTTCTCGGGGTACCGCCGAGACGGGACATGGTCGGATCAACTCCTCGCGCCGCCTGCTTCGGCGTTGGCGCATCGTGGTTGGGTGCGCCGGTCGTCACCCCTGGACCGGGTGGGCGCCCAGGAAGCTGGCCAGGTCGCTGCCATGCGCTTCCCAGTGCCGGCGGTTGAGGCTGGCCGGATCGGACTCGATGCAGGAGGGATCGGCATTGTGGGTGGCCCGCAGATGGTCAACGAGCTCGTGCCGGTCCAGCAGAAAGGTCTCCCAGGTATCGAGGTAGGAACGGACCATCTTGATCATCCGCAGACCCTCCTCGGCCGAATGGTCAAGGATGGCGAGGGTCAGCTGCTGCAAGAGCTCTGGGGAGATGGCCCTGTCAGACATGGTCGCCTCCACCGGGCGTCACCGGGCCGCGGGTGGTGGTTGGTCGCCGGCTGCTGAGGGATGGCGCCGGTGGGCCTCGGCCCGGCGGGCCACCTCCAGCTGTTCGGCCAGGGCCGGGCCGACTGACCGCAGCACCAGGTCGCCGCCCTTGCGGCGGGTCCAGGCCGACACCCGGGCCAGGATCTCGACCCCGGCCGAGTCGATCAGGATCATGCCGCGCAGGTCCAACACGATGTGATGGTGGCCCTGGCCGACCAGGTAACTCAGGTACTGCCAGAGCTGGCCAGCCGTCTCGGTATCGATGTCGCCGCGCACGGTGACGATCGCGTCGCCGTCGGAGGGAGTGGTGGCAGACTGCAACAGTGGGGCCATCGCGGCCTCCTCACTTGGGAGCAGCAGGATGAACACCAGGTCAGCCGCTCCGTCGAACCGCTGCCGGCGTGCACCGGCGCTGTCGCTACTGGGCGGCGACCGCCCGCACGTTGGCGGCTTGAGGTCCTTTCTGGCCCTGGGTGATGTCGAACTCGACGGTCTGGCCATCCTGCAACGAGTCACCGTCCTGGATGGCGCTGGCGTGGACGAAGACGTCGTTGCCGGACTCGGGCTGGATGAAGCCGTAGCCCTTGTTGGCGTTGAACCACTTGACGGTTCCAACAGTCATGCTGGTTGTCCCTCCCTCCGTTGTCTCGGAGGTATCGACCACGTCGACACCAGATGGCGCCGGCGGCAAAGGGACAAGCTCGACTGTGAACTACGAAGCCAACCGTGAACCTCGGCTAGGTCGAGGGTAGCACGACCCCACCGCTACATAGACAGCCGCGGTCGAGGCGACACGATGCGGCAGGCAGCTTCGGCGGATGGCGGCGTGGCCCGATGACTGGTTCCGAGGTTCGGTAGGTCAACAGCGGCGGTGTCCATATCGGCCGCGGATCGCTCGAGGCCGTACGGGGCCCGGCTCGGATACGAAGGAGGCACGACATGCGGGTGATGTTCATGATCAAGGGAGATCCGCAACCGGGGGCGGCGCCCAGCGAGGAACTCCTCACCGCGATGGGCAGCTACAACGACGAGCTCAAGAAGGCCGGCGTGCTCCTCGACCTCGCGGGCCTGCTCCCGAGCGCCAGGTCGAGCTCGAGATCCGTCAGGTGTTCGAGCCGGAGCCGTCTGACGCATCGACCTAGGCCGGCTCCAGACGCCGCACCAGCTCAGCGCTTGCGGCCGACGCCACCATAGAACCCGCCCGGCAACATCGAGTCCCTGTCGTCAGGTCTCCACAGCTGGATCTCGACCAGACCAGGCTCGAGCAGATCGAATCCGTCAAAGAACCGCTCCACCTGAGCACGGGTGCGTGTGACCAGGGAAGCGGTGGTCAGCTGATACAACCGCTCGACCCTCGCCCCCATCTCGGCCATCTCCTCCGCCGACATGTCCGGCCGCACCGGCACGTCCCTGGTGCCGTGGGAGATGGCCAGGTAGCTGCCGGTCGGCAAGGCATCCCGGAATTGCGCCACGACCCCGAGCGGGTCCTGATCCTCGGGGATGAAGTGCAGGATCGCCATGAGCAGCAGAGCGATCGGCTGGTTGAAGTCGATGAGCTCCCGAACCTCGGGATGTCCCAGGATGCGCTCAGGCTCCCGGAGGTCGGCCTGGATCGCGAGGGTGTTGTCACCGGCCAGGAGCGCGCGGCTGTGGGTCACGACCATCGCGTCGTTGTCCACGTAGACCACCCGCGCATCGGGGGCGATGGCCTGGGCGATCTCATGAACATTGCCCTGGGTGGGCAGGCCACTGCCGAGGTCGATGAACTGCCGGATCCCGGCCTCGCGGGCGAGGACGCGGACGGCTCGGCGCAGGAAGGCCCGGTTGTCTTGGACCACCTCACGGGCCACCGGCGCGATGGCAATGAGCTGGTCCGCCACCTCGCGGTCGGCTGGATAGTTGTCCTTGCCACCCAGGAGGTAGTCGTAGATGCGTGCCGGGTTGGGCACACTCGTATCGAGCTTGATGGTCCAGTCGTCGGCCACCTGTCCTCCAGGTCACAAGAGGAGTTGCACCCTAACAGGCCGTTGGGTTGATGGCATCGGTGACGAGTCCTAGCAATGCTGTGGAGCGCTACAGCTCGTTCAGGATCTTGGCCAGGAGATCCATGGTCTTGGCGGGAGGCTCGCTGTCGATGCAGAGCAGCTCCATCACGTCCAGGTACCGCTCCACCTCATCACGTTTGTCCAGGTAGAGCGCACTGGTGAGGTGCTCGAGGTAGACGACGTCGGGGAGCTGCTGGTCGGCGAACCGCAGGATGCTGAATGCGCCCACCATGGCGGAATGCGCCCCGGCGCCGAAGGGCAGGACCTGGAGGGTGACGTTGGGCAGTTTGCTGGCGTCGAGCAGCCGCTCCAGCTGCCCGCGCATGACCTCGCGGCCCCCGACCGGCCGGCGCAGGGCGGCCTCGTCGACCACCGCCCACAGCCGGGGCGGGTCCTCGCGGGTGAGCAGGGTCTGGCGGGCCATGCGCAGCCGGACCCGGCGGCCGACCTCCTCCGCGGACTCCAGGTGGGCGCCATGGACGAGCGCCCGGATGTAGTCGTCGGTCTGGAGCAGCCCGGGGACGAACTGGCCCTCGTAGGTCCGGATCAGGGTGGCCGCCGACTCCAGGTCGACGTAGGTCCGGAACCAGGGGGGCAGGACGTCGCCGTAGCGCTGCCACCAGCCGGGTGCGTTGGCCTCCCGGGTGAGCATGAGGAACGCAGCGACCTCATCGGGGTCGGTGACCCCGTAGAGGGCCAGCAGGTCGACGATGTCGCGTTCCTTGAAGCCGACCTGGCCATTCTCGAGCCGGTGGATCTTCCACTCCGAGGCCCGGATCGCCTTGGCAGCCGCTTCTCGGGTCAGTCCCACGCTGGTCCGGAGCCGGCGCAACTGCGCGCCGACCAGCATACGGCGGATGGTCGGTCCAGGCCGATCCGACTGAGCTTCGGTCATGTCTACCCCGCTCTACCCCCTACAGCCTGGTTACCACATCGTCTGCCGCTTCGTCCAATCTGTCCGATATGCACTTGCCATCAGACCATTGCATCCGCACTTGGCACGGCCAGAAACTCCTGCGACCCCTGGCAAGTCTCTGGTGAGCGGTTCGGCGTTGGGTGTTCCAAGGCGAGGTGGCCGAAGGCTGCAGTCCACTCGGGCGGGTTGAGTTCCGTCGAGATCTGAACGTTGCTAGTCACTCCGGAGGCCGGTGGTCGACTCCTCGTCTTCGGGGCGCTTGATGCGAAGGACGAGCACGGTCGCTCCCAGCAGGAGCACCGTCGCGGCCAGCAGGCCGATCTCGAGCATCACGTCCCGGAACTCGGCGGTCCCCGAGCAGCGCCGCGATCCCCGATCGATCCCGGCGCTGGCGATTAGCGCCTCTAGGCCTCACAGAGCGTGATCGTTCACGAACAAGATGGCCTTGTCCACCTGCGCCGGCGCCATCAACTACCGGCAAGTGATGGCAGACGGCGGCACCTACCTGGACGGCCGACACCCTCTCCGGGTTCGCCGGCTTACGGCCGCGTGAGGAAGAGTCGGCGCTCCATCTTGAGGTGCGGTGCCCACTCGAGCCGGCTTGCGCTGGCGAAGTGGAGGTACGCGCGTAGCGCGGTTTGCATCGCGTCGACGAAGCCCTCGACGCGGCGCGGGTCGAAGCTGTCTTCCCACCAGAGGTCGAGAACGCGCACAAGTCCTTCATCGCGGTCGATCCGGGGTTCGATCCGGCCGACGAGCCGGTCACGGAAGAGGATCGGCAGCACGTACCAGCCCCAGCGCCGTTTGGCCGGCGGGACGAAGAGCTCCCACACGTAGTCGAAGCCGAACAAGGACCCGAGGAGGCCTCGGTCCCAGACCAACGGATCGAACGGTGGGAGGAATGCGACGGAGAGCGGTGGCTCGGGCGGTGCTTTGAGCAGCTCGACCTCCTCGCGCAGGACGAAGCGTTTGCCGCGCACGCCCTCGACCGTAACGGGAACGAGCTCGCCCTCCTCGATAAGCTCCTCGCGCAGCGCGGTCCGACCCGGGTGCTCCGGTCGCTCCGTGTCCGGCTTCGCCGGGCCAAGGCCGCCGAAGATGTCGCCTCCGCCGCCGATGCCCAGAAGACCGTGCGCGCGGTACCGCGACAGGAGCTTGTGTCGGACCTGTTCCCTCAGCGGGACCTTGCGCGCGACGATGTCGGGAGGCAGCAGTCGCTCGATCAGGTCGTAGTAGCGGCGGTTGCCGTCCCGTCGAGTGAGACCGAGCACTCCGGTCGCGGCGTACGCCTCGAGCACCGCGCGCACGACGTTCGTGGGAGCGCCGAACCAGTCGACCAGCGACCCGCGCCGACGCTCGAAGTCGAGTGCGGAGCGTGGGCCCTCGGCGCGGATCCGCTCGAGCACGTGCTCGGCGACGTCAGCCTGCTCGGCGAGGAGGCGCGGCGAACTCACGCTCAGGTTCGCGCGGAACCACGGGAAGTCGCTCATGAGGATGAGCGAAAGACCCTTGTTGTACGCCTCGAATAGCTCGCGCCGCTCGTAGAGAGCGGCGCACCAGGCGGGGTCGTAGCCGGCGACCCGCGCGTGGAGCACCAGATCGTGGTTGCGCCCCGCGACCGACAGCGGGTCGAACTGGATCGAACCGAGCCGACGGAAGGTCTCGAGCACCCCGTCGGGCCCACCCTCGACCGAACGCGCGGGCGCGAGCATCTGCCGGGTGACGAGGAAACGCCGTGCAGTGTCGGCGGCAACGTCCTTGGGCGTGACGCTACGCGACCGCGCAGCATCCCGCCTCGCACCACACCGGTCCAGGTCGTCGTCTCGAGGCACCAACTCGTCTGGCCACGAGGCATGGTCACTCGAACCGAGGTTGTCGCTGCGGTACTGGATAGTGTTGACAGCTCCCGTGCTACCCGAGCTGAGGCTCCCGATTTTGTTCGCCGGCGCCGACTAACCGACGCGCCATCTCCGGCGGGTTGCAGCTCTACCTTGGCGGCGGCCAGATGATCCAGTACGGTCGAACCGCCATGTGGAGGCGGCGGCGGCACACGGCCACTAGGGCGTTCCTGGTGCTCGCCATGGTGCTTGCATCGCTGTGGGCGGGCGAACTCGTCTCCTCGGCCGCGGGCAGCTCCGCGGACCTGTTGGCCGCGAGCCACTCACTGCCAGGTGTCGAGCCGGCCGCCCCGCCGGACCGGATCCCAGCACTGCGCCCCCCGGTCCAGCGCTCGACCCAGAGCGGACGTCTGGTTCCGGTACTGCTCGGCATGCTGGCCGCCGCATTCACTGTTGTGCACGGGGTAGGCGCGGGACGGCTTCGGTCCGGCTTGGCTGCGGCCCGGTCGCTAGTTCGGCTCATCCAACTTGAGGCTCGGGCACCGCCCGCCCTCCAGTCGGCCTGACCGCCGTCCCACGCCCTGCCTCACCGGCGTGGGCTGATGCTGGAGGTTCCAGGTCGGTCACGTCACTTGGGTGGCGTGTTGCTGTCGTGTTGCTGCTGGTCGGTGGGCCAGCTGGAACGCGACCCAAGCAGCGCGAGCAGCCCGCCCGTCGCAGTAAAGGGCGGCGACGATGACCAGCTCGACTCGACAACCCAGGCGTGCGGAGGAGCCAGCGATGATCGCGTCCATCCACCACCCGAAGGCTGGCAGCGGGGCCGGCGGCATGCCGCGCCGCCCAAGCCGCCATGAGCAGGGAGCCGGGCATGAACACGCGACTGGATGACCCGACCACCATCACCGACCCAATGGTTCGAGGGGTCGTCATCGTCACCGCGGTGATTACCACCCTCGGGGTGCTGGCGCTGATCCGCGCCGCCGTCGGCGGCGCCGTCGACCATGTGACGGTGCGAGTTGACAACCAGGCGGGGTTGGCCATCCAGATCGACGTGCTGGACGCCTCGGGCGACCGGGTTGGGCTGGGCGAAGCCGAGGCCAAGAGCCTGACCAGCTTTCAGGAGGTCCCCGACGTCGGCGAGCGCTGGACGCTGGTTGCCGCCTACGGCGGTCAGGAGGTCCACCGCCAGACCCTAGCGAGAACCACCTTGGCCGCCGGCAACTGGAGGATCGTCATCCCTGCCGATGCGACCCGTCCGCTGGAGCAGGCCGGATTCCAGTGAGCAAAGGGGGTCGTGTCGTGGTGAGGTCGTCCCATGCTGGAGGCATTGAAGGCCATCAATGGCGCCGTCACCGCACCTCCGGAACCGGCCTGCCCTGTCGCATCCTGTGCGAATGCGGCTGGACCTCAACCGCCGGACCCGAGACCTCGGTGCTGCTGGAGCTCAAGGGCCACCTGGAGGACAGCCTCCACAACCGGGCACGGCTGCTCCGAACCCGAGGCCAACCTCCGGCCCAATCCCCGACCACGCGCTCCACCTAGCCGGCGACACCGATGCATGGAGACGACAGGGGCGAGGAGATGGAGATTCAGGAGACGACGCTGCCAGGCGTGGGGCGGCGCTACGACCTCACCACCCAGCGGGGCAACCAACTCGGGGTGGTGTCCTACCGCAACGGCCGCCGCGACCTGCTGCTGTACGACGCCGACGACCCCGACACCTGTCGCGAGGTCATCCGGCTCAGCAAGGAGGAGTCCGATGCCCTGGCCGATCTGCTGGGCGCGGCTCGCCTCACCGGACATCTGGCCGAGCTCCACCAGCACCTCGAGGGACTCGCCATCTCCTGGCTGACCATCCGGGAGGACTCACCTTATGCGGAGGGCATGATCGCCGACACCCAGGCCCGCAGCCGCACTGGCGTCTCCATCGTGGCCGTGCTGCGGGGCCGGACGGCCTTCCCAGCCCCTGAGCCGAGCTTCGCCTTCCAGCCCGGCGATACCGCCGTGGTGGTCGGCACCCCGGCCGGGGTCCGGACGCTGACCAGCCTCCTGGACGGCTGACCAGCCATGGCCGCCTCCACCAGCCGGTTCGAACGGTGGGCGAGCAGCTACGAGGACAACACGCTGCAGCGTACCTGTACGTTCCTGTCCACCAGACCGCCCTGCAGCTTGCCCTTCAACTGCTGCCCGACCCGCGGCGGGTCCTTGATGAGGTTGAATGGTCAGGCGGGAGAAGGTCTCGTTCGCATCAGGCACCGTGCCGGTTGGCCGGCTACTGTTCCTCCCCGAACCGCGCACATCCAGGCGTTGACCGGGGCGACGCCACGACAGCCTCCAGATCACTAGCGACGCCCGGCCAGACACTCCTCGCCGGGTTCGTCGTCGATCAGGCTCTCTGCACGAAGTATCGGCCTACTCGAGCAGCCGGCCGGCAACGCTCAGGTCGTCGGCAATGTCGACCCAGTTTTGCAGTTCGGATGGGACCGGCGGGACCGGGCGGGGAGCGAGCGTCAGCCGGCCGTCCGCGTCAACGCGGCTCTGGAAGTTCACCCCCAGGTCGGCGGCGACCTGGGGGAAGTCTCGGCGCTGATGGGCACCGCGACTCTCCTGGCGGGCCAGGGCGGCGAGCAGGGTCGCCTCAGCAGCGACCAGGGAGGCGCGCAGGTCCAGCGCATGCGCTAGGTCGGCGAACCCCTCCGAAGTGGGCCGCACGTCGACCTCGCGGGCCAGCTCCCCCAGCTCGGCGATCCGCTCCAGGCCACGCTGGAGCCCAGCCTGGTCGCGGACCACCCCGCAGGTCTCCCACATGGCATCGCGCAGGGCCCGCTGCAGGGGGCGGGCGAACTGGCGGCCAGGACGGATGAAGCTGGACAGCGCCTCGTCGGCGTCGCGGACCGTGCCGCGGTCCCGCAGCTGTAGGTCGCGGCTGGCCGAGTAGCTGGCGGCCGCCTCGCCGGCCCGGCGGCCGAACACCACCGTCTCGGCCAGGGAGTTGCCACCCAGCCGGTTGGCGCCGTGCAGTCCGGCGGTGACCTCGCCGGCCGCGTACAAACCGGCTACATCGGTGGCATGGGTCTCGGGGTCGACCACCACCCCACCCATCGAGTAGTGGGCCGTCGGGGCGACCTCCATGGGCTGCTGGGAGATGTCCAGCAGCTGGTACTCCAGAAACTGCCGGTACATCCGCGGCAGCTTCTCCAGGATGACGTCCTTGCCGAGGTGGCTGATGTCCAGGAACACCCCGCCGTTGGGGCCGCCGCGGCCCTCGGCGATCTCGGTGTAGTTGGCCAGCGCCACCCGGTCACGGGCCGACAGCTCCATCCGCTCGGGGTCGTAGCGGGCCATGAACCGCTCCCCCAGCGCGTTCTTGAGGTGGCCCCCTTCGCCGCGGACGGCCTCGGTGACCAGCGTCCCGGCGGCCTCCTCGGGCGCCACCATCCCGGTCGGGTGGAACTGGACCAGCTCCATGTCCTGGAGCCGGCAGCCGGCCCGCAAGGCGAGGTACATGCCGTCGCCGGTGTTCTCGTCCCGCCGGGAGGACGACCGTCGCCAGATCCGGGTGTGGCCGCCGGCGGCCAGGACCACCGCATCGGCCAGGAACACGGTCCGCCCGCCGGTCTCCAGATCAAAGGCCAGGGCCCCGAAGCAGACTCCGTCGCTGACCAGCAGCTCTGACACGTACTGGTCGTCGGTCACGGTCAGGCCCAGCTCGGCCACCTTGGCCGCCAAGGTGCGCAGGATCGCCCGGCCGGTCCAGTCGCCGGCATAGCAGGTCCGCCGCCACCGGTGGGCGCCGAAGAACCGCTGATCCAGCTGGCCATCTGGGGTGCGCGCGAACGGCGCCCCCCAGTCGGCCAGCTCCAGCACCGCCGCCGGGGCCTCCCTGGCCAACAACTCGACCACCCGCGGGTCGGCCAGGAAGTAGCCGTCCCGCAGGGTGTCGGCGAAATGCTGCTGCCAGGAGTCTTGGGGGTCAACCGTGCCGAGGGCGGCGTTGATCCCACCAGCCGCCAGCACCGTGTGGGCGTCGTCGCGGCGACGCTTGCCGATCACCACGACCTCGCGGCCGGCCTGGTGGGCCGCGATGGCGGCCCGCAGCCCGGCCGCCCCCGTGCCGATCACCAGCACATTGGCGACGTTAGTGCGAAGCGATGAACCAGGCATCTACATGGCCTCTGGGACTGGCAGGCGGCCGAGCGCCGAACCCGCGTGCTCGTCCAGGATGCACCCGGCACCGCCGGCCCGCGACCCTGACAGGGCCCAGCTGGCGCTGGCGTGGTGTTTGGCGTCGCACGCTTGACCCGACGACATCGGCGCGCGACCGGGTGCTTCTGGATGATCGGTACGTGGTCGATGCGGTTGGGCTGCCGCCGAGGTAGCGGGAGGGGCGTCGCGCAGGGTGTGGGCGGCGGTCTGCCCTGCCCTTGGAACCGGGGACGGTGGACACCGTCGCACGCCGAGAGACCGCCGGGGGCAGGGCCCGAACCCGCGCCGCGGCCAATCGATGAGCACTGCATCTGGCACGCGGAGGAACAGCTCATCCCGACGCCGTAGGGTGGTCGCCGCCCGAACGGTCGGGTCGCAGGCACTGGGAGACGCAAGTGGCGGACAGCCGGGCACCTCGCGATGAGTTCGTGAGCGTCCGCCCGTCTCATCGGCAGAACACAGGAGGCGACATGGGCAGCGTGGTCATCGACATGAGCATGTCGTTGGACGGCTACATCGCGGCGCCCAATGACAATCCGGAGCAGGGACTGGGCGAGGAGGGGATGCGGCTCCACAACTGGGCGTTCGAGGATCCCTCGGTGTTCGAGCGGGTGTCCGGCAACCTGGTCGAGGAAACGGGCGCCGTGATCATGGGTCGCCGGTCGTACGACAACTCGATCGAGGCGTGGGGTGGCAAGGGCCCATTGGGCGACGTGCCGTGCTTCGTGGTCACCCACACGCCGCCCGCGAGTTCGGACCCGGTCTTCACGTTCGTTACCGACGGGATCGAGACTGCGCTCGCGAGGGCCCAGGAGGTCGCCGCCGAGAAGCGGATCGGGCTGATGGGCGCGAACATCGACCAGCAATTCCTCGCCGCGGGGCTGGTGGACGAGATCAGGATCCACCTGATCAATGTCCTGCTCGGCGGGGGCCGTCGGCTGTTCGACCAGCTCCCCGAGCGAATCGAGCTGGAACAGACCGGGCTCAGCCAGACCGACGGCGTGACACATCTCGAATACCGCGTCGTCCGGTAGCGCTTCCAGCGAGGAGAGCCCCGTCCAGGCGACGGGATGGACGTCAGCCGTCAGGAGCGCGCACGCTCGAGCCCACCACGGTCGGTCGGTGCTCCGTGCGCCGGGAGCACGCCCGGGCGCGCCAGGCGGGAACCACGATCGCCGATCCGAAAGGCGTACCTGACGACGGCGGTGACGCGGCTGGGAATCAACTACCTGAGTTCGGCGCGGCTACGGCGGGAGACGTACGTGGGGGACTGGCTGCCCGAGCCGGTCGTCATGCCCGCCGACGAGCCGGGGCCGGCTGAGCACGCCGAGCTGGCCGACTCGCTGTCGATGGCGTTCCTCGTGCTGCTGGAGACCCTCTCGCCGGTGGAGCGGGCGGTGTTCATGCTGCGCGAGGTGTGAGGAACTCGCCCGCAGGTTCTTCGAGGCCGTCGCGGGCGGCGACATGGACGCGCTGCTCGGCATGCTCACGCCCGACGTGCGCCGTGATGTACGACGCCGAAGGGCGCGTGGTCAGCGTGGTCGAGCTCGACGTCGCCGACGGCGTGGTCCAGGCGATCCGCTCTGTCGTCAATCCCGACAAGCATGGTCATATCGGGCCGGTGTCTGATGTGGCGCGACTGCCGGAGGAAGTTGTAGCCCCAGTGGTGGAAGGCCGCTCAGCTAGCGGACGCCAGAAGGGCGACACGGTGCAGCCTGCGGCGTTGTTGAGGCCTTGGCGCTGGCAGATTGCTGGCAACGACGCGGCACCGCAGAACCGCCTCGGCACCCGGTCGGCTCACCAGCCGTAGCCATCCAGGACCGCCTCGATCCGGGGCACGTACCGGTCGGGCCCGAAGTGGCGGATGTTGTTGAGGAACTTGTGCAGCTGGAGCGCGGGGCGGCGCTGCTCATAGCCCGGATCGGGCGGCCACGCCTCCAGGTAGGCGTCCAGCAACTCGGCCGGGAGGCTGTTGGACAGCTGCATGTACGCCAACTCCAGCTCCCGGTCGGCGAACGACACCGCCGGGTCGACCAGCCAGCGCCCCTGGACCACGTTGGCGGCCCACAGGTCCCCATGGGTCAGCGACGCCGGCGGCCGCGGCCGCAACAGCGCCGGCAGCGGACCCTCACAGGCCCGCTCCAGCCGCCGCCGCAGCGGCGCCGGGACCGTCGGATCGGCCAAGTGGACCCCCAGCCGGCACTCCACATAGAAGCTCGGCCAGTCCTCGCTCCAGCGGTTGGGCTGGATGGTCATGCCCTGGAAGTTGTCCCGATGCCAGCCGAAACGGTCCCCGGTCGTCTGATGCAGGCGGGCGATGGCCCGCCCCAGCGCCGGCCAGTCCGGCGGGCCGCCGACGCATTCGAGCACCAGGACCTGGCCGGCGACCCCGAGCACGGCCGGCACCGGAGCCCCGGCGGCGGCCAGCGCCGCCAGCCCGTCGGCCTCCACCTCGGCCGGATACGGGCAGCGCTTGACCACCACCTCCCGCCCGTCAGCCAGCCGACCCCGGAGGGTGCTGCAGATGAAGCCGCCCTTCAGCGGCTGGGAGGAGACCAGCCGGGGCAGCCCGAGCGGCCAGTCGACACCAACACCCCCGCCTTGGTTGCCCATCAGGAAGCTCCTTCGCCTCAGGTTCAAGCTGGAGTCAGCCGGGCCGGTCGAGCCCGCGGAAATCGAACCGGCGACCCATCCTTACCATCGATGCGCCGGTAGTTCACAACGCCAGCCAGCACGCAACGAGCCCACACAACTGTGCAGGTGAGAGCCGCTGTCGAGAGGTGGTGGTGGGGCGGAGTGAGGCTATGCGTGGCGCAGTTCCGGCAATCTCTGGCAACGCACCGCTTCGTCTCGGCCTTGCGCCGCAAGACAGCATGGGGAGGGATGCTCTGGCTGCTCGAGAAGCAGCCGTGGTTGATCCCTGGGCCAGATTGCCACCCGATCGGTTCTGTGGTCGCCAGCTCCCGATCCCAAGCCACCAGCGTCCATCATGGCCATCCGGCAGTCACTCGATCCGGAGACCACTAGGGAGGAAGGGCATGGCTGCGCGCGGCCGGTCCTGCCCGCTGGCCTACCGGTACCAGCCGGAGGCGCTCGCCCAGCCGGCCCAGCTAGAGGCCGACACCCTCTATGTCGTTGGCGGCCTGTACGGCAACCCCGCCGGCCTTGCGGCCGTGCTGGAGCGGGCCGACCAGGAGCCCGGCGGCCCGGCGACGATCGTGTTCAACGGGGATTTCCATTGGCTGGACGTCGACCCGACGACTTCCGCACCATCAGCGAGACGGTTCTGGTCCACCACGCCACCAGGGGCAATGTCGAAGCCGAGCTGGCATCTGAGGACGATACCGCCGGGTGCGGTTGCGCCTATCCCGACTATGTCGGCGACGACGTGGTCGACCGCTCCAACCAGATCATCACCCGCCTCGGGGCGACCGCGTCACGGTTCCCCGCCCTGGTGGGTCGCCTCGGCGAGCTTCCCCACCACCTCACTGCCAGCGTCGCCGGGCAACGGGTCGGGATCCTCCATGGGGACGCCGAGTCCCTGGCCGGCTGGCGGCTGGCCCTGGAGGCGATGGAGCCCGCTGACTCGGCCGTGCGCCGCCAGGTTGGCTGGCGCGGCCGACCGACCACCACCGCCGAGTTGCTGGACTGGTTCGGTCGCGCGAAGGTCAGCGTCCTCGCCAGCACCCACACCGGCCTGCCGTTCGCCCAGGTCGTCGGCGACGGCCGCCACGACCGCCTGGTGATCAACAACGGCTCGGCCGGCCTGGCCAACTTCGCCGGCAGTACCTACGGCGTCATCACGCGGTTGTCGGGCAGCTCCCGCCCTCCATCCGACAGCCTGTACGGCACTACCGTCGGCACCCTGCGCTGCGACGCGTTGCCGGTGCGGTTCGATCTCGCCTGGTGGACGGCGCGATTCTTGGCCCAGTGGCCGCCCGGCAGCCCCGGCCACCACGCCTACTTCGGCCGCATCACCGGCGGGACCCACCTGCGGCTGGAGCAGGCGGCACGCGGTGGCGTCGACCTGCGCTAGCACCCCATTGACGGATGTCGATGGATCGTGGCATCCTCACATCGACATTGATCGATTCAAGGAGGACCTTGGGATGGCGATGACGACGACCGCGGCGGTGTGCTGTGCGCCGCTGGGGGCGGCGTCGCTGTCGGACGCCGAGGCCGAGGCGACGGCCCGGCTGTTCAAGGCCCTGGCCGACCCCCACCGGGTCAAGATTGTCAACCTGTTGGCCACGAGCCCCGACCCGGTGTGCGTGTGCGAGTTCACCGGCCCGCTCGGACTCAGCCAGCCGACCGTGAGCCATCACCTCAAGAAGCTCGTCCAGGCCGGGCTGCTGGCCCGCGAGCAACGCGGCACGTGGGCCTACTACTCGCTCAACCATGACACCCTCGGCCAGCTGGCCGCCGCCGTCGACCTCCAAGGAGCCAGCCGATGACCACCCAGCAGACCGACTCCGACGCCCTGCGCGAGCAGGTCCGGGCCCGCTACGCCGCGGCCGCCATCAAGGTCACCAGCGGCCAGGCCGACTGCGGCTGTGGCCAGCCGGCCGATTGCGGCTGCGACGGCGGCTGTTGCGGCGGCGCCGCGACCGCCGAGGAGCCCGGGTTCGGGGCCGAGCTGTACGCCGCGCTCGACCGCGACCAGCTGCCCGACACCGCTGTGCTGGCCAGCCTGGGGTGCGGCAATCCCACCGCCGTCGCTGACCTCCACGAAGGCGAGACGGTGCTTGACCTGGGCTCGGGCGGGGGCATCGACGTCCTGCTCTCGGCCAAGCGGGTCGGCCCGACGGGCAAGGCCTACGGGCTGGACATGACCGAGGAGATGCTGGCCCTTGCCCGCCGCAACGCTGCCGAGGCCGGCGCCACCAACGTCGACTTCCTCAAGGGCCACATCGAAGCCATCCCCCTCCCGGCTGAGACCGTCGACGTGGTCATCTCCAACTGCGTGGTCAACCTGTCGACCGACAAGCCGGCGGTGTTCGCCGAGACCTTCCGGGTCCTCAAGCCAGGCGGACGCCTGGGCATCACCGACGTGGTCGCCCAGGACCACCTCACCCCGGAGGACCGGGCCGAGCGGGGCGCCTGGGTCGGCTGCATCGCCGGGGCGCTCACCAAAGGAGAGTACGAAGCGGGGCTGGCCGAGGCCGGGTTCGCCGACATCTCGGTGAGCTTCACCCACCCCGTCGGCGAGGGGCTGCACTCGGCCATCATCAAGGCCACCAGGGCGGCCGACGCCACCGCGGCCCTGGCCGTGCCCACCGCCACCCGTCGCGAGCTCCCGGTCGTGCAGCAGTCCGGCTGCTGCTGACCTGACCGGCCGGCGCCCGGACGAGTGTGAAGGCCTCGTCCGGGGCGCCAGGCCATCCCATCTCCGACCCGGCCCTGGGACCACCACGACCCAATATATCGACAGTTGTAAATGTAGGCCTCCAGGAGCATTCCGATGACCCGCAGTGACGGCATCCACCAGGTCGCGGTCGAGGACCCCGACGCCGCCCCCAGCGCCCGCACCGGTCTGCCCGTAGTCGTCATCGGGGCCGGTCCGGTCGGCCTGGCCGCCGCGGCCCACCTGCTCGACCGGGGCTTGGAGCCCCTCGTCCTCGAGGCGGGTTCCCAGGTCGGCGCAAGCATTGCTCAGTGGCGGCACGTGCGGCTGTTCTCCCCTTGGTGCCTGGCCCTGGACCCGGTTAGCGTGCGCCTGCTCGAGCAGTCCGGCTGGGCCGGCCGTGACCACGATGCCCTGCCCACCGGGGCCGACCTGCTGCATGACTACCTGGAGCCGCTGGCCGCCCTGCCTGCCCTGGCCAGCCGCATCCGGCTAAACACCACCGTGGCCGCGGTCGCGCGCCACGATCTGGACAAGGTCCGCAGCCCCGGCCGCGACCAGCTCCCGTTCCAGGTTCGGGTCCGCGGCGACCACGGCCAGCTCGGCGATCTGCAGGCGCGGGCGGTGATCGACGCCTCGGGCACCTGGACCCGGCCCAACCCGCTGGGTGCCTCGGGGCTGCCCGCCCTGGGCGAGCCCGACGCCATCGCCCGGATCGCCTACGGGCTGCCCAACGTCCTGGGCCGCGACCGCAGCCGCTACGTAGGACGGCGAACGGTGGTGGTCGGAGCCGGGCACTCGGCCGCGACCAGCCTGCTCGCCTTGGCCGAGCTCCAACAGCAGGGGCCGGGCACCGAGATCGTGTGGGCCGTCCGCTCGGCCACCCCACGGCCACTGGTCGGCAAGGGCAGCGCCGAGGCCGACGAACTCCCCGCCCGGGGCCGGCTCGCCACCGACCTGACCGCCCTGGTCGAGGCCGGCCGCATCGAGCTCGTCAGCGGCTTTCGGATCCACACCGTTGAGCCGGCCGGCGAGCGGGTCCGGCTGGCCGGCGACCACCTGCCGAGCGACGACGTCATCCGCGCCCAGGACCTGGTTGTGGAGGCCGATGAGGTGATCGCGGCCACCGGGTTCCGGCCCAACCACAGCATCGCCGCCGAGCTCCGCCTGGCCCTTGAGCCCGGTCTGGAAAGCGCGGCCGCCCTCGGCCCGCTCATCGATCCCAACGTCCACACCTGCGGGACCGTGCCCGCCCACGGCATCGCCGAGCTCGCCCACCCAGAACCCGGCTATGTGATCGTGGGCATGAAGAGCTACGGCCGCGCCCCGACCTTCCTGCTGGCCACCGGCTACCAGCAGGTCCGCTCGGTGGTGGCCGCCCTGGCCGGCGACCACGCCGGCGCCCTCCACCGCGACCAGGGGCCGCCGGCCGCGGCCATGTGCGCCCGCAACCGGGACCTGCTGGCCAGCGTCCCGCGTCGCCGCCAACTCCTCCCCTCCATCCCCGCAGCGCCCAGCGGGACGACGGCGGCGCTCGACAGGACGGCGGCGGACTGGAGCGCCGCCACCTGCTGTCCCTAGCTGCCCGGGATGATCAGCTGCTTGGCCGGCCGCTCCATCGTCACCCAGCGGAGGTTCGCGCCCCGAACAGCACGGCCGCGCCCAGAAGCCCGGCGACCAGGGAAGCAGCCAGGATGGTGACCTTGGCCGGGTCCACCCCGATGGCCGGGACCGCCGCCCCGGCCGGGGCGGCCAGGATGGGCAGGCTGGCCCGGCGGGGGTCGCGTAGCCGCCCGGTGGTGAGCTCGCGTTTGACCTCCAGCCCGATGACCAGGAAGAAGATGGTCATGAGGGCGTGGTTGACCCAGTGGCGCAGATCCCAGTGCAGGCTCCCCACGGTCAGCTCGTGTTGCCAGAGCCGCTGGTAGGCGCCGGCTAGGGGGCTGTTGGCCAGGGCCAGGGCGGCGATGGTGGCGGCCGGCAGGACCGTCCCGCCGACGGCCTCGATGCGCAGGAACTCCACCACGGGTCCAGGACGCGACGGACGCGGCGGGCGCGACGTCGACGGGGCATCGCGGCCTCCGGTAGGGAATGCTGGCCAGCCGCGATCCTACGGGGCGACCGCCAGTCGGCGGCCACGAGATCCCCACCGCCCTCCTGCCCAACCTGCTCACCGCCACCCTGGGCGCCCCGGCTGCCGCTTGCTCCCGACGTCGCGATCAATCTATGTTGATCCAGATGGCTACCTCGACCGTCATACCTGTTGGCTCGCCGGCCAGTTCCCAGGCCCTGCCGATGGAGCTGGCGCGGGCGCTGGGCGACCCGCTGCGGTGGCGCATCGTCGAGCTGCTCTCAACCGAGCAGCTGTGCGTGGCCCACCTGGCCGAGGACCTGGCGACCGCGCAGCCGCTGGTCAGCCACCACCTCAAGGTCCTGCGGGAGGCCGGCCTGGTCGAGACCGACCGCTACCGCTACTGGACCTACTACCGGCTCCGGCCCGCGGCGCTGGTCCGCCTGGCCGCCACCCTGGGGCTGGCCGCCCGCTCGGCCCCGAGCGGGACCGCCTGCCGCCGCCAAGTCCCCGGCGCCGACCCCCGGCCACCGGTTGCCAGCCACCCTGCTGTGTCCCAAGGACGCCGGCCCATGCCGTCCCACGACGCCCCCCTGGACCCGACCGGCCGCCAGACCTTCGCCCGCTCCATCGAGGCCCTGCACGAGGAATTCCGCGGCATCTACTCGCTGGAGACCATCGAACGCCACGTGAATGAGTCCATCGACCGGCTGTCGGGGGCGCGGGTGGTCGACTTCATCCCCCTGTTCGTGCACCGCTTCTCCCGTGCGCAGCTCCGTGCTCTCGCCCAAGCCGAAGGAGCCATCATGAAAGACGTGCCTGAGGTCCTGTTCGTCTGTGTCCACAACGCCGGCCGCAGCCAGATGGCCGCCGCCCTCCTCGATCACCACGCCAAGGGCCGGGTGCATGTCCGCTCGGCCGGTAGCGACCCCGGGGACAGGATCAACCCGGCCGCGGTGGCGGCGATGGATGAGGTGGGGATCGACCTGTCCCGGGAGTTCCCCAAGCCGCTCACCGACGAGTTCGTGAAGGCCGCGGATGTGGTCATCACCATGGGGTGTGGGGATGCGTGCCCGATCTATCCGGGCAAGCGCTATGAGGACTGGGAGCTGGACGACCCGGCGGGCCAGCCAGTCGAGGTGGTGCGCCGCATCCGCGACGACATCGACGGCCGCGTCCAGCAGCTCCTCGGCGAGTTGGTGCCAGCCCGCACCACATGACCGTCGAGGACTGTCCGACCTGGACCTCAGCTACACGCCGCCGTCTGGGCGCCCCTGGGACGCGGTCCAGATGGCCGCCCAGACCTGGATCCGCCGGACCCAAGGCGGCCAGCCGACCCAGGCGGCCAGCCACGAGACCGCTCAATGACGGCGCCGGGAACCGAGCGGCGGAGGCTGGTTGTCCGCACCCACAACGCCGGCCGCAGCATCGTCGCCGCCGCCCTGCTCAACGCCCACTGCCTCCAGGATGCGCTTCACATTGGCCAGGTCGTCTTGGCTGTGCCGTTTCACGGTGCGGACGAGGATGGGCGCGAGCAGCTTGTAAAGGCCCGTAGCTTCTGCTTCGCCCGAGGCGGTCAGCCGTGTCCCAGCTCCTGCCGGTTCGACCGAGTAGCGAGCTCGACTGGTCATCGGCCCGGAGGTGACCTTGAAGGCGAACGCATGGTTGGGCTCGTACTCGGTGACCAGGTAGTCAGCGGTGCGGCGTCGACCGAAGGCCTTGACCACAGCCTGCAGCGTTGAGCCGACACCGAGGGGGCCGTCGGAGGTCTGCCTTGCCTCCAGGACTCCTCGAGACCATCGGGTGGTGTTCGCGAAGTTGCTGATGAAGTCCCAGACATCTTCAACGGATCGGTTGACCGTCACGCTCTGGGTAATCGTTGGCATCGTGCTGTCCCCTTTCGGAAGGCGTGGCCACTGGATGGGTTCGGAAGGGCCGGAGCAACGAATGGCATACTGACAAGTATGATACTCAGTAGTATCCTGATACTGGTTAGTATGTCAAGGCTCGACCCCTGGAGGAGACGGCATGACCCGACTGACCCGAGCGCAGCGCCGACAGCAGACCCGTGCCCGGCTGCTTGACGCCGCCGGCCAGGTGTTCGCCCGTCGGGGCTTCCACGCCGCCACGGTCGACGAGGTCGCCGAGGCGGCCGGCTACACCAAAGGCGCCGTCTACTCCAACTTCGCCACCAAGGATGAGCTGTTCCTTGCGTTGCTGGACCAGCGCGTGGCCGCCCAGCTCCAGCAGGTGGAAGCGCTGGACGCCATCGAGTCGTCCGAGGAGCTGCTCGCCGCCATGCGCGGCCGGACCGAGCAGGAGTTCGCCGCGGCCCGCGACTTTGGCGTGCTCATGGTCGAGTTCTCGCTGTACGCCATGCGGAACCCCGCCGCCCAGGCCGAACTCGCCAAGCGTTACCGGCAGCTCCGGAACCGCCTGGCCGAGCTGATCACCAAGCGCTACGCCCGCCACCAGACCTCCCCGCCAATGCCCCCCGAGCACCTGGCCGCACTGGCCCTCGCCACTGACGCCGGCCTGTTCCTCCAGTACTCCGCCGAGCCAGGCGCGCTCCCCTGGGAGCTGCACGCCGACGCCATGATCCAGCTCCTGGACCCTCCCTCCCGGCGCTCAAGCGAACCGGCCAAGGCCAACCGCAAACCGGAGACGCAGACCAACAGCTCCGCACGCCGAATGTGGCCACGGGCATTCGGATGATCCCCTGTCCGTAACGCTCTCGAGACGGACGGCGGCCACACTGGGCATGTGACTCACGAGGCTGGTGACGATGCCCGGAGACCGAAGGGCCTGGATGCGCCGAGGACCATGCCCGTGACCCCTGCCGTCCGACTCGCCCGGCCCCGCCGCTGGCCGGGCGTGGTGGCCTGGATGCTGTGGGCGCTGGCCGTGGTCGCCTGCCTGGCGATCCCCTGGCTGGATCAGCAGCTGCGCCACGCCGGCCGGCCCGACCTGACGCAGTGGGACCTACGCCCCGGGGTTGCCCTGGTGACCGCGGCCACAGTCGGGGCGGTGCTGGCCAGCCGCCGACCGCAGCACCCGGTGGGCTGGCTGCTGCTGGCCCAGGTCGCTTGCAATCTCGCCACCGGGGCTGCTGCGCAGTACCTGGCCTGGGGACTGCTGGCGGGTGGGCCCTGCCTGCCACTCGCCATGTAGCCCTGTACTACCCGGCCAGCGCCGGTGGAGGGCTGCTCCTGCTCGGCTTTGTCCTGCTGCTCACCCCGACCGGGAAGCTGCCCTCGCCTGGCTGGCGCTGGTTTGCCGCGGCCATGGTGGCCGTACCACTACTGCTGCTGGTGGTGGTGACGCTGGCACCCGGGCCGGTCGACCCCTCCGTCCAGGTGGTCGGCGGCCCCTTCGAGTTCCACGGCCTGAGTGGGGTGCTGCTGATCGTCAACCAGCTGGCCCTGGCCTTCACCACCCTGGCCGTGGCGGTCTGTGCCGGGTCATCGATGGTGCGCTTCCGCCGCGCCCACGGGGTGGAGCGCCAACAGCTGCGCTGGGTGGCCTTGGCGGCGGCGCTGCTGGGGGTGGCGGCGGGGGCCGCGCTGGTCGGCCTGGCCCTGGACGCCACCGAGGTGGTCACCTGGGCGATCAGCGTCTGGCTGGCCGGGTTGCCGCTGGCGATCGGGGCGGCGGTCCTGCGCTATCGGCTGTATGACCTGGACCGGATCGTCAGCCGGACCCTGGCCTACGGGCTGCTCACCCTGCTGCTGGGCGGCGGCTACGCCGTCGCGGTGCTGGGCCTGGGCCAGCTGCTCGGCCGAGGCTCCAGCCTGGTCGTGGCCGGGGCCACCCTGGCCGTGGCGGCAGTGTTCCAGCCGGCCCGCCGCCGCACCCAGCAGGCGGTCGACCGGCGCTTCAACCGCCGCCGCCACGACGCCGCCCAGACCGTCGCCGCCTTCAGCACCCACCTGCGCGACCAACTCGACCTGGACACGCTCCGGGCCGAGCTGCTGGCGGTGGTGGACCAGACGATGCAGCCTACCCAGGCATCGCTGTGGCTACGGCCCTCGCACGCGCTGTCCAGCGCGGCCGGCGGCCGCCCAGGAGGGGTTGGCTGACGGGGTCGGTGCCGTTGTGATCTCGGGCGGAACCGAAACCCACCCGGATGCCTCACCCGCCACTCACTCGGATGAGCCGCTGCATGGCCGCAGGTCCGGCCCCGGCGATGGAAAACCAGGACCACTGCGGCGACCGCGGCATACCGTCGCCTTGTTCGGCCGTGATCATCCTGTTACGGTCGTATTGCCCAGTGGTTGGGATTCGTTCCCGTTTATTGGGATTCAGGGAGGAACGCCGAATGCAGCGTGCCCGGTTCCTGGCAGGGTGGATGCTGGCGGTCGTGGCGATGGTCGCCCTGGCGGCCTGTGGCTCTACCACCGAGAGCGGTGGTGGCGGAGGCGGCGGCACGGCCGCCGGCGGCCTGCCCAAGCTGGCCCAGAAGGACAGCTACACCGTCTGCTTCCCGCAGACCGAGGAGAACAATCCCTGGCGGCTCGCCCAGACGGCGAGCATCAAGGACGAGGTCCAGAAGCGCGGCTGGAAGCTCGTCTACACCAACGCCGCCGGGTCGGCCGCCAAGCAGGTCGCCGACGTGCAGTCCTGCATCGCCCAGAAGGTCGACGTGATCTGGCTGCCCCCACGGGAGGAGAAGCCGCTGGCCACCGCCGTCAAAGCGGCCAAGCAGGCTGGCATCCCGGTATTTCTCCTCGACCGCAACGTCGACCAGAGCCTGGCCAAGGCGGGCGAGGACTACGTCGCCTTCATCGGCTCCGACTTCGTCGAGGAGGGCAAGCGGGCGGCCGAGTGGCTGATCGAGGAGACCGGCGGCAAGGCCAACATCATCCAGCTGCTCGGGACCTCCGGAGCCTCGCCGGCCAACGACCGCCGCAAGGGCTTCGAGGACGCCATCAAGGGGGAGTCGGGCATGAAGATCCTGGCCTCCCAGGACGGCGACTTCAACCGCGACAAGGGCCGCCAGGTGATGGAGACGCTGCTGCGGGCCCACCCGAACGTCGACGCCGTCTACGCCCACAACGACGAGATGGCCATCGGCGCCATCGCCGCCCTCAAGGCGGCCGGCCGCAAGCCGGGCCAGGACGTGACCCTGGTCTCGATCGACGGCGAGCGGGCCGCGCTGGAGGCGATCGTGGACGGCGAGCTCGGCGCCAGCGTCGAGTGCAACCCGCGGTTCGGGCCCAAGGCGGCCGAGACGACGCTGGCCTACGCTGCCGGCGAGACGATCCCGCCCAAGATCATCAACCCCGACCAGTTCTTCGACGCGTCCAACGCCAAGGAGAACATCCCCGCCGCCTACTGAGCCCATGACCTCCACCGAGCCCCTCCTGCGCATGGAGGGGATCAGCAAGGCCTTCCCCGGGGTCCGCGCCCTGGAGGAGGCCTCGCTGGTGGTGGGGCGGGGCGAGGTCCACGCCGTCATGGGCCAGAACGGCGCCGGCAAGTCGACCCTGATCAAGATCCTGACCGGTGCCTACCGCCGCGACGCCGGCTCCATCACCCTTGACGCCCAGCCGGTCGACTTCCACTCGCCCCAGCAGGCCCAGGCGGGCGGGGTCAGCACCATCTACCAGGAGGTCAACCTGGTGGCGTTCCGGTCCGTGGCCGAGAACATCTTCCTCGGCCGCGAGCCGCGCCGCCTCGGCCTGCTCGACCGCCGGCGCATGCACGCCGAGGCCGACGAGCTGCTGGAGCGCCTCGGGGTCCGGGTGGACGTGGCCCGGCCGCTGGGCCAGCTCAACGTCGCCCTCCAGCAGATGGTGGCGATCGCCCGGGCCATCTCCTTCGACTCCAAGCTGGTGGTGATGGACGAGCCGACCTCGTCGCTGGACGAGGCCGAGGTGGCCACCTTGTTCGAGGTGATCCGGCAGCTGAAGGCGGCCGGGGTCTCAGTGATCTTCGTCAGCCACCGCCTCGACGAGGTCTACGCCATCTGCGACCGGGTGACCATCATGCGCGACGGGCGGACCGTCGACGAGCGTGCCCTGGCCGACGTCAGCCGGCTGGAGCTGGTCGCCCGCATGCTCGGCAAGGAGCTGGCCGAGGTCCGCCGCTCGGGGGCCACCGGCTTCACCGACGCGACCCACCACGCCGAGCGGCGCCTGCTCGAGGCCCGGGGGCTGCGGGGGGCGAGCCGGCGCCTGGAGCACGCCGACGTGGCCGTCCGGGCGGGGGAGATCGTCGGCCTGGCCGGCCTGCTCGGCTCGGGCCGGACCGAGCTGGCCCGGGCCATCTTCGGGGCTGATCCGGTCGAGGCCGGCGAGGTCAGGGTCGACGGCCGGCCGGTGCGGTTCTCCTCCCCCGCCGACGCCATCAGGGCCGGGATCGGCCTGGCCCCCGAGGACCGCAAGGCCGAGGGGATCGTCCCCGAGATGTCGCTGCGCGAGAACGTCACCCTGGCCCTGCTGCCGGCTATCTCCCGCTGGGGCATCGTGGACCGGCGGCGCCAGCAGGCGGTCGTCGATCGGTTCATCCGGCGCCTGGACATCAAGACCACCGGGCCGGAGCAGAAGATCCGCGAGCTGTCCGGCGGCAACCAGCAGAAGGTGCTGCTGGCCCGCTGGCTGTGCCTGGACCCGCGGCTGCTGCTGCTGGACGAGCCGACCCGGGGCATCGACGTCGGCGCCAAGGGCGAGATCCAGGTGCTGATCAACGAGCTGGCCGACAGCGGCCTTGGGGTGCTGATGATCTCCTCGGAGCTGGAGGAGCTGGTCGAGGGCAGCGACCGGGTGGTCGTGCTACGCGACGGCCGCACCGTGGCCGAGCTGCCCCATGAGGCGGTCAGCGAGGACGCCATCATGGAGGCCATGGCCGAGGGCGGAGCCCCAGACGGCGAGGGTCCAGGTGGCTAGGGTCGAGGACACCGCCGCCGTCGGCCCCCTGCGGCGGGCCCGGGTCTGGCCGGGCGACCTGCGCGACCTCGGGCAGACCTACGGGGCGGCGGCCGCGCTGGTGCTGCTGGTCCTCTACAACGCCGTCTTCACCGACCGGTTCCTGACCACCGACAGCGTCTACGTCAACCTGACCCAGGCCGCCCCCGTCGTGATCGTGGCCGTGGGCATGACCCTGGTCGTCGCCACCGGCGGGATCGACCTGTCGGTCGGCTCGCTGATGGCCATCTCCGGGGCGCTGGCCCCGCTGATCTTCCAGCGTGACATCCCCCTGGCCGTCGCCCTGGCCTTCGTCCTGCCTGTGCTCGCCGCCGGCGCCTTCGGGCTGTTCAACGGGGTCCTGGTGACCCGGTTCGGGTTCCAGCCGATCATCGCCACCCTGGTGCTGTTCATCGCCGGGCGCGGCATCGCCCAGGTGGTGACCAACGGCGAGCTGCAGCCGTTCCGCAACCCGGCCTTCCAGTACATCGGCCTGGGCCGGGTGCTCGGGGTGCCCTTCCAAGTCCTGCTCATGCTGGCCATCTTCGCGGCCGTCGCCTGGACGGTCCGGACGACCCGGTTCGGCCGCCAAGTGCTGGCTATCGGCGGCAACGAGGCCGCGGCCCGCCTGGCCGGGGTGCCGGTCAACCGGGTCAAGCTGGCGGTCTACGGCATCAGCGGCCTGCTGGCCGGGATCGCCGGGCTGATCGTGATCGCCATCAACTCCTCCTCCGACGCCAACCAGGTCGGCCTCAACGTCGAGCTGGCCGCCATCGCCGCCGTGGCCGTCGGCGGCACCCCCCTCACCGGGGGGCGGGCCACCGTGGTCGGCACCCTCATCGGCGCCCTCATCCTGCAGCTGCTCCGCTTCACCCTGCTGTCCCACGGCGTCCCGGACGCGGTTGCCCTGGTGGTGCAGGCGGCCATCATCGTCGCCGCCGTCTTCCTCCAGCGGCAGCGCCAGACCTGAGCGAGGACCTGCCATGGCCACCACCTCCGCCCCGGCCCGCTCCCCCACCCGCGCCCGCCTGGCCAGCCTCGTCCAGGGCCAGGGAGCGCTGGTCGCCCTCGTCCTGCTGGTGCTGTTCGGCGCCCTGCGCTACGACAACTTCCTGTCCGCCTACAACGTCACCAGCTTCCTGGCCAACAACGCCAAGTTCGGGCTGATCGCCCTTGGCATGACCTTCGTGATCATGACCGGCGGGATCGACCTGTCGGTGGGGGCGGTGGCCGCCCTGGCCAGTGTGGTCGCGGCCATGGTCAGCGACCGCGGCCTGGTCGCCGGCGTCGCCGTGCCGGTGCTCGTCGGGGTGGTGATCGGGCTGGTCAACGGGTCCCTGGTCGCCTGGGGTCGGCTGCAGCCGTTCATCGTCACCCTGGCCATGCTGCTGGCCGCGCGCGGCCTGGCCCTGGTCGTGGCCGGCAACCAGTCGGTCGCGGTCGACTTCGACAGCGGCTTCACCGCCCTCGGCACCACCACCCTGCTGACCCTGGCCGCCCCCATCTGGATCTTCGCCGTGGCCTACCTGCTCGGGGTGCTGGTCCTTGGCCGCACCCCGTTCAGCCGTCACGTCCTGGCCGTCGGCGACAACGAGGAGACGGCCCGGCTGATGGGGCTGCGCGTCGAGCGGGTCAAGCTGCTGGTGTACGCCATGAGCGGCGGGCTGGCCGGCATGGCCGGGGTGCTGCTGGCCGCCCAGTACGGCGCCGGCCAGCCGGCTGAGGGCGTCGGCTGGGAGCTGACCGCGATCGCGGCCGTGGTCGTCGGCGGCACTCTGCTCACCGGCGGGCTGGGGTCGGTGGCCGGGACCCTGTGGGGGGTGCTGCTGCTCGGCCTCATCTTCAACGTCCTCAACTTCGAGAACGGGCGCGGCGTGATCAGCCTCAGCCCCTACTGGCAGTCCATCGTGCTCGGCGCGTTCCTGCTGGTCGTGGTGCTGCTGCAGAACCGGCTGGCCTCCAGGCAGACGTGAGCGCCGATCCCGGCCGGGCGGGCGAGCGGTCCGGCACCCTGGAGCGGGGCCTGCGCCTGCTGCAGTTCTTCGCCGCCGCTGGGGAGGCGACCCCGGCCGAGGCGGCCAAGGCGACCGGCCTGAGCCGCAGCGCCACCTACCGGATCGCCGACCGGCTGCGCGGCTGGGGGTTCCTGGAGCCGAGTCCGGCCAGCGAGGCGCTGCGCCTGGGCGCGGAGGCGGTGCGGCTCGGCATGGCCGCGCTGGCCTCCCTCGAGGTGACCTCCCTGGCCCCGCCGCACCTGCGCGGCCTGGCCGACCGGACCCAGGAGACGGTCAACCTGGCCGTGGTCGACGGCGACGCCGTCGTCTACATCCACAAGGAGGAGGGCCCGCTGGCGGTGAAGATGAGCGCCCAGCTGGGCAGCCGCCGGCCGCTGCATTGCACCGCCCTCGGCAAGGCCTACCTGGCCACCCTGTCGCCCCCGGAGCTGGAGGCCCGGCTGGCCGTCCTGGAGCTGGCCCGCTTCACCGCCGCGACCATCACCGATCCGGTCGCCCTGGGCGCCGAGCTGGAGCGGGTCCGGGCCCGCGGCTGGGCGGTCGACGCCGAGGAGGTCGAGGAGGGCGTCTACTGCCTGGGTGCGGCGGTTAGCAACCATCGGGGCCGGGCGGTGGCCGCCATCAGCGTGGCCGGGCCGGCCTACCGGGTCCGGGCCAAGGCCGGCCAGGTCGGGGCGCTGGTAGCCGAGACCGCCGCCGCCATCTCCCGGCGGCTCGGCCATCCGGACGCCTAGCGCGACCGCTCCACCAGCTGCTCGGCCGCCCGCCAGCACAGCGCCCACATGGTCAGGGTGGGGTTGACCCCGTGGCAGGTGGGGAACACCGCCCCGCCGAACACATACAGCCCAGGCGTGTCGTGGACCTGCAGGCTCGGGTCGACGACCGAGGTCGCCGGGTCCTCCCCCATCCGGCAGCCGCCCAGGTCGTGGCTGGAGCAGACGCCGCCCAGGCGCAGGCCCCGCCAGGTGCTGACCGCCCCCATGGCCCGCAGGATCTCGCCCGCCTTGGCCTCCATCCACTCGTCCAGGCGGCGCTCGTTCTCCTGGATGTCGTAGGTGATGCGGACCACCGGCAGGCCGAGCCCGCTGCGGTCGCGGTGCCGCGGGTCCAGGTCGAGGAAGTTGCCGGCATACGACAGCGTGTCCGGCTGCAGCCGCACCGCGCACAGGTGCTGCCAGCGGCGCAGCTGGTCCCGGTAGGGCCGGCCCCAGCTCCGGACGCCGGGGGGCAGCGGCTCGCGGCTGATCTGGATGGGGAGTCGCTGGTTCTCGATGTTGGGGGTGGCCCCGCCGACGAACCCGTGGGCCGGGGCGTCGAAGCTGTCGGCCACGAAGTCGTCCAGCCCCCACATCTGGGCGGCCGGTCCGGTGTGGGCGTTGAACACCACGTCGGGGAAGTAGCCGTACACGTCGGCCCAGGCCTTGGTCATGAAGTGCCGGCCTACCTGGCCGCGGTCGTTGCCGAGGCCGTCGGGGTGGCGGGTGTCGCCCGACAGCAGCAGCAGCCGCACGTTCTCGAAGGTGTAGCCGCAGAGGATGACCGTGCGCGCCCGCTGGATGCGCAGCTCCCCGGCCGCGTCCACGTACTCCACCCCGGCGGCCCGCCCGTCGCCGCCGACCAGGACCCGCACCACCCGGCAGCCGGTGCGCAGGTCGAAGTTGCCGGTGGCCAACGCTTCAGGCACCGAGGTCATCCCCGGGTACCAGCGGTCGTGGCCGAACGGCCCGAACCCGCCGCTCCAGGCGCAGTAGCTGGTGGCCGGGAAGCCGTGATAGGGCTGGCTGTTGACCGCCACCGGGGTCGGATAGGGGTGCAGGCCCATCGACTCGGTGGCCTTGCGGAACCGCTCGCTGGTCACCGTTGGCCGCAGCGGCGGCATCGGCAGGGGCGCGCTGCGGGGCACGAACGGGTTGGCGGCGGCGTCGCCGGCCACCCCGACCAGGTACTCGACCTTGGTGTAGTACGGCTCCAGGTCCTCGTAGCTGACCGGCCAGTCGACCAGGGTGTGGCCCTCGGGCAGGACCCGCTCGCCGAAGCGCTCGGCCACCCAGGTGCGATAGCGGAAGTGGTGGGAGTGGCAGCGCCGCAGCGCCCCGCCCCAGTGGATCACCGACCCGCCGACCCCGTTCATCATCCGCCCCAGGGTGAAGGTGGCCGGCCGGGTCGGCTCGCCGGGGTGGCGCCGCCAGCGGGGCCGCTCGGCCAGGAACTTGGCCCCCATGTCGCCGCGGCAGTAGTACGCCGCGCGCAGCTCGTCGGGCAGGAAGTCGCGGGTGGTCCGCCACGGCCCCGCCTCCAGGCCGACCACCTTGAGGCCGGCTCCGGCCAGGATGGGGGCGACCACCGCCCCCATGGCCCCGACCCCGACCAGGACCACGTCGGCGTCGGCGGCCGGCGGCTCGGCCCCGCGCTGGGGGTCGTAGCCGGCCAGCTCCATCGGCTCCCGAGGCCCGTCGGCCCCCTGGAGCAGGTCGGCCACGTCCTCCAGGGACTGGATGACCCCGCCCTTGGTGACCGGCTCGGTGGCCAGGTTCTCCTCGGCCGTGTTGGACGGCCAGAACCCGGGATGGCCGAGGAACCGCCAGCCCAGCTTGTCGCGGTTGCCCCCGTGCACCGGGTCGGCGAACAGCCCCTCCTGCAGGTGCGCCCGGAGCATGGCGAACAGCTCACGCTGGTCGGGGACGCGCACGTCCGGCAGCCGGCCCTGCTCCAGGTCGGCCAGCAGGGTGTCCTGGGCGGCCGGGTCGCAGTCGGCGAACGGCTGGCCGGTGCGGCGGCGGGCGGCCAGGTCGATGGCGGCCAGCCCGAGCCGGTAGCTGTCGGCCTGGTCCCGGTAGGCGCCGGCCAGGGCCCGGTCGACGTAGCCCAGGACGCCGATGGCGACGGCCCCCGGCCCGTGCTCGTCAGCCGGGAACAGCCGCTCGAACACCGCGGCCGCGGTGCGGGCCTCGTACCGGCTCAGGCTGCTCGTGGCGGCCAGCGGCTCGGGCATCGGCTCAGCCGCCGTAGCGCAGGTAAACGGTCTTGCGGCGCACGTACCGGTCGTAGCCGTGGCGGCCGTCGTCGCCGCCCAGGCCCGACAGCTTCCAGCCGCTGTGGAAGGCCTGGAACTGCTCGGGGCCGACCTCGTTGACGTAGACCTCACCGAACTCGAGCTCGTCGGTGGCCCGCATGGCCGTCCGCAGGCTCTCGGTGAACACATAGGAGGTCAGGCCGTAGTCGGTCGAGTTGGCCCAACCCATCACCTGGTCGTGGTCGTCGAAGGGGAGGATCGGCAGGACCGGCCCGAACACCTCCCGCTGGACGATCTCCATGTCGTTGCTGACGCCGGTGAGCACGGTCGGGGCGAACCAGTGGCCGCGCGCGAACCGGTCGCCCTCGGGCCGGTCACCGCCCAGCACCACCTTGGCCCCGGCGGCCACCGCCCCGTCGACCAGGTCCTTGACCTTGCGCAACTCGGGCCCCGACACCTTGGGGCCGAGTTGGGTGTCGTCGCTGGACGGGTCGCCGATCCGGATCCCTTTGGCCAGCTCCACGAACCGGGCCACGAACTCGTCGTGGAGGCTGGCGTGCACGTAGGTCCGCTCGTTGCAGGTGCAGACCTGGCCGCAGTTCCAGAACCGGGCCTCGAACGCCTTGCGCACGGCCAGGTCCAGGTCGGCGTCGGGGTACACGATCACCGGGGCCTTGCCGCCCAGCTCCAGCGACACCGCCATGACCTTGTCGGCCGCCTGGGCCAGGATCTCCCGGCCGGCCCTAGTCGACCCGGTCAGGGTGACCATCGAGGTGAGGGGGTGCTCGACCAGCTGGCGGCCGACCACCCGGCCGGCCCCGCAGACCACGTTGACCAGCCCGTCGGGCAGCCCCGCGAGCTGGCAGACCCTGGCCATGGCCAGGGCCGACAGCGGGGTCAGCTCGCTCGGCTTGACGACCACGGCATTGCCGGCCATCAGGGCCGGACCGACCTTGCGGGCGAAGATGGCCGCCGGGAAGTTCCAGGGGATGATGGCGACCACCACCCCGTACGGCTCCTCGCGGATGGCGATCTGCTCGCCGGCGGTGTCGGGGGCGACCAGCTCGCCGACGTCGCGGTACTTGTTGGCAAGGGCGACGTCCAGGAACGCCTTGGCGCCGTCGATCTCGCCGCGGGCCTCGCCGATGGGCTTGCCCTGCTCGGCGACGACGATCCGGGCCAGCTCCTCGGCGTGAGTGTCGAGCTCTTCCAGGACCGCGGCCAGCACCTGGGCCCGCTGCGGGTGGCTGGTCCTGGCCCAGGCCCGCTGGGCGGCCGCGGCCGCCTCCAGCGCCTCGGTGACCTGGTCGGCGGTGGCCTCGGGAACGGCGGCCAGCTCCTGGCCGGTGGCCGGGTCCTCCACCGGCCGGGTCTGGTCGGCGGTGACCCTTCGCCCGCCGATCAGCAGGGCCGGCTCGGGGCCGAGGAGGGTGGTCGGGCCGAACAGGGTGGCGGTCATGGGGCGTCCCTCCGCGCGTCGTCGGGTCGGGGGTCGAGCAGCGCCTTGACGGCGGCGCGGCCGGCGATCGCCGCGAAGGCGTCCTGCCAGCCGGTCAGGGGGAACACGGTGGCCAGCGGGGTGGGGTCGACCGCTCCGGTGGCCAGCAGGGCCAGGGCGCTGTCCCAGCTGGACCAGGACGACGACAGCGAGAAGCTGACGTCCAGGGCGCGCTGCATGGCCAGGTCCCAGGGGACGGCCAGGGTGGGATGGCCGCTCATGCCGAGCACGCACAGCCGCCCACGCCGGCGCAGGGCGGCGATGCCGGCGGCGACCGCGCTGGCCGAGCCCGAGCACTCCAGCACCAGGTCGACCCCCCGGCCGCCGGTGACCTCGAAGGCGCGGCCGGCCACGTCGGCCTGGCTGGCGTCCCAGGTCTCGAGTCCGAGCCGGCCGGCCAGCTCCAGCCGCGGCCGGCTGGAGGCGCGGCCGACGACCACGGTCCGGCCGGCCCCGCAGGCCCGGGCGACCATGGCCGCCAGCAGCCCCACTGCCCCCGGTCCCAGGACGACCACGGTCGACCCGGGCTCGACCGGCGTCCGCTCGATCGCGGTCACAGCGATGGCGGTCGGCTCGCACAGGGCGGCGGCCAGGTCGCCAACCGGGTCCGGGACCCGGTGCAGCAGGTGGGCCGGGACCGCGACCCGCTCGGCCATGCCGCCGTCGATGCCCCAGCCGGGCGACCGCTTGTGCGGGCACAGCTCGGCGTGGCCGCGCCGGCACAGGTGGCAGCGGCCGCAGGCCAGCGAGTGGGGCTCGCACACCACCCGCTCGCCGGCCGACCAGCCGTCGACCTCGGCGCCCAGGTTGGCCACCCGGCCGGTGAACTCGTGGCCGAGGGTGACCGGGGGCCAGCTGGGGAAGTGGTTGTGGGCGATGTGCAGGTCGGTGCCGCAGATGCCGGCGTAGGTGACCTCCAGCACCACCCAGCCCGGCTCCGGCTTGGGCTCGGGAACCTCGACCAGCTCCAGGTGCTCGTCGGCACTGGAGAGCTTGCGCAGCGCCTTCACGGCGACCCCTTGAGCAGCACCTTGACCTCCCGGCCGGCGCGCAGGCCCTCGACCGCCGAGGCGGCGTCGGCCAGCGGCGCCGACCGGGTGATCAGGGGGTCCGGGTCGAAGCGGCCCCCGGCGACCATGTCGGTGGCGACCCGGAGGTCGTCACGCGAGTAGACCCGGGTGCCGAGCACAGTGACCTCCTTGAAGGTCAGGGTCTGGAGGTCGAGGGGGGCCGGTGCCCCGTAGACGCCGACCAGGACGACCCGGCCGCCCGGGACGGCGGCGTCGGCCAGGCCGGCCGCCACCGCCGGATGGGCGGCCGCGTCGAAGACCACCTCGGCGGCGGCCCCGGCCAGCGACTCGGCGGTCTCGAACCCCAGGTCGGCGGCGAGCCGGCGCCGGGCGGCCACCGGCTCGGTGACCAGGACCCGGCCGGCCCCGGCCAGCCGGGCGCAGCTGGCCACGGCCAGGCCGATCGGGCCGGCCCCGGCCACGGCGACCTCCTCGCCGAGGGCCAGCCCGGACCGGCGCACGGCCCGCACGGCCACGGCAAGCGGCTCGGCGAAGGCGAGCCGGCGCAGGTCGGCGTGGTCGGGGACCGGGAGCACCCGGTCGGCGGCGACCGCCACCTGCTCGGCGGCGCCGCCGGGGACGTCGATGCCCCGGAGGCGCAGGTTGGCGCAGGTGTGGGGGCGACCGCCGCGGCAGGGCCGGCAGGTGCCGCAGGGCAGCAGCGGATCGACCACCACCTTGGTGCCGGCGGCCAGCCCGCCGACGCCGGTGTGCAGCCGGCCCGACAGCTCATGGCCGAGCACGATGCCGGGCCGGGCCCTGGGGTGCTCGCCAGCGCAGATGTGCAGGTCGGTGCCGCACAAGCCGCACCAGGCGACATCGACCAGGACCTCGCCGTCGGCAGCCACGGGCCGGGGCCGCTCGGCCACCCTCACCCGGGAGCCGCCCTCCCAGACCAGCGCCCGCATCGACCCGCTCATGGCAGCTCGCTGGTTCGCGGCGGGGCGGTGCGGTAGCGGCGCAGGGTCGTCTGGTCGAGCCGGATGCCCAGCCCGGGCCGTTCCGGCACGGTCACGACCGCGTCGGCGTCGGGCTCGATCGGCTCGGTCAGCAGCTCGGTGCGCAGGGCGTTGGGGTTCTGGTCGAATTCGAGCAGGTAGCAGTTGGGCAGCGAGGTCATGAAGTGCAGGTTGGCGGCGATGCTGACCGCGGTGGAGTAGACGTGCGGGACACACGGCAGGCCGGCAGCGTACGCCAGTGCGGCGATCCGGCGGCAGGCGGTGATCCCGCCGGCCCAGATCACGTCCGGCTGGACGACGTCGACGGCGCCGGCGTTGATCAGGTCGCGGAACCCCGACAGCTGGCTCTCGGTCTCGTACCCGGCCACGGGGACATCCAGGGCCGCGGCCAGCCGGGCGCTGCCGGCCCGGTCGTCGGTGCCGACCGGCTCCTCGAACCAGTGGATCCCCAGCCGGTCGTACTCGCGCCCGGCGGCCAGGGCGGTGGACGGGTTCCAGGCGTTGTTGGCGTCGACCATGAGGCGGAAGTCGTCGCCGGTCGCCTCACGCACCGCTCGCACCCGGGCCAGGTCCTCCTCGAACGAGACGATCGCGAATCCCGGCTCCACCATGTGCGCCAGTGGGTTCATCGGGGTCTCAGGCGTACGGCCGACCTTCATCTTGCCGTGGCCGTACCCGCGGGCCGCGCACGCCTTGAACTCCTCGGCCACGGCCGAGGCGTCCTTGCCGTCGAAATAGAAGCCGGCGCTCGCGTACGCCCGAACCGTGCGCTGGTGGCCGCCGAGCAGACGGAACAGCGGCAGCCCGGCGAGCTGGCCGACCAGGTCCCAGACGGCGATGTCGATGCCGGAGATCGCCATGGGCAGCGCGCCGCCGGTCCCGAGCTGGTGGGACGGCCAGAGCATCCGCTGCCACAGCAGCTCGGGCTGGGTCGGGTCGGCGCCGAGGACGCGGGGGGCGAGCACGTCGTGGATCAGGGACTCGGTGACCGATGCCGACCCGCCGTAGATGGCCGACTCCCCGGTGCCCACGCGGCCGTCGTCGCAGGTGACCTCGACCAGCAGCGCGGCCCGGCCAGGAATGTAGTGCACGGCGTCGGCCATCGGCGCGTCCAAGGGGTAGTTCACGCCATAGGTCGTGATCGACTCGATCTGGGGGGCCGTCCGGGAAGTCTCCGTCATCGTTGGCAACTCCCCCATGCAGGCGGTCGACCCAAGTTTGCCCCCCGGCCCCTCATGCCTACCACCGGTGGCGTTCAGGAACCGCCAGCGCGGTCGTGCCGGCGGATGAACGCCTCCGCCTCGGCCCTGGACAGTGTGGCCTGGGCCCCCGACCGGGTCACGGCGAGGGCGGCCGCGTCCGCGGCGAACCGGGCCGCCTGCCCGGCGTCATGACCCTCTTCGCCGTCGGTGGTCGCGGGTCAGGGATCCAGGTCGCTGTTGCGGAGGCGGGCGACCCGCCTGGCCTCCTCATAGACCGGCTCAAGGTAACGGTCAGGCGGGGCGGCGTGAGCCCGAGCACGCCGCTCCCCCCCAGACGCCGTCGAGCCGGTAGCCAGATCGGCTGGCATGGCAGCCGCGCCTCGACGCCGCAACGACGGGTCCCGACGCGCCAGTTCCTCCCGCAGGTTCCCGTTCTCGCGTTCGAGGTCGGCCATCTCGGCCGTCAGGTCCCGTTCGGCCCTGCGAAGCTCCCGGCGGCGGATGCGACGGGCCCGCCGCAGGCTCACCGACCCAACCACCAGCACACCGATGACAAACCCGAGCCCAGCAACCACAGCCAACAGCTGGCCCTCGCTATAGCCGGTGAACGAGCGGTCCAGCACGGTGACGCTTCCGGCGGCGGTGTTCTCCAGCACAAGGTCGCCCACCAGGATGCCGCCGGCGATTGCCAGCAGGAAGAGCAGTATGGCCATGACTACCTCCGGTGAAGTACACGGACGAAGTCGGGTGTGGTCAGGAGCAGTGTTGGCGCCGGTTACTGCGGCGTTCGGGCACGAACGTTCCTCCTGGCACCGGCGGCACAAGAACATCGGGGGTCGCCGCCGACCACAGGGTTGGTGTCGGTCTGGGGGAAGACCAACGTGTGACCAACCGCTACCACGAACAGGTAGAGGTCGGCAACCTTGGAAGGCTTGCCATTCAGATCTAGCTGCTGTCCGGAGCGCGGCGGCCTCGGCGCTGTCTGACTGGCGCATCGGCCAGCTGCGCCGTGTGGCACCCAGCGAATGGCCGCCATTCAACCTCGGCCCTCAGTTGGCCGTTGACGATTCCACCCGCTATAGGTGGATCCGACGCAGTCCTACCGAATCGGTGTCGGCAGCGAAGAACCGCCTGTAACGCAACAGATGGCGCCGACGCTCTACTAGTCGGGTACGCCTGACTGTTGTGTCGCCGTCCGGCGCTGCCGGCTGTCACCTGAGGAGGTCCCCCCCAACCCCTAACAGCAGCGACCTCCTACTGCCCGTCCCCCACGTCTCGACCCGTGAGGTCGCTGCCCCAAGAACGCTCTACAGCCTCAAACCGTCCGGTCAGCAGCCGCCACGGTCAGGTCGCGGACCTGGCTTGCGCTGTTTCGCCTCCTTCCCCCGAGGGCCAGAGGGCGGCTGTCTTGTTTGTCCTGTAGGTGGCGCGCGGCCGGCAGGTCGCCGCTCAGATCACGAGGTAGGGATGCATGGCCAAACATATACGTCTCGGCAACCTGAAGAGGGCCCGCCTGCTGGTCGTGGCCGTGGTGGTGCTCACCGGGCTGAGCGTCACGGGAATCGCTCTTGCCGGCCAGGGTGACCCGGACAAGGTCCTGACGGTTGACAACCCCAACGTCTCCTGTGAGTCGCCGGTGGCGGGTCCCAAGGTTGAAGGGAACCTGGGGACAACGATCTCGTTCTCGGCGACAGCACCCATCGACTTCGTGACGGTCAAGTCCGGGAAGGGCGCGGTGGTGGTGTCTGCCCAGTTCGACACGACCTCAGGGCAGATCACGCTGTCGAAGGACGTCTCCAACTACGTCGTCTGGACCTGCCCACCGGCCACAACGACGAGCGGGGCAACCACGACCACCGGGGCCACCACCACCACGGTCAAGCCCACGACCACGACCGGGGCGACCAGCACCTCGGGAGCGACCAGCACCACCGTCAAGCCCACGACCACGACCGGGGCGACCAGCACCTCAGGGGCGACCAGCACCACGGTCAAGCCGACCACCACCACCGGAGCCACCACCACCACCGTCAAGCCGACCACCACCACCGGAGCCACCACCACTACGGTCAAGCCCACAACGACCACCGGGGCGACGACCACCACCGTCAAGCCGACCACCACCACCGGGGCGACGAGCACCTCGGGAGCGACGTCCACCACCGGCGCGACGACGACCACGGTCAAGCCGACCACCACCACCGGGGCGACGAGCACCTCGGGAGCGACGAGCACCTCGGGGGCGACGACGACCAGCCGCGAGACCACCAGCAGCTCGGTCGGCGGCACGGGTTCGTCGGCCCCATCCACCTCGGTTGTTGGGGGCGTGTCGTCCACTCGGCCCGGAGGCGGTGGCGCCCTGCCCTTCACGGGTGGCGCCTCGCTGCCGATGCTGGCTGCGGCGCTGGGGCTGTTGGGGCTCGGGGTGGCGAGCGTGTTCGCGGGACGTCGGCGCCGTCGCGCATAGCCGGCGCGGCACGAGGATGGCGCGCTGGTGAAGTGAGTGACGGCAGATCGGCAGGGGCGGTCAGCTGTGCCGCCCTTGCCGATCGCCGACCCGCTCGACGATGCCGATCGATGGCGAGGGGTGGACGGATGTGAGTGCGGCGGCCGACATAGCGCCTGGGTTGGAGCCGGTGACCGACCTGCAGCCGGCAACTGATGGTCATGGCACGGCCGCGGCGCCGATGCCGACCAGAACGGCGCTCACCTTGATCTTTCCCTGCTACAACGAGGCCAAGCGCCTGCCCCAGACCCTGGCCCTCTACCTCGCCGAGCTGTCACGGCGGCCCGGCGAGGTGGAGGTCCTGGTCGTGGATGACGGGTCGACCGACCAGACCTTCGCCGTCGCCCGCGCCGTCGCGGCACGGGATGACCGGGTGCGGGTCATCCGCAGCCAGCCCAACCATGGCAAGGGCTTTGGTGTACGCACTGGCGTGCTCGAGGCCGACGGTGAGCTGATCGTGTTCACCGACGCCGACGGCTCCTACGGACCAGGAGAGGTGGCCAAGGTCACGGCCGCACTCGCCGACGCTCCGGTGGCCATCGGCTCGCGACCGGCCGGCTGGGCCACCGGGCCGCCGGCCCGCCGGTTGGCCAGCCGGCTGTTCAACCGCGCCATCCAGGCGCTCCTCGGCCTGCCGTTCGGTGACACCCAGTGCGGTTTGAAGGGCTTTCGCCGCCAGGCGGCCCTGGAGGTGTTCGGCCGCGCCCGGCTGGACGGCTTCGCGTTCGACGTCGAGCTCCTGTTCCTGGCCCGTCGGCTCGGCCTACGGGTCAGTGAGGTCCCGGTCCGCGCCGAGGAGCGCGATGGCAGCAAGGTCCAACTCGTGGTCGACGCCCTGGGCATGCTGGGCGACGTGCTGCGGGTGCGACGTTGGGCCATGAGCGGCGGCTACGGCAGCGCTGTCCGCCAGGTGCCCGACGCTTCCCCTGCGCTTGGCGCCGAACTCGGCCGGGCCGCACAGCTCGGCTGAGGAGCAGGCGCATCCCTGCTCCATGGCCGCCAGACGACCTCGACGGCGAACACGGTTGGCGGCCATGACGCTGCAAGGGCGCATGCTCGGCGGACGCTATGCGCTCGGTGCCATGCTCGGAGCCGGGGGGATGGGCCAGGTGTATCGGGCCCGCGACCGAGTCTTGCAGCGCACGGTGGCCGTGAAGGTGCTCGGTCACCACCCCTACGATCAGGATCCGGCCATGGTGGCCCGGTTCGTCCACGAAGCGCGGGTCGCCGCCGGCCTGAGCCATCCCAACATCGTGAGCATCTTCGATACCGGCTCCGACGATACCGGCTCCGAAGGGGGCCTGCACTATCTGGTCATGGAGTACGTGGAGGGCGAGAGCCTGGCCGAGCTGCTGCGCCGGGAGGGCGTGCTTGCACCTCCCAGGGCCGCCGAGATCGGCCGGGCCGTCTGCCAGGCCTTGGCCGCGGGGCACGCCCGAGGGCTCGTTCATCGGGACATCACGCCGGGCAACGTGCTGGTCAGCAACGCTGGGATCGTGAAAGTGACCGACTTCGGGATCGCCAAGCTGCTGGCCGGACCGGCCCTGACGGCCAGCGGGATGCTGCTGGGTACGGCCACCTACCTGTCACCCGAGCAGGCCCAGGGCCAGCCGGTGGACCCACGCTCAGACCTGTACGGGTTGGGCTGTGTGCTGTATGAGCTGTTGACCGGGGCGCCGCCGTTCGCCGGCGACAACCCGGTCGCGGTGGCTGCCCAGCACGTGACCCAGCAGCCCATTCCACCCTCCCAGCGGAACCCGGCCGTGGGCCCGGGCCTGGAGATGGTGGTCCTCACCGCTCTGGCCAAGCGGCCCGCCGACCGCTACCAGAGCGCCACCACCATGGCCCAGGACCTGGAACGAGTGGCGGGCCACCATACCGCCGCAGCCGTGCCCCCGGCTGCCGGTACTGCCGACCCGACCGTGACGGTTCCCACCGCTGTCCCTCCCCGGCCTCCGACGTTAGCGATGCCGCCGCTGGATGTCGCACGCCGGCTCGGTCGGATCCGTTGGGTGCTGGCGGGAGGGCTGGGGGTCGTGGCAGTGCTCGTGGTGGCGCTTTGGCTGCGCGGCGACAATCCTCCCACCGGCCCACGATCTACCGGACCGGCCGCGTTGACGGCTGCGCCGACCACCGCGCCGGCGCCCTCCCCAGGGCCCCAGGTTGGACTGACCCTGGCCCTGGCCACCCTGACCGAGGCGCTCACCAGCGGCCAGCAGCAGGGCCTCGTCGACCCGGCCGCCCAAGACCTACTCAAGCAGGCCCAGGAGGCGACGCGGGCTGTCAAGAAGGGCAAGGCCGATGAGCAGCAGAAGAAGTTGCAGGACCTGGAGCGAAAGACCGACGAGCTGATCGAGAAGGGCAAAATCAGGGGCCCTGCCGCCGGTAAGGTGCGCCAGGCAATCGCCCAGCTCAGTAGTGCCGCACAGCGCTCGGAGTAGCACTCCCAGGATCCACGGCTCCCGCGACCACCACGCTCCGACCTGCCTCAGCGAATGGCGATCGAACAGGCCAAGGGGATGCTGATGGAGCGCGTGCAGGAATTCACGCGAATCCGGCGACCATCCGTGGCGACTGAGGACAACGGAGCGACGCGGCCCCGCTGCCCATGCTCATCGCCCGGACCGCCCGCCCAGCACGCCCCGACCGCCAGGCCGGGCACTCCGCCGCCGCAGCCGCCTCGCCGCCTCCACGACCAGGGCGGCCAGCAGCGCCAGGCCGCCACCGAACAGGAAGGCGTACAGCGGGCGCCGCTCGAACGTCTCGCCGCCCAGATAGCCCAGCCCGGCCGCATACGCCGCCCACAAGGTCGCACCAACCGCGTCGGCAGCGGCAAACCTGGGCCAGGGCAACCGCACCATTCCGGCGGTGAAGGTGGTCGCCGTCCTCCCCCCAGGGATAAATCGGGCCCCCACGATGATGGTGGCGCCATGCCGGTCCAGGGCCTCACCGGCCCAGGTGAGCCGACCTTTGGCCTTGGAGCTCCGGAACAGCCTCCCGGCGGCCGCGGCGCCGGCGGTGCGACCAAGCACATAGGAGCCGGTGTCGCCGAGGAAGCCGCCGGCCGCGGCGGCGAGGGCAATCAGCCAGATCGACAACTCGCCCCTGGCGGCGAGGATCGACGCGGCGATCACCACGGCCTCGCTGGGCACGATCGGTAGCACGGCGTCGAGCGCACAGGCGCCAAGGACCGCGAGATAGGTCAGCGGTGACGCCTGCACTTGGGTCAGCCAGTCGAACACGCCCAGCTTCCAGAAGTACTTGGTCCTCGGAGGTCACTCCCGGCAGGCAAACGTGTGAGGGAGCGCGGTCTCCACATGCCCCCTCACCCGCCCCCGCGCTACACCACATCATCGCAGGCCAAGGACCCTGGCGACCCCGAGGCCGTATGATACGGCACGTGGCGACACGAGGCATGGTTTCTGGCAGATTGCTGGCTAGCTCAATGCTAGCCGTGTGCTGACTCGGTCGATGCCGATGTACTGACCGCCTCGGGGAGACGCTTTCGATGTTCCGGTTCTTCCGCTCGCTGCCTCCAGAACGCTTCCCGGCCCTGGTCGCCGTCGGCGAACATGTGTGGCTCGACAACTGTTACGAGCGAGACGCCACCGGCGTTGATGTGCTGATTGCCGGGCTTGAGCAGGTGCGGGTTTCCCGACGGCAGAGGAGATACGAGCATGACGGCGTTTGACGAGCTGACCTGGCAGGAGGCGATGCGGCAAGGTCATGCGGCGCTGATCGAGTCCGAGCGCCTGTATGAGGACATCAACGCAGCGGAGGGGCGCTCCAACCTCGATATCGAGAAGCACCTGCGACGAGCAGAGGTGAAGGCCGCCCAGGCCCAGGTCTGGCTGGCGCTGGCCAGTGAGCTGGGGAGCCAGGGCGAGCGGTACGGTCACCCAGGGACCTGAAGGTGGTGCTCAATGCCGGCATGGTCACCGGTCCTGAACTCATCCGCAGTTGACCAGCATCTATTCGCCGTCCCGCCGGCCGTCGCGACCAGGCGCGCCGGGTAGGTGGGCATCAATAGCCATCGCCCGTCGGGACGGCGCTGACATACGGGCTGGTAGCGGGCAGCGGCCGCACCCGCTGCCGTGGCCTGGCAGAGGTTCACGTTGTACTTCGCAAACCCGCAGTGGGCTGCTTCACCTTCGCGGGCGGGAGAGCCGCTGGCCGCCGAGGACCTCGTTGACCACATCCATCAGCGGCCGCCGTGAGGACCGAGCCGCACTCCGCAGCCGCTCGAACGCGGCCGCGTCGTCGATCCCCTCCTGCACCATCACCATCCCCTTGGCCCGCTCGATACGATTACGGTGCGCAAACGCGACCTGCAACTGGTCGGCCAGCCGCCCCCTGACCTGGGCGGCAGCGGCCTGGCAGAGCAGCGTCGCCGCCAACGCCGCATACACCTGGGCCGCGCTGATCTCCCCCTGATCCCAGTCCCTGGGCTCGGCCGAGTACAGATCCAGGGTGCCGATCGGGCCGCCCTCCAGCTGCACCGGCACGCTGAGGCCGGCCCGCATCTCCTGGCCGGTCACCACATCGGTGATCTTGCCCCAATGCGGCTCCTGGGCCGCATCCCGCATGGCCATCGGGGCATGCTCGGCGAAGGCGTTGATGCACGGGCCCTCCCCTAGCCGCTCCTCGCCCTCCTCGATGATCTGGGTCTGCTGGTCGGAGGCGGTCGCCCAGCGCAGCTCACCGCGCTCGTCGGCCAACATCAGCCCGGCCCCGTCCACCCTCAGCAGCGTCTTGGCCGCGCTGGTGATCTGCTGCATCGCCCGCCCGAGGTCTTGTTCAGGGTCAAGGACGGCCAGCGAACTGACGTTTCGGGCCAGGGCAGCAGGATCGATCGGCATGCCGATCTCCTTCACCGATCAGGGGAGGCGCGGCGCGCGTCTGGCCCAGAAGGTGTGTATTCGTGCACGCAGGGCAGGACGCTGGCAGTTTACGGCATTTGCGCATCCACTCAACCCCCCATGCATGGCGTTGTCCCAATGCCCGGTTGTAGCCAGGTGACAAGGGATAGACCCAGAGTGGCTGTCTCGGGTGGCTGGCCTCCACGACGGGCCGGTACCAGCCCGTTCGGGGAGGGCAGGCCTAAACCTCGCTTGCCAGCGTTAGCCGCCCGAGGCAGCTTCACCTGGTCACGGCTGCCCGAGCATGCTGAGGATCGTCTAGCGGCCCACCTCGACCCCGGCGTCAGTGGTCGCCGATCCTCACCGAGCAACTAGAGCCCAACCCCTAGCCGCGCCGGTGTGTCAGATCTCTACCGAGGCGCTCTCACCGTCTTGCCCGCGGCGCCATGGGATGTCTCTCTGGGCGCTCCGGCTGCTACCTGGCAGCTGGTTCGCGGGATTCAGGTCTAACCGGAGGGAGAGTCACCGCCCATCGGGTCCTCCTTGGCCTTCTCCCACTCCTGATCGACCTCCGGGTCCTGCCCCGGGAACGCGTCAGGGATCGGGTCGGCTTCCTGCAACTCTTCATGCATCCCGAGCTTGTCGTCCGGTTTGGTCATGTCCCTCCCGACAGGCGACCACAAGGATGGGCATGCAGTCCCCGCGCTGGAGACGATCTGCAATGCACGGCCGGGTGACCCGGTAGCGATCCGCTCAAACAGCCTGACCGACCGCTCACGCAAGACGGTGATGACGCGGCGGTGATCTGACCGTCCGCCCGAGGTTCACCGGCCCAGGACTGCCCGGCGCCCCTGCTCGGGTGGGCGACAGGGACGCTGATGAATTGAGCGGCTTCGGCCGGAGGGCGACGCCGCCCGGGCCGTGAGGCCAATCGGCTGGCTCAGGCCGCGGCCGGGGATCCAGCGATCGCCGCGCGCAGGGCTTCGCGGGTCTGGGCGATCCGCTGGCGCTGGCTGATCAGGTCGGGGGCATCCTCGTCGGTGAGCCGGGTCCGTAGCATGGCCAGGCTGAGCTGCTGGCGGTGCAGACGCCTGAGCAGGAGGGCGGCCCGCCGACCAGAGCGGCGGCGCAGCGCCCGCCTGGCCCGCCACCGCCGGCCGGGTCGTTCCAGGACCTCCAGCTCCTCGGGCAACAGTGCCGGCCCGCCCAGCTCGCCAGCGGCGGCCGCCTGAAGCCAGCGGCGTTCCTGCCGGCGGGCCAGGGTGACCAGCAGGACCACCAAGACGAGGAAGGGCACACCCTTGACGGCGGCGGCCAGCGGGATGGCGACCAGCTGCTCGACCGGGGTGGCCTCCCCGGTCGGGAGCAGGTTGAGCAGCGGCGAGTTCCACAGGAAGTGAGCCAACACGGCCAACAGGCATAGCCCACCGGCGACCAGCAGACGCCTGGCCAGGCGCTGGTCGGTCCGAGTGACGAACCAGGCAATCCCCATCCCGGTCAGACCGGTGTAGAGCACGTGGCCGTACAGCCCGCTGGCCAGGACGCGGACGAAGAAGCCGGCGACGACACCGGCCGGCTGGCCGCCGAACTGCCCGACGAAGTAGAAGACGTTCTCGACCACGGCGAACCCCAGCCCCACCATCGCCCCGTAGACAAACCCGTCCACGACGCCATTGATCTCCGACCGGGCGATCAGGTAGATGAGCACCACCCCAAGGGCCTTGAGGGTCTCCTCGACCAACGGCGCAGTCAGGGCGGCCGTCCAGCGAGCGGCGACGTCCGGCCCGAGGAGCCGGGCGACCACCGCCCCCCAGTCATGGTTGGCCAGGCCGGCCAGCGAGGTGGCCGCCACCGCCCCCCACAGCAACGCCCCGAAAACCAGCGACAGCGGCTCCCGCTCGTAGGCATCCAGCAGATACACCACCACGAACACCGGCACCAGATAGAGCAGGAGCAGCAGCCACGACAAGGCCCACCCCGACGGGGACATCGCCCGCAGGGACTCCTGCTGGCCCACCGCCTGCAGACCGGTCCCCACCAACAGCAGCGCATAGACCCAGAAGGCCGGCTCGCGCAGCTGAAACAGCGATGTCTGACAGGCCCAGCGGGGCAGGCGGCCTCGTCCCTGAGCCGGGACCGGCTCGGCCGCCATCTCAGCCCACCTCCGCGGTCTGGATCATCGTCTGGACATCGGCCCGCTCGTACTCGTACACCTCAGGCTGGGCCCAGGCGTCGAACACCACCCCGTCACGCTGACCGACCACGACGGTGACCTCACCCTGCAGCGGCATATCCCGTCCCTGGCCGTTGAAGGTCCCCTGGTACGCGAAGCTCACCCCGACCAAGCCGGAGGGCAACCGGACGGTCCGCAGGCCACGCGAAAGCGTCAGCCCCTGCGCGTTCGGGCGAAGCACCTGGCGGGCGTACTCGCCGGCAAGGGTCGCCGGGTCGGCGTCGCCGGTAGGCAGCACCGACAGGCTGCCACTGCCCCTGGTGAGCAGCACTCCGGTTCCCTCACGAACGACCCGCCAGCCCGAAAGGGGCCGGACGCTGATACCCTGCGCGACCTGCACCGGTGGGCCGGGGACGGTCAGCGCCGACGCGGCCACCCGGCCGCCCAGCACCACGACAGCCAAGCACAGCACTACGCTGGCGAGCGGGCGCCAGCGGCGCGGTCGCGATCCCGCCGGCGACGATTGCTGCTCCTGCATCCGCCGTGGTTACCACCCCAACCGCCAGCCACACAGGCCACCTGAACAGACTGGGCGGCACTCCACGGAACACGGGCCAGCGCTGCGCCTGGGGTGGTTTCAGCCGTTGACCACGTTGCCGCCGTTGGGGTGCAGGACCTGCCCGGCCAGGTAGGAAGCGTCGTCGCTGGCCAAGAACAGATAACAGGGCGCGACCTCCTCGGGCTGGCCGGGCCGGCCCAT